>NZ_AP027741.1:2400000-2592500 GCF_030296755.1 Methylophaga marina
AGAAAGCGCAAACTGGCAAGGGCATCTATGGCAGAAAATAACGGCTGACGATGCTGAACCCATGCATCGGGCCAGATTGTTAAACCAGCTCAATCAGCTTTTACAAACAGCCACAGAAAAGCCTGCAGGTCTGCCAGAACGACTCAGTATTTTTGGTATTTCTTCGCTGCCACCTGTCTATTTACAGACCTTTGCCCTGATGGCGAAGTTTGTCGATATCACCTTGTTTTATTTATCACCCAGTCAGCATTATTGGGGGATTTGATCGACCCCAAACAGCAACAACGTCAGCAGTTGGAATTGATGCTGGACGACCCCGAACCAGAATTGAATGCGGATGTGGGTCACCCTTTATTGGCAAGCTTAGGCAAACAAGGTCAGGAGTTTTTTCGCCAATGTCAGGACTTGCCTCATGAAGCTGAGACCTGTTTTGTTGAGCCCATACCAGACACCATGCTTGGCATGTTGAAAAGCGATATGTTTGAGCTGGAGGTCGGTGAGCAGCAAGTGGCGAGTGCTGACGATAACTCTATTCTGATTCAGGTCTGTCATAGCCCGATGCGGGAAATGGAAATTTTGCAGGATCAATTGCTGGCTTTATTTGAACAGCACCCTGATTTATCACCCACCGATATTGTGGTGATGACGCCGGATATTGATGTGTATGCACCGTGGATTGAAGCTGTATTCGGAGCAGCTGATCCTGCCCACGCTATTCCCTTTAGTATTGCTGATAGCAGCGGCCAGCAGGAGAGTATTTTACTCAACGCCTGGTTTAGTATTCTGGCTTTGCCACAGTCGCGGTTTGATGTGGAAAGTGTGTTGGCATTACTGGAATGTCCTGCCATCCAGCAACGGTTCCAGCTCGATGAAAATGCCTTATTATGGCTGCGGGAATGGTGTCAGCAAACCCGAATTCGGTGGGGCCATGATGCCAAAGATAAAATGGCATTGGATTTACCTGCTAATGACGCTAACACCTGGCGTGCCGGATTAGACCGTTTATTACTCGGCTATGCGATGCCGCTGACAGAGCAGGGTGAGCCATGGCGTTTGTTTGACGGCCAACTGGCGATGGATGGCATTAGTGGCGATAAAGCCAGAATTGTGGCATCAGTTTCGCAGTTTATTGCGGCACTGGATAACTGGCGACAATGGTTAGCTCAGCCTCGTACACCACAGGATTGGCAACAGCAGCTTAATCTGTGCCTGGATAGTTTTTTTGATGCCGAACATCTGGATGATCCACTGGCAGAACGCGAGCTGATTTCTATTCGTACCCAGCTCGATCGTATGATTGAAAGTACTGAACTGGCCGGATTTGATGAGCCACTTGGCATCAACGTGATCTTAAGCTGGCAGCAATCTCACCTGGAACCGTTGGATAACAGTCATCGTTTTATGGGACATGGTGTCACCTTCTGCGGCATGGTGCCGATGCGTAGCATACCTTTTGATGTGGTCTGCCTGATTGGAATGAACGATGATGTTTTCCCACGCCGTCAACCGAGTTTGGGATTTGATTTACTGGCACATCATCATCGTGAAGGTGATCGTTCTCGCCGTGATGATGATCGGTATCTGTTCCTCGAAGCTTTATTATCAGCTCAGCAAACACTTTATATCAGTTATATCGGTGCCAGCATTACTGATAATGCCGAGATTCCACCATCTGTGTTGATTAGTGATTTACTGGATTATCTGGACGAGCGGTTTATCGATGAGCATGGCCAGTCGGTAATAAATCAGTTAGTGACTCACCACCCATTACAGGCATTTAGCCGTCGTTATTTTGATCCGCAACATAACAAACTGTTTAGTTTTAATGCCTTGCAATGTCCGGTTTCTCAGGCAATAACAGCACCTCAAGACTGGTTTGCAGAGCCGTTGCCAGAAGCGGATGAGTCATGGCGTGATATTAATTTGATGCAACTGAATCAGTTTTTTATGCATCCGGCCCGGTTTCTTTGCCGTGAACGACTGGGTGTCAGATTGGAACTGGATGAAGATGAACTCAGCAGTCGGGAACCCTTTGAATTAAATGGGCTGGAAGTCTGGCAACTGCGGCAGTGGTTATTAGAAAACAAACTGAGTGACACGCCTGATCTGAATATCTCTGAGCTGGTGCAGGCAACGGGCATGTTACCGCAAGGTGAGTTTGGTGATGAGTGGTTGCAACAAGAGGAGCAGAAAGTCGAAGCGTTTCTTGATTCTTTAACGCCATATTTAACTGAGCAGCGTCTTCCTGCTGTGCCATTTGAATTAGAGATTGGCAAATTCACGCTAAGTGGTCAGCTCGATAAGCTGAGTTCATCAGGATTATTACGATACCGTTTATCACGTAAAAAAGGCCGCGATCTGATTAACGGCTGGTTGGAGCATTTGATTCTCAATATTGTTAAACCCGAAGGCGTCACACTGGAAACACAACTGGTGTTTGAAGACGAAGAGATTACCTTTACCCCAGTCATCGATGCTCAGTTTTTATTAGAACATTATCTGAACTTATATTGGCAAGGCTGTCAGCAACCACTGCCTTTGTTTGATAAAACCAGTCTGGCTTATGCCAAACAGGCCTTGAGTGACAAACCGGAAAAAGCCCAGAAAGCCGCTGAACGAACCTGGTCTCCAGCCGGTGAATTTGTGATGGCTGAGCAGGATGATGCCTATTATCAATGCTGTTTTCCTGCTAATCCTCTGGATGAACGCTTTGCCGAAATTGCTTTGCAAGTGTACGAGCCGATTCAACAACACATTGAGGGAGGGCAATTATGAGCGCCCAATTTGATGTGAATACGGTTGAACTCAAAGGCATTAATCTGATTGAAGCCAGTGCTGGCACGGGCAAAACGTTTACGCTGGCAGAGCTTTATTGCCGACTGGTGGTACAACAAAAACTGGAGGTCAGCCAGATTTTGGTAGTGACCTATACCCGTGCAGCGACCGAAGAGTTACGAGGACGTTTACGGGCAAGATTGGTGAGTGAGCGTAAACAGCTTAGCCAACAACAACAGGCGGACCCTCAGGCGATAAAACGTTTGCAACTGGCGATTCAAAGTTTTGATGAAGCCGCTATCTACACCATTCATGGATTTTGTCAGCGAGCCCTACAGGATTTTGCATTTGAGAGCGGCCATTTTTTTGATATGGAAATGGTGGCTGATGAACAAGAGCTTCGACAAGCGGTAGCTGATGATTTCTGGCGTCGCCATATCAGCTCAGCTGATAAAGCCTTTGCTCGATATTTATTACAAAACCGCCAAAATCCGGAAAGCTTATTGCAGTCGGTGAGCAGTGTGATCGGCAAGCCTTATCTTGAAGTCATCCCATTACCTGAGATGGCAACCGAACCATTACAAAGCTTATTTAATGAGCAATTCGATCATGTTCAGTCGCTGTGGTGGCTACAGCGTGAACAAGCTATTGCTGTATTGCAGGACAAAAATTTACTTAACGGTAATAAATATCGTACTGCCAGTGTCAGCAGCTGGATTGCTGAAATGGATAATCTGATGCAGGCCGGAAAACAGGCGGGCTTGTTTGAGAAATTTGCCAAGTTTGGTCATGCCGAACTGACTCAGGCATTAAAAAAAGGTCAGGAGTTACCTGAACTGAGTTTATGGCGGGCATGTGATGCTTTGCTTGATACGGATCAACAATTGCAAACAGCCCGTTTATTACAGCTGCAACAACTACGTCAGCAGTTAGCGGAATATCTGGCGAGTGAGCTACCAAAACGCAAGCAGCAATTAAAACTGCAGGCTTTTGATGATCTGCTGCTTAATTTGCAACAGGCGCTTCACGGACCGCAGGCAGATAAGCTGATTGCTAAAATTCGTGAACAGTTTCAAGCAGCATTGATTGATGAGTTTCAGGATACCGATCCGATTCAATACGATTGTTTTCACACGATTTTTGCAAATACCGAACAGCCCGTGTTTTTTGTCGGCGATCCTAAACAGGCGATTTATAGCTTTCGTGGCGCTGATATTTTTACCTATCTGCAAGCCAAACATGCTGCTAGTAATGAGTTTAATCTGGATACTAACTGGCGATCTCATCCACGTTTAGTGCAGGCCGTTAATCATCTGTTCGAACGCGTGCCACAGCCTTTTTTATATGAAGACATTCCGTTTCTACCGGTCAAGGCTGCACGTCCTGATGAAGCGTGTTTAACCATCACTGGACAAGCCGTGTCGCCCTTATCGTGGGTATGGATGGCATCTGACAAGCCATTTAATGTCAGTGATATGATGCAATACGCGGCAGATATTTCAGCTGATCAGATAGCTGATTTATTAAATCAATCTGCTGCTGGTGAGGTCATGCTGACCGATAAAGATGGCAGTCAGCGTCGCTTGAATGGTGGTGATATTGCTATCTTAGTCAGAAGTCACAAACAAGCGACAACGATTCAACAAGCATTACGTGCTCGTGGTGTGAACAGTGTGCAACAGTCGCGTGACAGTGTGTTTGAAACCCATCAGGCAATAATGTTGGAGCGGGTGTTAATGGCGATTGCTCAACCGAGCAATGATAGTTTGATTGCCACGGCTTTAGCCACGCCACTATTTGCCAAAACGGCGTTGGATATCTATCAGTTACAACAAGACGAACAGCTTTGGTTACAACAAACCGATTTCTTTGTTTCTCTGCATGAGCAGTGGCAGCAAGCCGGATTTATTGTGATGTTTCGTGCCTTAATTGCTGCACTGGATGTGCAGCGTCGCTGGTTAGCGTTGGCGGATGGTGAACGGCAATTAACTAACTTATTGCATTTAGCCGAACTGATTCAGGCGTATGCGACCCGCCGCAATAATACGATGGAAGCCATTTTGATGTGGTTAGCTTCACAGCGTCAGGCGGCGGATAAAAGTGGCGATGCAGCTCAGATTCGTCTGGAAAGTGATGAGCAACTGGTCAAAGTCATTACCATCCACACCAGTAAGGGGCTGGAATACCCCATTGTGTTTTGTCCCTTCCTTTGGCATCAGAGCCAGTTCAATCAGTCACCGACCGTCATGACCTTTCACCGTGAAGACGATAATCAAGCTTGTGTGGCATTTGGTGAACCTGGTTTCTCTGAAGCTCAACCGATTGTGGCTGAAGAACAGCAAGCCGAGGATTTACGCTTACTCTATGTGGCATTGACTCGTGCTCGTGAGCGCTGTGTGATTGTCTGGGCACCAGTGAAAAATGTGCAGCAGAGTGCGTTGTTTCAGCTACTTCATCCCGAGTTAGAGAGTGTTGATGCGGGTCAGATGCAGCAAGATTTGCAAGACATGGTCAACGCACAAAACACGAATATGGATAGGGTGAACTGGGATCTGGAAGCAGCGCCTATCGTCAAACAAGCTGAAACGACAGCAGAGACATTACAGGCCCGAGAGTTTCAGGGACAGATTCAGACACCATGGCATATCGGCAGTTTTACTGGCCTGAGTCATGGCCAGCATATGGAGTTACCAGATCATGACGCACCCTTGCTGCCAGTGGAAACGCCTAGCAGTGAACCACGCCAGGATCGTTTTGGTTTTCCGAAAGGCGCGAATGCGGGGACCTGTTTACATAGCTTATTTGAGCACTGGGATTTCCAGCAGCAGAATGAAGAACTTAGCTTGCTGGTGGATAAAACATTAGGCCAGTTTGGCATTGACACAGAATGGTCTGTCACTGTGTCATCTTGGTTAGAGGCCGTTGTCACCACGTCATTAGATAAGCAAAGCGGATTGACCTTACGTGATATTCAGCCACATCAGCGTTTAGATGAAATGGCATTTTTCTTTCCAGTGACGCATTTAACAACAAAACGTTTAAAAGACACCTTACTGCCATTTGTGGCTGATTATCCAATTCTCAATCCTATCGTGAAGTCATTACATTTCGCTGATTTAAGTGGCTTTATGAAAGGCTTTATCGATCTGGTGTTTGTGCAGGATGGTCGCTTTTATATTGCCGACTATAAATCCAATTGGTTAGGGACGCAGGCAGAAAACTACCAACAAGGGCCATTGGATGAGGCGATGGTGGCACATAGTTATCCATTGCAATATCTGATTTACAGCCTGGCTTTGCATCGTTATTTAAAAACACGATTGCCTGACTATAACCCTGAACAGCATTTTGGTGGAGTGTATTACTTATTCATTCGTGGCATGCATCCTGATTGGGGACAAGCGGGTGTGTATTTTGAGCGGCCATCTTCAGCATTACTTGAGGCACTTGATCTGTGCATGTCTGAGGTAGGCGATGTCTGATTTGCTGAAGTTATTGCGCCAGCACGGTTTAAGCGAATTAGCTTGCCAGTTTGCCGCTTATATTGATCGTAAAGAGCAGGGCATGCGTCCAGTGGTGAGTATCACGGCAGCATTATTATCAGAAGCGATTGCCGAAGGTCATGTTTGTCTGAATTTGCAGCAATTACCGACATTTTGTCAACCACTGAAATCGGTATTACCTGAAAGCGTTGATGACTGGATGGAAATCTTGTCATTAGCCAAAACAGTCGGGCAACCCGGTGATTACACACCGCTGATTTTGACAGAGCAGGGCTTGCTTTACCTTTATCGTTATTATCGTGATGAGCAGGATGTTGCCAGTCTGATTCAACAACGTTTACAGCCTGTGAAGGATATTGATCTTGAACAGCTCAATGAAGATTTAGGCCGATGGACCAGTGTGATTGAAGGTCCAGACTGGCAAAAAATCGCTGTAGCGGTGGCATTAAGCAGACAGTTTGCTGTTATTTCCGGTGGTCCTGGCACGGGTAAAACCACGATAGTATTAAGCATGCTCAATAGTTTGCAGCAGCAATCTCCCGAGCTGCATATTGGTTTGGCTGCACCGACAGGTAAAGCGGCTGCCAGATTGCAGCAATCCATTAGTACGCAGCATGCTTATGAGGTCAAAACGCTGCACCGTTTATTGGGCATTACCGAGCATAACGATCAGGGCCGTTACCATGCTGAACGACCGCTGCCTTTAGATGTGTTAATTATCGATGAAGCCTCAATGATTGATATCAGCTTGATGGCCAAATTAATGCGAGCTTTATCGCCGTCAGCCAGACTGATTTTATTAGGTGACAGTCAGCAACTAGCTTCAGTTGAGTCGGGTGCAGTGCTGGCAAATTTAAGTGAAGGTAAACAAGGGCAGTTCACCGCTGAATTTAGTGAGCAGTTTCCTGAGCTGGAGATTCCAGTGACCGAAACATCAGCGTCATCCACATTGCTTAATAGCTTTGTGCGTCTGCAACACAGTTACCGTTTTGATAAAGACAGTACTATCGGGCAATTAGCTAAACAGGTAAATGAAGGCGATGTGTTAGCGTCACTCGCTTTATTGAATCCAGCAGCTAATGACATTTGGTATGACACGGATGAAAGCCGGCAACAATCACAATTTATAACAGGTTACCAAGCCTTTATCGACGCGGTTGAGTCTAAGCAAACTCCGCAAACGGTCGTAAAAGCGTTTGATTCATTCAGAATTTTGGCCGCCTTAAAACAAGGGCCACAATCGGTGTTATCGGTTAATCGCTTGTTGATGAGATTGTTAGCCCAACGCGGCTGGCGAACCAGCTTACCGTTTTATGCTGGCAGACCGATCATGATCACCCAAAACGATTACCGGCAACGGCTGTTTAATGGCGATACCGGTATTATTTTGTATGACGATAGCGGCCAGCTCCGCGCCTGTTTTTGTTTTGATGAGGAAGTGCGTTGGGTCCCGATTAACCGTCTTCCAGCTCATGAAACCGCATTTGCCATGACGGTGCATAAAAGCCAGGGCTCAGAGTTTGATAGCGTCAGTATTTTATTACCGGATGAAATCAGCCCTATTCTTAACCGTGAACTGCTGTACACCGCCATTACCCGAGCCAAACAACAGGTGTTTATTCTGAGTAAAGAAGGCACGCTGCGTCACACCATTCAAATCAGACATCAGCGCGAGAGTGGTTTAAATAAACAATTAAAGCATGCTGATGATGGCGTTTAGAAAATGCGTGCTTCAATGCTGTTCTGGTTGGTGTTAGCTACTTATTTCCACTCAGGTGACGTTTCCAGATAGCCACTATCAAAACTTGATAATTTTATCAGGCCATCAAGGTCATTTATCACTATATGACCCTGTTTATTATCAATTAATCCTAAATCACGTAAGTGTTTTAAGGTACGGCTGACATGAACAGAGGAGATACCGAGCGTGTCGCCAATCAGACTTTGATTAATGGGCAGATGAAAATCACAAGCACATGATCCCAGCCGCATTTTCATTTCCACCAGAAAATGAGCCAGACGCTCAGGTGCATTTCGCCTGCTGATATTGACGATTCTTTCAATTAACATGGCTTGCTCTCTGGCCATGATGGTGAAGAAAATTTTAGCCAGCTTAGGCGATTGTTCAAAAATTTTCATCAGTGATTGTTTAGGAAATGGATGCGCTTTCAGCCTCGTTAACGCACGAAACTCTGTGAATGAGTTTTTCAACCCAATTTCTTGTAAGCCGATAATTTGTCCTGGCAGGAAAATGTCCAACACCTGTCTTTGTCCATCAGCCAGGGTTTTGATAGCACATGCCAGACCTGACTGGAGTGTATAGAAATAATTGTTGTACTTACCTTTACGTGTCAGTTCTTCACCGGCTTGAAATTCACGTTCATTATTTTCTAGTGTCATCAGTAAGTTGACTTCATCTTCCGTTAAATCAACCACCCGTTCAAATTGATGAACGATACAACTCCGTACATTACCAAAAGCTAGATCCATTAAAACTCACATGAAAAATGTTAAATGAAAGCACTACTTCCCTCGGAAATGGGGGAAAGCATGTCTCCTATAATTATCATTCATAAATTGCTAAGCGTTTTAGATGAACGATGAAATAAATATCAATCATCAAAAATTCACACCAACCTTGGGGTAAAGTGACTGATGATTATCAAGGACGCCAAGATATGGCTATTTGAATGCTCCGTCTTTAACAATTGTTAAATTGATAGAAAATTGTTGAAAAAATCGGAAATTATCTGTGAGATGCAGGGCATTTTATCTTTACAGACAGAGATGAGACCTAGTCACGCAAAGGCTTAAGCTCAGTTCATCATCTCGTTTTATAAGACACACCTGATTTTTTTAGGAAAACAGTGTTTTTGTATTTAAGCAGAGTGCTAGTATATAGTTCAAAAGACAAATCTATTTGAACTTGGGACTCTCGATGAAACAGTCATGTCTTAGTGTTTACCGCTTTATCTGTTTAACCATTATCTGGTTGCTGTGTTCAAGTAGTGCTTATGCTCAGGATTGGATTTATACCGTTGTTGACGGTGACAACCTCTGGAATCTAAGCGAACAACATCTTGATAAAGTCACCCGGTTTGAACAGTTACGCAAACTGAATAATATTGAGAATCCCAAACATTTACAGCCTGGCACCAGGATCCGTGTGCCACTAGCCTGGATTCGCAGCAATCCGGTTGCTGCAAAAATTATCTCCATTAACGGCAGCGCTGAAATTCAACGTGCCAGAAGCTCGACAACGGAGCCAGCAAAAGTCGGATCGTTAATGCAGCTTGGTGATCAGCTATCGACAGAGGATGACAGTAGTGTGGCTATCGAGTTTGCCGATAAGTCAGTGTTGTCACTTCATGAGAATAGTCTTGTGCATTTTGATCATTTAAGTGCTCATGGTGTCACCGGCATGGTCGACTCCAGATTGAACTTGTTAAAAGGCCGTATGGACACAAAAGTCACGCCTGCTGTGGGGCCTGGTTCACGATTTGAAATTGAAACACCCTCTGCTATTAGTGCTGTTCGAGGTACGGTTTACCGAGCATTGGTGATGGATAATGGCGATAAGTCGAATATAGAAGTCTTACACGGGAAGGTCGCTGTTTCAGGCGCCAACAAGCAATTACTGGTGAACAAAGGTTATGGAACCCAAGTCGCCACTGGTCAACCACCTTTGCCGCCAAAAGCACTTTTACCTGCCCCCATTTTTGAGCCAATTCCTGACACCATCACTGAAATCAATTGGCGATTAGCCTGGTCAGAAGTTGCTGGGGCAAAAGCCTATCGAGTTGAAGTGGCGACAGAAAATGATTTTGACACCTTGGTTTGGGAAGGCATCACTGAATACAATCGTGCTGCTTTTCCCGATCTGCTCGATGGCCACTACGCTGTCCGCGTTCGTGCCATTGACTCACTGGGGCTTGAGGGCATTAATCAGCAGGCCATGATTCAGCTTAATGCTCAGCCACAACCACCGATTGCATTGAAACCTGTAGATCATCAGGTTTTCCGTGAGCAGCCGCCCAGCTTACAATGGACAGCAGCGGATAATGCTAAAGCCTATCGCCTTGAAATCGCAGCCGATGACAAGTTCACCCAGCCGCTATTGGACAAAACGCTCACTGATTCAGAATTTGATGCTGCCTCTTTATCAGCATTGGGTCATTACTACTGGCGTTTATCCAGTATTGCTAGTGACGGTGAAGTTGGGCCTGTCGGACCAGCACGTTCGTATCAAATCAAACCGATTCCTGAAAAAGTTGAAGCGGCTGTCTCGGCAGAAGAGAGTGGTCAGTTAGTCGCTAGCTGGAATGTTGGGATGGGCCAACCCAATTATCGTGTGCAAATTGCAAATGATAAGGCATTCAATGACATCATTATTGATGAAACAATTGATAAAGCTGAATATGCATTTGAACCGTTTGAGGGGGATGAACGCTATCTTCGTGTCAAGAGTATTGAGCAGGATGGCTACGAAGGACCATGGGGTTCGACACAAACTATCCAGCCTCTACCTGAAGAACCAGTGAACTACTGGCCTTTGGGTTTGTGGACTATCTTTACCATTATTCTTATCTAATATTGTGAGGCTTTCTGACTCTCATCGTAGTTGGATTATTGGCTCATTTTTAGTTCTTTTTTTGTTGCAGCAGGGTTTTTCTTATCTGAGAAAAAAACACTGCAACGATTAGACTTGCTGATTTACGACGTGATGCTGCCTTTGCATTCACCGAAAATGAGTGAGCAAATTGTGATTATTGCTATTGATGATGCCAGCATACGGGCATTAGGAAGGTGGCCTTGGTCGCGTCACCAGCATGCGAAATTACTCCAAGAACTTCAAAAAATGTCGCCAAAAGCTATTGGCATTGATTTGATCTTTTCTGAGCCTGAAATCAATAGTAATGCTGATCAGTCTCTCGCTCAGGCTATGCTTCAGAATCAACACACGGTGCTAGTGGTGGCGCCCATCAAAGAAACCTCTGATTCTCTGATTGT
The DNA here is from genome assembly GCF_030296755.1 of Methylophaga marina. Taxonomy (NCBI): domain Bacteria; kingdom Pseudomonadati; phylum Pseudomonadota; class Gammaproteobacteria; order Thiotrichales; family Piscirickettsiaceae; genus Methylophaga; species Methylophaga marina. The sequence goes on from NZ_AP027741.1 coordinate 2,411,289, forward strand.
TGAACGTTTACCCATTCCCTTATTAGCGTCAGCCGCAGCGGCTCTGGGCCATGTTGATGTGGAATTAGATATTGATGGTACTAATCGTCATTTTTATTTATATGCAGGATTGGGTAATCCCCACTGGCCCAATGTTGCGTTGGCTATGCTTAAAGTAGGGGAGGATGCGGGTGATTATGGTTCACCAAGTCAGCCCCTGAGTGAGTACTCGGTAGCAGGTTGGGTACGAAGCCATAAAATGATGTTGTCATTTACTTCCGCTGACAATCTCGCCAAACGTATTTCTTTCAAAGATGTGCTGGAGGGGCGTGTCGACCCAGAGCTTATCAGGGGCAAGTATGTATTAATTGGCGCAACATCAGCAGGCATCGGTGACATGATTTCAACACCAGCCAGTCGTTCTCATCAACGTATGCCAGGGGTTGAGATTATTTCTCAGGAGATGAATACACTTTTACAAGATTCACACTTGTATGAGTTATCCTCCTCCATGCAGTCCGGCTTAACCATACTGCTGATTATAGTAAGTGTGGGTGCTATCGTCCTGTCACCACTACGATATTCATTGATAACAGCCGTTTGTAGCCTCATCTTTATTCTCAGTTGTTCCTTGTTTTTATTGTTGGTTTACAAACTATGGTTTGCTCCAGCGACAGCATTCATTTTGACAGCCATCGCCTGGCCGTTATGGACTGTCTGGCAAAACCGTATGTCGGATCGTTTTATTGAAAAACTGATTGTTCAGTTAGATGCACAAGCTAGACAGCATATTATTACCGGCTTACCCAATCACATTACGTTGCAGGAAGAGCTATACAAACTAGGCACGCTCGACCAACCGGCCAAATTAACCGCTTTGATCATTATTCATGTGAATAAGCATGAATCAGCGATAAGTGTGATTCACCGTGCAATTGGTGACTCCTTACTGGTAGTAATAGCCGACCGTATTAAAGCGGCTGTAGGAGATGATGTCTTTGTAGCGCATTTAGAAGAAGACGATTTTGCAATTTTACTCTCTGGACAAAGCGATCTTGCCTCTATTCAACAATCAGCGAATGCTTTATTAGCTCAAATTCAAACCCCTTTTCATTACCTGGATGAAGAAATTGTGCTGTCGCCGAATATGGGTATCAGTGTCTGGCCAATGGATAGCAGAGATAGCTCGGAACTACTTCGCAAAGCCTTCACTGCGATGTTTAAATCCAGAATGGATGAGTCTTTACCGATTTGTCTCTACACGGCCGATATCGGTGAAGAAATACAAGCCCGAGTCGAGCTGGAAAAAGCGATGACAGGGGCATTAGAGAGGAACGAATTCCAACTCTGCTATCAACCCCAAGTGGAAGCCAGCTCAGGAAAGATAATCGGAGCAGAAGCCTTACTACGCTGGCATAGTCCAGACTTAGGACCAATTGGACCTGAGACTTTTATACCGGTTGCAGAACAGTCAGGATTGATTAATTCGCTGGGTGAATTCGTCCTTAGAAAAGCCTGTGACGATCTTAAGCTGATGAAAGAAGCCGGACTGGAACATATACGCATTGCTGTGAATTTATCACCATTACAGTTTGCCAATATGTCGCTTGCTGATGATATTGCCGAGATATTAAAAAGCAGCCATATTGAGCCCTCAAGACTGGAGCTTGAAGTCACTGAAAGCACGCTGATGCGAAATATGAATACCGCTGTAGAAGCGATGATGAATATTAAAAAACATGGTATGAGTTTGGCGATTGATGACTTTGGTACAGGTTACTCGTCACTCAAACACCTACAACTGTTTCCTCTGGACTGCTTGAAAATCGACAAGTGTTTCACTCGTGATATTGAAGATAAAAGTTCACTTGAAATTACCTTGTCGGTTATTGACCTGGCTAAACGGCTCAATCTTCGCATTATTGCTGAAGGGGTTGAGACAGATGCCCAGGCAAAATTCTTCCGTCTGCATCGCTGTGATGAGTTGCAAGGCTATTTATTCAGTAAACCGATTCCGGCGCAAGCGTTGATTGAACTGATGAAAGAGCAAGCTGAGGTTGCTTAGTCAGACAGAGGTGTTTTAAGCGACTCCATATGTTTTGTAGTCCATGATTTTATGGATATGTTCGGCGTTTGTTTTGATTTCTATGCTCACTTCTTTTTTCCTCTGAACCATTCTGATTTCTTCCTGTCACTTAACTGATTGTGCTAATACAAGCATTTTGGCACTATCTAATAGGTTGAATATAAAGCTGAAACACAAAACTGTTTTAGCTTTATTTCAATTCAAGAGAGAGAAATTTTATTAACTATAACAAGAGGAAAAGTGTTGCATGTCTAATGAAAACAACAAGACTTCACTGCCACACTGGGCAAGTATCCTCGGTGTTGTCGCGATTATGCTCGGTGTCTTTCTGACGGCTGTGCATGGTAATGAGGCGATGAAACAGGCCGTGGTGACCAGCAATATGCCAGCAGATGGTGTGATGCCGGCAGCTGACTGTCCAGAGGAAGAGCTGGAAGAGGAGGGGATTACCATCGCTGAATGTGAATACCTCATTGAGCATGTCAAAGGCGTGGCTTTAGCAGCGCCAGACTGGTTCCCGAATGTGCAAATGACACTGGCTGGTATTGGGGCTGTGTTGGCATTTATTTCTGTCATCATCGGTGGCGCCTTAGTGAATTACACGCCATGGGCATCGAAAGCGGCGATGGTCGTCTTTAGTGGTCTCGCAGCCGTTGATTTATTGCAGTTTGCTGCTGTAGTCAATACAGGACCAACGCTACGTGAAGTGTATCTGGGCGGTATTTTGCTCTGGTTCATTCTGCATTTAATGTTAGTCGTGGGTACATTAGCTGGCAGACACAGTGAAGCCAATGCTTAATCTCCCACATTTGCAACGAAATATAAACGGAAGCTGTTATGCAAAGACAAGGTTTTAGTAGAACGGCGGTAATCCTGCATTGGTTGCTGGCTGTTTCAATTTTCTTTTTATTTATCTCAAGCTGGTGGATGATGGGCTTACCTTTGCCATCACCGGAATTACAATTCCGGGCATTTCCATTTCAGTTACATAAAAACATCGGTATCACATTAGTGATCATTATTCTGATGCTGCTGTATGTCCGTCTCAGGCATCGACCTACACCACCAGACTCAACGGATATGGCACCCTGGATGCACTGGTCTGCCATTGCTGCACATGTGGCAATATATGGTTTAGTGCTTGCGGTCTGTTTGACTGGCTATCTGTCATCAGCCCATACCCGTTGGGACACCGTGTTCTGGTGGTCGATTGAGTTCCCTCGCATTGCTGCACCTGATGAGGAAATGAACGAGTTCTGGGGTGAGCTGCATATGTGGACAGCATGGGCGCTACTCGGCATTATTGCCGTGCACGTCAGTGGTGCCATTTATCATGCCTTCCGTAATGATGGCATCGTCAGACGTATGATGCGTTGGTAAAAGTAGACGTGTTTCAATAAATAAAAATGGGGCCTTACCGGCCCCATTTTTATTGTGGTGTTAAAAAGTCCCTTTTAGCCAGACAAAGCCGAGTAAAGCTGTTGCCAGACCTAAAATACCTTTGGCATAACGGAACAGCGTTTCACTGCGGTCATACAACAGTGATTGAGCAAATCCTAATAGTAAACCAAAGCACAACATGCTCAGTAATACCCCGATTGAAAACAGGACGACATATAGAATGCCTAGGCTGGAAGATTTGGCAATCAATGCTGGCAAAACGGCCAGTAATGGGCCACTACCAGCAACCCCATGCACAATGCCAACGGATACTGGCAAGTGAGAGCGATGAGGTTTAGATACTTCAACAATATGAGTGTGCTTGGTGCCATCGGCATGCTGATGAGTCGTTATTTTCAATCCAGCGTTCGGATGAATAAACCGATAAGCTAAAAATAAACCAACAGAGAGTAAAAGCACGCCAATAAATCGTTCTGCCCATAGACTGGCTTGTTCACTAAGATGCCAGTCAAAAGCGATAAATAAAATGGCGAGTAACATCACGGTTGCCCCATGACCCAGTGCCCAGCGGCCACAAAAGAAGGCTATTTGGCGAGGTGAGGAGCGTTTTGCTGAAAGGCTGGTCACAGCCATAATATGATCCGCATCAAAGGCATGTAACATGCCTAAACTGAGGCCGGTAAACATAAGTGTTAGACTAGAAATATCCATTAATTTTTACCTATGATGTTTGACTAAAATCAAACTGAAATAAGAGAAGCCTGTTAATAGCTGTTTATGTTTTTTCATTGGAAAATGACTGTTTTGCAATAATTTCTTTTGCTAACTCACCTACTGGCATACGTTGTTCCATCGCCTGTTTTCGCAATAATTTATAGGCTGCTTCAAGACTAATATTTTGTTTTTCACTGATAAAATGCTTGGCGTTTTCAATATGTTGACTGGCATTGAGTTTGGATTCTAGGTTACGAATTGTCTTTAACATAGAGCGAGTTTGTTTAAACTCTTGCAAACCCAGCAGTAAGTTACTGAGTACACCCAAAGGGTGAAATGGAAGACCAATAATCGCTTGCGCATTCAAACTTAATGAATATTGCAAAACCAGTGGGTTTTCATAGTCCACCACCAACACTAAAGCGGCCGGTGGGTTGCTGACATCCCAGTGAAAGTCATAATTATTCTCAATAATAGGGGTAAGCCCCAGCATCACCACCTGATAATTAGATGAAAAGTCCTCAGGTGGTGGCCATTCCGTTTTTAATGGAAAGCCAATGCGCCGGATCTGTTGTTCGATTTTTTTACGATTCTCACCTTCTGGCATGATCAGCAAGATTTCATGCTGGCGTAAGTTTTTAACTAAGGTGGAGAGCTCCAGAGGCTGCTGAACAGCAGTTAAGCGCTTACTCATAACGACTCTCTGCTGGCTGTTTCCAGAGGGCTCGTCGAATATGAGACTAAGTAGGGATCAGGTTTCAACGCCGTGTCGGAAGTCACTAATATATCGAATTGACCTTGTTGATTGACTCGACCTATGCGTGACCATAAAAAACAATGATTATTATCAGGATCAATTTTTACCGGACCCTGTGGTGCCGAATGTCGAATATCGGCTATTTTTTCCATCACCTTATCAGCATGGAATGACTCAGCCAGCTTGACCGCTTTGATAGCCAGATGAACCTGGAAATACGCCGCTTCCCAGCACATTGTGGTTACTTCATCCTGGCCATAGGTGGCCTTATATTCCTTGACGATTTCCTGGTTTATCTGGGTTTCAACTGACTGGAAATAAGGTGCTGCGGTGTAGTGTCCAAAACCTGCCTTAATTCCCATCGCCTGAATTTCTGTTTCGGTCGTTGTCAAGCTGGCAATAGGAATAGGTTTATCGGCATTTAATTCCAGCATGGCTTGATAAAAATACTCAATGCTTTTGCCGACAAAGTTAGAGAAGACAAACTCGGGATGCTGTGAACTGACGTGCCTGGCAACCTCATAGACAGCTTCTTTGTTGGTTTCTAATGGCAGAAACATTTCTGATATGACGTCACCATCTGATGTTTCGATGAGTTCACGCATGATGCGGTTAATCTCACGAGGCCAGATATAATCGGAGCCAACCATGCAGACGCGTTTACCGACGTTTTGAAGCATGTATTGGGCAAGCTGAACACAACCTTGATTTGGTGCCGCACCGGTATAAACGACATTCGGTGCATACTCAAATCCCTCATATTGCGTTGGGTAAAAAAGTAAAACATCGTAACGCCCGATAATCGGTAGCATGGCTTTGCGGCTAGCCGAAGTGTATCCACCGAAGATGAGTTTGACGTTATCTTCAACGATTAACTTTTGTGTGAGCGGGCCATAATTTTCTGGAACAGATTGAGGATCAACACAAATAGGATGGAGTTGCTGACCATTGATGCCACCCTGACGATTGATCCTATCAATTGCCAGCAGGGTTGACCTGAGCATGGTCTGTTCTGGATTAGCTGTGACACCTGTCTGAGAAAAAATGACACCAACAGGGATTGCAGCGGGATACGTATTAGACATTAAAAACCTCATGTAATATCAGGCATAGAGCCATAAATGTTATTCATTCTGCGTTTTTGCAGAATCAGTACCCATAATTCGGGTAGATAAACAGCAATTGATAATGAGTTTCTAAATGTCTATTTCAGTGGACCATACCGCTTTGTTGTTGTCAATTCGCTTCTGAATATTAAACAAACGATTCGGATGACACGCAAAAATGGTGCGATGTTTATGATCTTTGCACCAAAATTAAACAATCTTTTTACAAAAATAAAAGTCAATTTTTGTAACTTGTTGTTTATTTTGTGATATTTGTCTTTGGCATAAATTGTGCGTAAACCCTAAGTGAGGATTGATAGTTATTCTGCATGAGATAACTGCCCGCAAAAGCGCGTTCAGTTATATATTCATCATCCAGAATCTCCAAAAGCGGAGTGTGATTATCTGTCTCTAAATGTCATGTTATTTTTCGAGCGAAAGGGCTCCCTAATTTATTAGGGGGCCCTTTTTGCGTTTTAAGGGGAAGCATTAATGAAATTACTAAAAAATCTTAAGGCAACTATTGCGGTTGTTGCCTTTAGTTTACCGTTTATCGGGCAAGCGAGTGCGGCCGATGAAATTAAAGTGGGCGTACTTTTTTCACTAACGGGTGGCTTGTCTATTGTAGAAAAGTCTCTGTCTGATGCCACCTTAATGGCAATTGATGAAATCAATGCCAATGGTGGTGTTGACGGTAAGATGATCAAACCCATCGTAGAAGATGGGGCGAGTGATCCTAAAACATTTAATGAAAAAACAAGCAAACTAGTGATTCGTGATCGTGTCGTTACCGTCTTTGGTGGTTACACTTCAGCTAGTCGAAAAGCGATGCTACCTGTTATCGAAAAACGTAAAAATCTATTGTTTTATCCTACTTTTTACGAAGGATATGAGTGCTCAAAAAATGTCATTTATACCGGCTCTGTTCCTAACCAGCAGTTGAATAATTACATTCCTTATTTGGTTAATAAGTTAGGTAAGAAGAAGTTCTTCATTGTTGGCTCTAACTACTTATTTCCAAAAGAAATGGCAAAAGTGGCTAAAAAGTTAATTGAAGCTAATGGTGCTGAATGGGTGGCAGATGAATACCTAGAGCTAGGTCATTCTGAATGGGGCTCAATGGTCAAAAAAATCAAAGACAGTGGTGCTGATGTTGTGCTGTCTAATGTGGTAGGTGACTCTGTCATTTCTTTCTATCGTGAATATTTCAACCAGGGTATTTCACAAAAAGATATTCCTATTGCCTCAACTGTGACCTCTGAAATTGAGGTGGCGGCATTAGGTGGTAAATATGCTGCCGGTAGTTATACCTCATTCCCTTATTTCCAAGCTATTGATACCAAAGAAAATCACGACTTCATCAAACGTTATCGTGCTTATGTTAACGATCCGAATGCTGTCACACACGTCACTATGGTTGCAGCATATGAGAGTGTTTACGAGTGGGCTAAAGCGGTAGAAAAATCGGGTAAAACCAAACCACGAGACATCATGGAAGCGGCAAAAGGGGTATCTATAGATGGACCTATGGGCGTGATGACAGTAAGTCCTGAAAACCTTCATAACTCGATGACGCCTCGTATTGCTCAATGGCAAGAAGATGGTCAGGGCAAAATCGTCGATGAATATGATGTGCCATTACAGCCATTACCTTATTCCGCCTACGGTGAAACAGCTGACAATCTGTTCTGCACCGTGTCCGGTTTGGACAGTTCTAAATTGTAATTATTTATATCCTTACGGCCTGTCACCTCAAGGTGAACAGGCCGGTAAGAGGAGAATTTTAATATGTTAGATACTGTATTCATTGGGCTAAGTATTGGCTCTATCTTGCTATTGGTCGCATTGGGTTTATCCATAGTCTATGGCTCGATGGGGGTCATTAATATGGCTCATGGTGAATTAGTCATGATGGGTGCCTATACCACCGTACTGGCTCAAACCTATTTAGGTTTTAATCTGTTTGCAGCTATTCCTTTAGCTTTTCTCGTCTGTGCTGGTTTGGGGTTACTCATTGAAAAGCTGGTGATTCGTCGCTTATATAGCCGGCTGTTTGATACTTTGCTGGCGACATGGGGGGTGGCTATTTTACTACAGCAAGCTATTCGTCTTGAATTTGGTTTGTCTTTTTTCGGCATCCATATCGATGGCCTTGGACCAGGGCTACAGTCTGTGACTCTGCCCGAGATCATGACAGAGTCATTTACTGTAGGTGAGTTTGTTATTCAGCCTTATAGAACATTTATCATTTTAGTGTCTGCACTGTTGGCATTGTTGACGTGGTTTGTGATGTATCGCACCCGAATAGGTCAACAAGTAAGAGCAATCATGCGTAATCCTGATATGGCAGCGGCCTGTGGCATCGATGTCAAAAAAGTGAATGCCTTAACCTTTGCTTATGGTGCCGGATTGGCTGGTGTCGCTGGTGTCATGATGTCTGGGTTTAAAACCGTTATGCCTGATATGGGCAGCTCACTGGTTGTCGATGGCTTTTTAGTGGTTGTTGTTGGCGGTGTTGGCAGCTTAGTGGGGTCGATTGTCGCCTCTGGCATTCTTGGTCAGTTAAACGGCGTGGTTGCTTTCTTTAGTAACGATATTATTGCTAGGGCAGTTGTTTTTGCGGCTGTTATCGCCATCATTATCTGGCGTCCCCGTGGCTTATTTAACTACAAGGGGCGTTAATGATGAAATTGACATATTCACACCTGAAAATAATGGTTTACGCCATATTTATCGCGATCATCCTGTCTCTGCCTTTATTTTTAGATGAGTTCTGGCTAAACCGCACAGCAAAATATTTAATTTACGGCATGTTAGGTGTCGCTATTTCATTGAGTTGGGGCTATGCCGGCATTTTGAATTTAGGGCAGGGCCTGTTCTTTGGCGCTGGGGCATACATGTTAGGCATGAGTCTGAAGTTAGCCAGTCCCACCAGTATGGAACAAGGTGGGCAGACACCAATTCCTGACTTTATGATGTGGAATGCGGAGCCTGATGCGGTGATTGATCTCTGCTGCATCAATGATGTCTCATTCTTATGGATGCCATTTCAATCACAAAGCTTTGGCATCTTTATGGCTATCGCCTTACCTGTCCTTGTTGCCTGGCTGATAGGCACGATCATTTTCCGTAAAGGCATTGCGGGTGTTTTCATTTCGATTATTACATTAGCCATGGTGTTATTGGCTCGCCTGTTAGTCGTTGATGCACAGTCTTTTACCGGCGGTTTTAACGGCTTAACGGATCTGGCCTGGTTTAAGATAAATGGTTATGAGTTTGATCCCTATACGGTCAGTACTTATTACCTGGTTGCCATCTCACTAGTGATTGTCTTGCTTATCACTCGAGTATTAATCAATAGTCGGGCAGGCTTGATATTACAAGCTATTCGCGACGATCAGAATCGAGCTAAATACCTGGGTTTTGATGCTGCATCGTATCAGACCTTTTTCTTTTGCGTGTCAGCGGCTATCTCTGGATTTGCAGGGATGTTGTATGTCATTACCGCAGAGTTTGCATCACCTACATTTATGGATTTGTCCTTCAGTATCGCCATTGTGATCTGGGCAGCAGTGGGTGGACGTGCTTCTATCTTAGGTGCCTGTATAGGTGCCATTTCTATCTCGATGTTAGGGGCCTCGGTGAGTGAAAGCGAGCTGTTTGTTGAATCGTGGCAAGCCATTCTGGGGTTATTTTTTGTTTTGGTGGTGTTGTATATGCCAAAAGGCTTGGCCGGTATTGCTCATGGGATTTGTAGAAAACTAACTGTAAACCGGGGGAAGGCTGATGAAAGCTAAAAATCGTGATCTTTATATCGATGGCTTAGGAGTTAACTTCAGTGGCTTCCAGGCAGTAAATAATTTCAGCATGGTCGTAAAACACGGTGAAATGCGTGTGCTTTTAGGCGCTAATGGTGCGGGTAAAACGACATTGATGGATATGATATGCGGTAAAACCCAGTCAACGGCGGGCAGAATTTTTCTTGGTGATAAGGAGATCACCAATAAACCACCACATTTAATTGCTCGCTTGGGGATAGGGCGTAAATTTCAGATCCCCAGCGTTTTTAAAGAGCTTTCTGTCTTGCAGAATCTGTCAGTGGCAGCAATGCAGGAAAGTACAGTACTTGCCAATTTAGGCTCAATGAAACGACGAGTTGATCATGAGCGTATGAACGAGGTGATGTCGATGACTAATCTCGAAAACAAAGCACATGAGCTGGCCGAAAATCTCTCTCATGGTGAAACACAATGGCTTGAACTTGCCATGCTGATTATTCGTAAGCCTCAAGTGATCTTACTTGATGAGCCCACAGCCGGTATGACTGCGGATGAAACACTTAAAACCTCTCAAATTATGAATAATCTGAAAGGCCAACATACGATTATTGCTGTTGAGCATGATATGGCATTCGTTCGTGAAATTGCCGACAAAATCACTGTTATGCATCAAGGAGAGTTTTTGGCTGAAGGCCACATCAGCGATATAGAAAATAACCAGGCAGTGAAAGATGCTTACCTGGGAAGTGGGGGCATTCACTAATGTTGACGTTGCAATCAGTAAACAGTTTTTATGGTGGCAGCCATATTTTGCACGATGTTAATTTCAGTCTGGAAACAGGCAAGATTTTATCGGTATTAGGCCGTAATGGGGTAGGCAAGAGTACCTTGCTAAAAACACTGATGGGATTGACCAGCTCCATGACAGGGAGTTTGACACTCAATGAGCTTGAGCTTGGTGATCAGACAACCTTCTATCGGGCACGTTCAGGGATGGGATATGTACCTCAAGGCCGTGAAATTATTCCCGACTTTTCGGTGAAAGAAAATATTTTGATGGGGCGATTTGCCGACCAAACCAGTAAGGGAGAGATTCCGGATATTGTGCCAGAGCTATTCCCTTATTTAATGGATAACCTGGATCGGGCGGGTGGATTATTATCTGGCGGCCAGCAGCAGCAATTAGCTATTGCCAGAGCCATTGCTACCAATCCTCAGGTGTTATTACTGGATGAGCCTACCGAGGGTATTCAACCCAATATCGTTGAACAGATAGAAGACTGCATTCTCAGACTGAATAAGGAACTTAACTTAACCATTATTCTTGTCGAGCAGAATATCCGTTTCGCGAAGAGGGCTTCTGACGAGTTTCTTATCCTGGATAACGGACGCCTTGTTTGTCAGGGAAGCGGGAATGAACTGACCGATGACCTGGCTAATCAGTATTTGACCATCTAAGACGAATATGAGGATAAATATATGCTTGTCTTAAACGACATTATCGGCAGTGTGAACGACGAAGATATTGCTGAAAAACTTCATCATCACGGACATCATGACCGTATTGAAGTCATTCGAATGAATGTGGCTGATACCGCACGTAGTCGGCAGAAAGTGGTGACGGATAAAGGCACTGAATATGGTATCGCCCTATCCCGTGATAAGCGCCTATATAACGGTGCGGTATTGCTCATGGATGATCAGCGGGCTGTGGTGATACGGGTCAATGAAGAAGAATGGCTTCGATTATCTCCTGTCAGTACCGATGCCGCATTAGAGCTGGGTTATAACGCGGGCAATTTGCACTGGCGTATTCGGTTTGATGGTGCTGATCTGCTGGTGGCTCTGGAAGGGCCTACACAACGTTATATCGACAGACTCAGCGGGCTGATTGAAGCCAATCGTGTGACTGTCGTTCAACCTTGACTACAACATCACCACCAGAAATGACCTCTTCAGCATTAGCCATGTTGAGCATGATGCAGTTTGGAGATAGCCAATTTCCAAGTGGCAGCTTTGCTTTCTCAAATGGTCTGGAGACCTTATTCAACGACAATAAGATCAAAGGTCCAGAGCAAATATATGACTTGATTGAAGTGCAACTCAAGGGGCGTTGGAACAGTTTGGATCGCGTCGCCTTATGTCACGTCTATCGGCAAGCAGAAAATCTGGATGTTATCAACGCGATTGATAATGAAGTTGAAGCCTTAAGTCTTTCTGCTGGATTAAGAACAGGATCGAAACGCAATGGGGCAGCATTATTAGGTATCCATGCACGTTTAGGCACACCCTTGAGTGCGGAATATCGTCAACTTGTTATGGGAAAAAAGCACCCGGACATATTCCTGTCGTCCAGGGTTTAGTGTTTTGTCATTGTGGATTAACGGAGCTGCAGGCACAGATAGCAAGTGCTCATGGCTTATGCAATGACATGCTGGGTGCCTGCATGCGGCTGGGTAAATTAGGTCATATTCATGCTCAGTTGATACGACAAAAACTGTCTTCTGTTATTGCCTCACTTCTCGAACAGCCTGTTTCAGATGAACAACTTATGCATAGCTATGTGCCATTAACTGAAATTGCGGCAATGCGTCATGAAATCAGTGACCAACGGCTATTTGCCAATTAATTATTTAAGGAGAAATTATGTATTTAACTCCATCAGAACTTGAACGTTTAACCATCTACACAGCAGCAAAACTTGCACAAGAGCGGCGTGATAGAGGGTTAAAACTGAACTATCCGGAGGCCACGGCATTAATCGTTAATGAAGTGCTTGAAGGTGCACGGGATGGTCGTACTGTGGCAGAGCTGATTAGTTTTGGCAGCACCATTCTGAGTACCGATGATGTGTTACCAGGGGTCAGTGACATGATGCACATGTTGCAAGTGGAAGGTGTTTTTCCTGATGGTTCTAAATTAGTCACCATACATGATCCTATCCGTTCAGGAGAGCAAGAGGTCCCTGAATATCCTATTCCGGGCGAGCTATTTCCAGCAGAAGGTGAAATTGAACTGAATGCCAAGCGTGAAAAACGCACTCTTCGGGTGGCAAATACCGGTGACAGACCGGTACAGATTGGCAGTCATTACCATTTTTTTGAGGCGAATAAAGCCTTGGAATTCGATCGTGAAGCCGCATTTGGCATGCGTTTAGATATCCCTGCCGGCACAGCAGTAAGGTTTGAGCCAGGCCAGGAAAAAGAATGCATTTTATGTGAGTTTGGTGGCGAAAAAGCACTGTATGGCCTTAATGGACTGACCAATGGTTTAGCTGATGATGAGGCAGTGAAGCAAGCGGCATTGAGCAAAGCCAAGCAAGAAAATTATTTAGGAGCATAACGATGGCAATAATGAGTCGTAAAGAATATGCAGAAATGTATGGGCCAACCACCGGTGATGGTATTCGCCTTGGTGATACCAATTTAATCGCTGAGGTGGAGTACGATTTCACCGTGTATGGTGATGAGTGCCTTCATGGTGGTGGTAAAACACTGCGAGATGGCATGGGAATGACCTCAGGCCTAGGAAGTGAAGACGGTACATTAGATATGCTGTTATGTAATGCCCTGGTAATCGATCCTGTCATTGGCATTGTGAAAGGCGATGTCGGTATTAAAGATGGCAAGATAGTGGGCATTGGTAAAGCCGGTAATCCAGCCACTATGGATGGAGTAGATCACAACTTATTAGTGGGGCAATCGACCACAGTAAGAGATGCCGAAGGGCTAATTGCCACACCGGGTGGCATTGATGTGCACGTCCATTTTGATAGTGCTCAGTTATGTGACCATGCCATTGCTGCAGGCATTACCACCTTGTTTGGTGGCTCGTTGGGACCTATCACCGTAGGGATTGATTGTGGTGGGGTATTTAACGTAGGAAAAATGCTGCAGGCGGCAGAGGACTTTCCCGTTAATTTTGGTTTTCTGGGAAGAGGTAACTCATGTAAACCTGAGTCTTTATATGAGCAGATTGAAGGCGGTTGTGTTGGCCTGAAAATCCATGAAGACTGGGGCGCCATGCCTGCTGTTATTGATACCTGTCTTAATGTCGCTGATGAACTGGATTTTCAGGTCCAAATCCACACCGATACCTTGAATGAAAGTGGCTTTTTAGAAAATACATTAGCCTCCATTAAAGGCCGGACCATCCATATGTATCACACTGAAGGCGCTGGCGGAGGTCATGCACCAGATATTATTTCTGTTGCAGGTGAGGCCAATTGTTTGCCTTCATCAACTAACCCAACAAATCCGTTTACCCGTAATACGTTTGATGAGCATCTGGATATGACTATGGTTTGCCATCATCTTAGCCCGGCTATTCCAGAGGATGTCGCCTTTGCAGAAAGTCGGATTCGTGCTCAAACCATTGCTGCTGAAGATATTCTGCATGACATTGGCGCCATCTCCATGCTCGGGTCAGATAGTCAGGGAATGGGACGTATTAATGAAGTGATAACCCGAACCTGGCAATTAGCCAGCAAAATGAAAGATCAACGCGGCAGGCTGGATACAGAAAAATCACGTATTGGTGATAACGAACGCATCAAACGCTATATCGCTAAATATACGATTAATGCAGCGAAAAGCTTTGGTGTGGCTGAGCATATTGGCTCATTGGAACCAGGCAAAATGGCGGATGTTGTTCTTTGGCGACCAGCCATGTTTGGGGTTAAACCTGAAATCATCGTGAAAGGTGGTTTTATTGCTTATGGTGCAATGGGTGACAGTGCGGCGTCATTAATGACCTGTGAACCAATCATAATGCGTCCTCAATGGGGTGCTTTTGGTGTTGCCAAACAAAAACTGAGTGCTAATTTTGTGAATCCATTGGCGATTGAAAAAGGATTAGCTGAGAAGCTGGAGTTGAAAAAAACCTTACTGCCGGCCACGGGGACTCGAAATCTCACCAAAAAAGACATGTTACATAACGATGCCTGTCCTGAGATGTCTGTTGATCCACAGACTTTTGATGTTCATATCAATGGTGAGCTGGCTTATTGCGAACCCTCTAGCGAACTTCCACTAACACAAAGGTATATCCTGCGATGAACACATCTTTTGACTTAAATTCATTAGCCGGGCCAGCCAGAGTTGGTATTGGTGGTCCGGTTGGTTCTGGTAAAACAGCGTTAATTGAAAAGCTTATTCCAGCATTTCAGCAACGGCAGATTGAAATTGGCATTATTACCAATGATCTGGTGACCAAAGAAGATGCTGAGAGATTGAGAAAAAGTGGTTTGATCGATCCTGAACGGGTCATGGCTGTTGAAGCCGGGGCTTGTCCTCACACGGTCATTCGGGAAGATCCGACGTTAAATATAGAAGCTTCTGAACAGATGACCATTAACTTTCCTGAGATTGAATTAATTCTGATTGAAAGTGGAGGAGATAATCTGGCTTCTACTTTCTCTTTGGATCTGGTTGATCAATGGATGTTTGTGATTGATGTCGCTGGTGGTGATGATATACCGCGTAAAAAAGGGCCTGGCGTTTTACAAAGCGATCTCTTGATTATTAATAAAAAAGATCTCGCACCCTATGTCGGTGTCGATTTTGACGCTATGTATTCTGAAGCAAAAAATGTTCGTGAAAACAGACCCGTTGTGGCGATTAATAGTCGCTCAGGAGAGGGCGTTGAACAAGTGGTTGATTACATCGTTTCCAGTTTATTGTTTAATAAAGCAACGTCATAGGTAGACACATGCGAAGCGAAGATTTTTCACCTTTCGATAATCCTGCTGTCACGCCGATGGGTATCAATACGATGCAATCACGTAAGGCGCGTGCAGAACTCAGATTTACAAAAAATACGTCAGGTAACACCTTTATTTCTCATCAGCATGCGGAACATCCTTTCCATATCACCCGGCCTTATCATTACGAACGAGATCCGGAGGGTATGGTGACACTGTATCTGCAGTCATCCTCTGGTGGTATTTATCGAGGTGATGATTTAAGTATGGATGTGCTTTTGGAAGAACAGGCACAGCTTCACCTGACAACACAAGCCAGTACGATTGTGCATAACACGCGAGGTATTAAAGCAAGGCAGTCTGTTGATCTGGTGTTAGGAAAAGGCAGTTATTGTGAGTACATTCCTGATCCCACGGTGTTATTTAGTGGTGCCGCTTTTTGCTCAAATATTCAGATTAAATTAGGAGAAGGTTCAAAAATTTTGTTTACCGATAGTTTTATGTGGCATGACCCCAGTTACAAACTAGTCACCGAACAGGGGGAACATGCTTTTGCTGGTTATGATGGCAATATAAAAGTTGTCGATCAGCATATGAATCTATTAGTTCTGGAGCGATTTCGACTGGAAGGAAAAGACGTACTCCAGCATAACTGCGCTATTCACGATTCTTTTCGTGCACAAGGTTCACTTTTTATCATTGACCAGTCGCCGTCATTAAATTGTGTTCTTGGAGCGATACGGGAAGGCTTATCGCATTTTAATGATATCTATGCTGGTGCCTCAGAGTTACCTAATAATAGCGGCATTATTATTCGTTTTTTGGCGAAAGATGGTATCGCTCTTCAAAAAGCATTGAATATGAGTTGGTCCATTTCGCGAGAGCAGTTAACCGGTACTATTCCTAAGTTAAGACGCAAATAGCTTTTAGTATTGATCCTTGTCATATCAATACGATGCTGGCGTTTTGCCTGGCGAGCATCATTTTCAGGCAAGAAAAATACGGGGTATAGTGCTTATTACAGATAGACGGTGGATGATGTGAGGCTCTGTGAAGATGAGTTCATCAAAAAGTAGCGTTACAGCATGGCATACCATGAGTGTCGACTCTTCATTTGAAGCATTAACGACTTCAGCAGCAGGACTGGATTCGCAGGAAGCAAGTGAGAGACTCCGTCAGTACGGAAAAAACAGTCTGCCAAAGGCAAAAAAACGCAGTGCTGTTATCCGGTTTCTCAGTCATTTTCATAATATTCTTATTTATGTATTGCTGGGATCTGCTGTTGTTACTGCCGCTCTTGCCCATTGGATTGATACCGGTGTCATCCTGGCCGTTGTTATGGCTAATGCGATTATTGGCTTTATTCAGGAGGGTAAAGCCGAATCAGCTATGGGGGCGATCCAACAAATGCTGGCACCGGTTGCTCATGTTATTCGT
Source organism: Methylophaga marina (assembly GCF_030296755.1). Taxonomy (NCBI): domain Bacteria; kingdom Pseudomonadati; phylum Pseudomonadota; class Gammaproteobacteria; order Thiotrichales; family Piscirickettsiaceae; genus Methylophaga; species Methylophaga marina. The sequence continues at coordinate 2,428,249 of NZ_AP027741.1, forward strand.
GGTGCTGAAAGAGTCAGTATTGAGGGTGAAGAGCTGGTTCCGGGTGATATTGTCTTGATTGAAGCAGGCGATAAAGTCCCTGCTGACTTACGCTTATTTGATGCCCATGGCTTATCTATACAAGAGTCAATTCTGACAGGTGAATCTGTAGCGGTAGAAAAACTGACCCGTTCAGTTGATGAGCAAGCAGCGCTCGGTGACCGAAGCTGTATGGCCTTTTCTGGAACATTGGTGGCTTCTGGACAGGGGAAAGGCATTGTTGTTGCTACTGGTGGAAATACTGAGATTGGTCGTATCAGTAGTTTGCTTTCAGAGGTGGAAACGTTAACAACGCCACTCATCAGGCAGATGAATGTGTTTGCTAAATGGTTAACGCTGATTATTCTGGTACTCGCCTCACTACTGCTGGTTTTTGGTTATCTCTATACTCAGCATGATCTTGCTGTGATGTTTATGTCCGTCGTAGGGTTGTCTGTAGCAGCTATCCCGGAAGGTCTCCCTGCGGTACTGACAATTACTCTGGCAATTGGTGTTCAAGCTATGGCCAGACGCCAGGCCATAGTTCGTCGCTTGCCCGCGATTGAAACATTAGGTTCGGTGTCTGTGATTTGTTCTGATAAAACCGGCACATTGACTCGTAATGAAATGATGGTGGCCTCGGTTGTCACTTATCAGCATGCGTTTACCTTAGAGGGCGAGGGCTATAATCCTGAAGGCGATTTGAAGTTAAATGATCGGTGTATTTCACCAACAGAGCATAGTGCATTAGAAGAAATGGCTCGTGCGGCCGCGCTATGTAATGACGCTTCGCTAGTAGAAAAGTCAGGTGTCTGGCATAGCGAAGGTGATCCCATGGAAGGCGCTTTATTGTCCTTTGCTGGCAAAATGAATCTCGATGTCAGGCTGGAACAATCCGTATGGAAACGGAGTGATGCAATTCCTTTTGATGCCCGCCACCGCTTCATGGCAACGCTAAGTCATGACCATCAACATCATGCTTGTATTTTTGTTAAAGGTGCGCCGGAGCGACTATTAGAAATGTGTGGCAGTCAGCGTAGCACTGATGGCAAAGTTGAACCTTTAGATATGGCCTATTGGCAGCAACAAATGCTGACTATTGCTGCAAAAGGCCAACGTTTGTTGGCGTTTGCCGTTAAACCCGTTAACACTGACTATACTGTTTTGGAGCAGGATGATCTCAACGAGTCTCTGATAATGTTAGGGATGGTCGGCATGATTGATCCCCCTCGAACGGAAGCCATAAGCGCTGTGGCTGAATGTCACCAGGCTGGTATCCGTGTGAAAATGATTACGGGCGATCATGCCGAAACCGCTGCTGCAATAGGTAAACAAATTGGCCTGAAAAATCCGAATAAAGTGCTGACTGGATTAGATATTGATGGCATGGATGAGCAGCAGTTAAAAGCCAATGTTATTGATTGCGATATTTTTGCCCGTACCAGTCCTGAGCATAAATTAAGACTTGTTACAGCAATACAGGCACATGATTTGACTGTCGCCATGACTGGAGATGGTGTGAATGATGCCCCTGCACTTAAACGTGCTGATGCCGGTATTGCGATGGGACTTAAAGGTTCTGAAGCAGCAAAAGAAGCGGCTGAATTGGTACTGGCCGATGATAACTTTGCCACGATTGTGTCAGCTGTCCGCGAAGGGCGAACGGTCTATGATAATTTGAAAAAGATTATCAGCTGGACCTTGCCGACCAATGCCGGTGAAGCCATGACGATCATTGTCGCTTTGCTGTTTGGTATGACATTGCCTATTACTCCGGTTCAGATTCTCTGGGTGAATCTGATAACAGCAGTGACTTTAGGTATTGCTCTGGCTTTTGAACCAACAGAAGAAAATACCATGCGCCGGCCTCCACGATCGCGAAATGAATCGTTATTAAGTGCCGAGTTGTTGTGGCATATTGTCTTGGTCTCTTTGCTTTTCTTGGGTGGTGTCTATGGTATTTACGACTATGCTATTAGTCAGGGATATTCGGTTGAACTTGCACGAACACTGGCCGTCAATACGCTGGTTGTAATGGAAATTTTCCACTTATTTTTTATTCGGAATATTCACGGTACATCGATCACCTGGAAAGCTATCTGTGGCACAAAAGTCATTTGGCGGGTGGTTTTTGTGATTAGTTGCGCCCAGTTTGCTATTACCTATCATCCTTGGCTTCAGACTATTTTGGGTACCGAAAGTATTTCTTTTTGGGATGGCGTTCTGGTGATAGCTATTGGTGTGATGTTATTTATTGTGATTGAACTGGAAAAGCAGCTGCGTCTTTTTGTGCGGCATGCCAGAGTATAAGTGATGAAGTATGCTGGTTAATTAAAGTGGACGTTCAAGAGAAATCAATGTGTGGAGCAAGGAATAAAAAGAAAACCGTTCTTCGAGACGAACGTGACAGGCGAGGACTTCGGTTTCTGAGTGCAGAAATTCAGCAAAATGGCGATCTGGTTTTTGAAGGACAAGATCTAGGGCCTGCTGTTGAAGAGTTTTTTGGCTCCTCCGAGTATGAATGGCGGTGGACGATAAAGGCAGAGCATATGCCGATCTTACAAAAAGCTCTGGGTGTGGATGGAGATATCATCAACTTGCTTGAAACGCGTTTCAGTAATGAAAAATCAGCCGGTGTGTTGTCTTTTTTGGAAGAGCATAATATTCCTTATGAATCCTGGCATCGGTATGGCGATTAGCCTTTATTCATAAACCTAATCACATGATTTAGTCATTGTGATGGTTTAGGGCTCACATAAAGAGGATGAGCGAATAAATAAACTATCACTTCTTAGTGATTGCGCCCATACTGACTATCTATGTACCGACATTGATTGGCGTTGATGTTTCTACCTAGAACATGCCCTCAAATTTGCAATAAGCAGTTGAGGTTAATGCATTCAATTAACAGGTGAATATCATGAGTAAAGGTCAAGATAGTAAAAAGAATCAGAAAAAAGCACCGCTATTAACGGCGAAAGAAAAGAAAGCAGCAAAAAAGGCCAAACAAGAAGATAAGAACGTTTTCGGCCATTAATCAAAAAAGGCTACTCAATCTCTGAGTAGCCTTTTTTCTGTCATCACTTATAACAGTGTGTGGTAAAACTATTCTTATTTAGCCTCATCCAGTAGTGGCAGCAATGCCGGCTTAATATTCTGTAATACAACAGGTTGGCCTTCTTTATTTGGGTGCAAGCCATCAGCCTGCATCAAGGTTTTATCAAGAGCGACACCTTTCAGCATAAAAGGCACATAAGCCAGTTGATATTGCTCTGCCAACTCTTTGTATAAATTAAAAAACATCTCTGTATAACGTTTACCGTAATTCTGTGGAATCTGGTTGCCTACTAACAGCACCTTGGCGTCAGCTTTATGTGCCTGTTCAATCATGGATTCAAGATTCTGTTTGGTTTGTGTCAGTGGATAGCCACGTAAGGCATCATTTGCGCCCAATTCCAGAATGACCCAGCTGGGTTTATGTTCTGACAACAGTTGTTTAAAGCGGGCTAAACCGCCTTGCGTGGTTTCACCACTGACGCTGGCATTCACAATGGTAATTTCCGGGTGAGACTCAGATAGTTGATTTTCCAGTAAACTAACCCAACCTAATTCTGGTCGGAGATTATGGGCAGCACTCAGGCTGTCTCCCATAACTAGCAATGTCGATGCTGATACTGCGTTGCTCATCAATAAACTGATGAGTAACACAAACCAATATTGTCTTTTTAAAAACATACAAACCTTTAAGAGTGGAAAACATGGCAGTTACAACTGCAATCAAAGTAACGAATTTAACCCATACGGTATCGGCAAATACAGGCGATTTGACCATATTAAAAGGAATTAGTTTAGATATTCAGGAAGGTGAGTCGGTCGCCATTGTGGGAGCATCTGGTTCAGGTAAGTCGACCTTGCTGGGCTTACTGGCAGGTTTAGATGTGAATACGTCTGGCGAGATTTATCTTTACGACCATGCTTTCTCAGCCATGGGTGAAGAGCAACGAGCCTTACTTCGCGGGCAATATGTCGGCTTTATCTTTCAATCTTTTCACTTGTTACCGAGTTTGCAGGCAGTTGAAAATGTGATGTTACCGGCCGAATTGAAGGGCGATAAAGATGCTCGTCAAAAGGCAGAAGCCTTATTGGAAAAAGTAGGGCTCTCGCATCGTTTAACGCATTATCCAAACCAGTTATCCGGTGGTGAGCAACAACGTGTGGCCATTGCCAGAGCTTTTGCCTCCAGCCCGAAAATTCTGTTTGCTGATGAACCTACCGGCAATCTGGATGAAGGTAATGGTCGCATTATTATCGAGCAGCTTTTTGAGATGAATAAAGAGCAGGGCACGACGTTGGTGATGGTGACACATGACAACCATCTGGCAGAAAAATGTGATCGTCAACTCGTGATGTCTGCAGGTCAGTTGGTGGAAAAAACTAATGCAATTTGCCTTACGATTACTACTGCGTGATATCCGTAGTGGCGACATTCTAACGCTGATTTTTGCGTTGATTATTTCTGTCAGCACCGTCACTGCGATTAGTTTATTTATTGATCGCCTACAACTGTCATTTGAAAGCGAGTCAGCCAACTTAATGGCGGCAGATCGCTTGATTAGCTCTGATGATACGATATCTGACAACTGGCAAACAAAAGCCGATGAGCTGGGGCTTAAACAAGCTCAACGCACCTCATTCCGAACCATGATATTTGCCGGTGATAATTTACAACTCAGTCAGGTCAGTGCGGTGACAGCACTTTATCCTCTCAAAGGTGTTTATTTGGTTGACGATACCTTGTTCGGTACCGGGCATGAATATACTCAGCCGCCACAGCCGGGGAAGATCTGGCTGTCCTCACGCCTCGCCAGTTTATTAGGCGTCAATATTGGCGACAAGGTTGAGGTGGGTGAGACAAGTTTAACCGTTAGTCACTTTCTGGTCAGAGATCCCAATGCCAGTAGTTCGGCGTTTGCTATATCACCTCGTGCGGTGATTAATATGGCCGATCTGGCAGCAACACAAGTCATTATTCCTGGTAGTCGGGTGCGTTATAGCCTGTTACTGGCCGGTGATAAGGACTTATTAGAACAGTATGAAACATGGGTAACGCCACAACTGAATGAGGGCCAACGCTGGCGGACGCCGACACAAAAAGGTGAGCGAATTGGTGACACCATTGGTAAAGCACAATCCTTTTTATTATTAGCTGGAACACTCGCGGTTATCCTGTCTGGGATTGCTATGGCCTTAGCTTCATCTCGATTTGTAAAACGCCACTTGATGCAGGTTGCCGTGTTAAAAACACTAGGTGCCACACCGAAAAAACTAGTGCAGGTATTCCTTATCCAGTTTATCGCCCTGTTTGTAATAGGGGCTGGCATTGGTCTGGCTGCTGGGTGGGCAGGGCAACTGATTATTTCATCCATGCTGGCGGGGCTAATGTCGACCGCTTTGCCCGAGCCTTCATTAAGTCGATTATGGCTGGGTGTGGCGACAGGGCTGGTTTCTATGCTGGCATTTTGTTTTCCATTGATACAGCGTCTGATTAAGGTGTCACCGATGTCAGTGTTGCAGCCAGGTTTTAAAGTAGAACAAAACACGGTCATTATTTATAGCATTGGTTTTGTCGGTATGTTTGGTTTGATGTGCCTGTATACAGGCGGATTAATTCTACCGAGCATTATGATGTTAGCCATTGTTGGCATTGGTCTTTTAGTCGCCTTACTGGGTTATGGCGTATTTAGCTTCGGCCGTTCACTGACCACAGGAGCGACCAGTGGCTGGCAGATAGGCTTTGCTGCTTTATATCGTCGATTGTTTCCCAACTTATTTCAGTTATTGGTGTTTACGCTGATTATTATGCTGGGGCTGATATTAGTCGGTGTGAAATCGAACCTGATTTCAGATTGGCAACAGCAGTTACCGGCAGATGCACCTAATCACTATTTGTTTAATGTTCAGGCCGATCAGATTGACCAAATCGATAAGGTTACAGACTCGCTGAATATCAAACGCTCTGACTGGTTCCCAATGGTTCGGGGGCGAGTTATCAACATCAATGGCACATCGGTACAGACTCTTTACCCTGAAGATAAACCCGAGCCCGAATTGTTTTCACGTGAATTGAATCTGACCTGGTCTGAGGAAATAGGTAAGGGTAGTAAGTTGATTGACGGTGACTTTAATGCGAATGGCCTGTCTATCGAGCAACGGGTGATGCAAGAAGCGAATTTGAAAATAGGTGACAAGCTCACCATTAATATTGGTGGTAATGACATTACCTTACCCATTACCTCAGTACGAGAGGTTGACTGGGGTTCAATGCAGCCAAATTTCTATCTGATTTTGCCCAAACAAGCTTTAGCAGATTATCCGGCTAACTTTGTCAGTAGTGTCTTTATCAGCCAGCAAAATGCACAACCTTTTTATAAGGCTATGTCTCAATTCCCTACGGTCTCGATGTTGAATGTCGGTGATTTATTAAAACAAGTGCAGACCGTAATCGGGCAGTTATCACAGGCGATTCAGCTGGTGTTGCTGTGCATATTAAGTGCTGGTGCGTTGGTATTACTGGCAAGCGTACGCTCAACATTAGAAGAGCGCCTGGAAGAGGGGGCTTTATTACGCGTGCTGGGTGCTAAAAAATCCTTGGTACAACAAGCCTTATTTGTCGAGTTTGGCGCACTGGGATTATTCTCAGGACTGATTGCCGCTGCTGGAGCCGAAGCCTGCCTGTATGGTTTACAGGTATTTGTCTTTAAAGCAGAAGCGAGTTGGCATCCTTTGTTGTGGAGTTTAGGACCACTAATTGGTGTCGTCGTTATTTCCGCAATCGGTTTATTTGCCAGCAGAAAAGTATCCAGCGTGCCACCGATGCATTTATTACGGGAAGTGTAATTAAGACCTAAGCAAAGTTAGATTGGTGATAGCGATACTAACGAGTTCATGCGTATAAACCAGTATCTAAAGATACTAAAGGGCTGGCACTATTTTTCATCATCAGTTCATGACTTTGGCCCCATAATTCCATGAGTAATAAATTACTTCCATTAATAATCAATGTGTTAAAGTCCTTGAAAAGGAATTATAAGGCGGCCTGTTTAATATTTATTATGAGGCCGGTGGCCTTATAAAATAGATTGTTAGATTTAGGAGATGGTCATGCACCTCGACTGTGTTTATCCCAAAGAAGAAATAGAGCAAAAATTTGAAAAGCCAGTCAGTATCGAGATGTACGGCATGAATCAGATTGATGCTATTGCGGAACTTGAACCAGGTTGCTTGCATGAAATTGGTGCCAACGCATGGATGCACTACGTTGAGTCCGGTGCGAAAGTCGATCCTCAGAAACTGTCACAGTATTTTGACAACAGCGATCCGTATCTATTCCGGCATGTTGAAAAGGTAATCAAGAGGAAGGTAATTCAGGATATTATTTTGGTTCATGCAAAAGTCGATGATGCTGAGTTAGAAAACAACATCTGCGGCAAGCTTCTTTTGGCCCGAACCTATCCCAATAATATGCATATTTCGGATGTAGAGTTCAGCAACATCTATGAGCCCGTGCCAGAGTCAGAGCAGCAATATACCTATCATGAGTATCGTAGTTTAGGACTGTTCTCGACTCTTCTGGATAATGTGTGTCGATTTAGTCGGGAAAACAAAATTTCAAGAATTACTCTCTCTGCTGCATCGTCTGATCAAGTGCACTACTTTGAAACCCATGGGTTTAAAGTCGAAGACACGGAATTCGCCCGGCAGGCTCAGGAGTATGGGATGAGCATACCGATGAGCCGGAAACCAATTTAACAATTCGCGTAAGGCGGATGTCCCTGACGGGCTGCCGCTTCGCTCCGTGTTAAGCATATGGAGAGACAATGGCTCAAGGAGTAGTTTCAGACAACTGGTCGCTACAGGATATAACAACGTTATTTACTGAGGGGTTTGAGAATTACGACGCCGGTGAAATTGTTTTTAATGGCGAAGTGCATTCTTATCAGCCAATATCTAGTGCCATCATCCAAACAGAGGCTCTATTTGATTTTATTTCGGACCTCATTCTTCGCGATGAAATTTTAGTCGAAGAAAAATTCACCTACTCATGGGAAAGAGTTCATAGCCCAATACTAGAAGCAAAGAATCTAGGTGTTGTACGAGCATATCCATTTTTGTCTGAGCCTGAAAAAATTGCAGCCCCCCGTGATCGTATTCTTGACCATATATGCTCTACGGAATCTTTGCGGCTTTCTCATCAGGAAAATGTTGATGGCTGGAATACTAATAGACAAATACCAGATCCTCTTTTATCAGCAACTTTATGGGGTGGAGCCGGCATGTGTGCCAGAAGCTTCGTATATGAAAAAGGTTATACACCCCACCCTTTGCGAAAAAGACTATTTTTAAACTCAGGTTTTTTGCTTCCTGCAGCTGATGCTCTTCATCAAATGACTACCTTTTTAGAAGACCAGAAAGTAAAAGTAACAAAGAAAATATATGGAAATGACTCACTATTTTCTGCATACGTTAATATCCCAGCATTGCCTATTAGAGTAATTCAAGAGGCGAGTTCAGCTGATCAACTGATCGTTACAGCATTACAAATGAGAGATGATTTTCAATCACTTCGTGATTGGTTAAAAATGTTCCAGAATGCAATGAGTGCAGACGACACAAAAAGTCTTTTGAATTACAGAAAGCAGCTTGACTCGGTAAACCAATATGTAGATAAAAAAATTGGGTTTGGTGCAAAAAATAAACCTGTAAAAATGGAAGCAGGGATGGGAATCTTCAAGATAGCCATGCAGGGCAACCCACTTGAAAACCTAAAAAATCAATTTGGAGTAAGAGCTACTCTTAATAAGTTAGTCTTTGGTGGTGCGGGAGCTGCCGAGTTAAAAAAATATGTCAGCATGTTTGGTGAGCGTGAATCAGGGGTAGGCTATGAAATTGAACGCTATTTCACTAAAAAAGCTTAACAATCGCATGTTGTCGGACTGGGTTTGCGCTTGAAGGCTCCCCCATAAAGTAGACACCTATTTTTAATAGAGGTACGTGATATATGCCCAAGATATTGAGCGATGAACGAGTTATTGAATACTCAATGGAATTCAAAATCAGAGTTGTCAGGCTAACATTTGAACTTGATGCCAAAGCCATTGATATTGCAAAAATCCTTAATCTTCACCCAGTGATGATTTATAGGTGGCGACAAGAATATAGAGAAGGTAAATTCATAGACAAACCTTCAAGAAGAATAAGCATGACAAAAGATTCTGAGCAACGAAAAGATGAGCAAGTTAAAGACGATGAAATCAATAGGGGCAGACTGTTTGATTTAACTTAATCAAGGGAGCCGTCAGTGCCTGACTCCTTGATTACCCTTTGTTTTCAGGACTGATAGCAGCCGCAGGCGCCTAAGACAGCCTTTTATATAGTTGGCTAATTAAACACACCACTTAACACAATAAACAAGAGAAAGAGAGTTGTCGCTAATGTCTAAAAACACATTTTCAGCCTTGCTAGTAGAGGATAAGGAGTCTCAAGCAAACCTCATCGAACTGGAAAATGTGGATGCTTTACCGAATCAAGGTGGGGATCTACTCATTCGTGTTACCCATTCTAGTTTGAATTACAAAGATGGGCTTGCTGTGACAGGTAAAGGCAAAGTCTTGAGGTCGTTTCCTATCGTGCCAGGAATCGATCTGGCTGGTGTAGTTGAAGACGCCGGTGAGAGCACAAAATTCAAAGCAGGTGACCAGGTTTTTGTCACTGGATGGGGTGTGGGTGAGCAGGTTTCCGGTGGCTATGCCGGATTTGCCAAGGTTAAGCCCGAATGGGCAGAGTTAATACCTGAAGGACTCAGCGCCATGCATTGCATGGCTTTAGGTACCGCTGGTTTTACGGCCATGCTAGCGACATTGTCGCTTGAAGATCACAAGGTACTTCCCGACTCTGGACCAGTATTAGTGACAGGTGCCTCTGGCGGGGTGGGGTCCATCGCTATTTCGTTACTCGCTAAACGCCAGTATAACGTTGTCGCATCGACTGGCAGAATCGAAGAACAGGGAGACTATCTAAAGCGTCTTGGCGCGTCTGAGATCATTCACAGAGAAGAATTATCGTCGCCAAGTGGCAGACCTCTGGACTCCGAACGTTGGGCTGGTGCGATTGATTCAGTGGGTGGGGAAACCCTCGCCAGTATTCTTCGTCAAACTCAGTACCGGGGCAGCGTTGCCGCCTGTGGTTTAGCCGGTGGAGCCAGTCTGCCGAGTACCGTGCTGCCATTCATACTGCGTGGTGTGAACCTGTTAGGCATTGATTCCGTAATGTGTCCGTCTTGGTTGCGGAAAAGAGCATGGAGTCGCATGTCAGAAGACATCGATCTGAAGACCTTAGAACAACTGATTCAAGTAATTCCGCTTGATGCAGTTCCCGATGCTGCTCAGCAGATTCTTGCCGGAAAAATTCGTGGCAGAATCGTAGTGGATATGAGCTTGTGAATGCGATGATGCATGCAATAAAACAGTGATACCAAAGGCTAACAGCCTGGTTGTTAGCCGCCGTTAAGTTCAGTGTTTCCAGGCCAGGATAAACCAAATTTCATAGCGAAATGAGGTCGTTTTCTAATTAACTCCAATGTCGGTTATTAAGCAGTGATGCTTCGTTTGTAGTCATAAATGCGTCAATGTATTTAAGGCTAACATCGTCAACAAATTTTAATGAGATAACGCTACACTTAGCTAGATTAGTGGTGTGCAAGCAGTTTAAATATTTGTAATACATTGGAGGTATTTCTATGCTTACTGAACAACAACGGGCTGTTATCCCTCATCAATTATTAGTCTTTAACCTATTGGTTTTTAACCTGCTTATCCCAATAGGTTCGTTGTTACTGGGGATGGAATTTTTATTGCTACCCATAGCCAGTGTCTGTTCCTTATCGGTCATTTTTTATATTTGGTATCGGTCGAAACATGTTCATCAAACACCGCTGATTAATGCTCACTGGTATATCGTGTGGAAACGCTGTCGTATTGTTTTAATTGCCTACTGTATTTCAATTTCTATCGGTTTGGTGTGTGGACTGATGGCGTCATTTCAACATGACACACAATTACGTTCCATCATGATGATCGCGTTTATACGCATCGCGATTGTGCCTTCATTGCTGGTGGTGACGCCATTACTGATATCATCAACCATTGCGATGAATAAGGTGAGAAGAGGTAAGCTGAAAGTCGCCGGTGTGGTGCCACAAGAAAGTGGTGTCTAACGTGAGAATCGTAAGATAGAGCCTTTATATTTCTCGCTGAGATAGTCTGTGTGTTCAGGCTTTATGTAATCGCTGGTGAAACCATAAGCTATCATTTCACGATCGAGTTTGTTTTTCCGGCCTCTGTCGGGATCTACCAAAATAACATCACAGTGCTGATTTGCATGGTTATGAATAAAGCTGGCTAAAAGCAGAACGTGCTCATCTTCATAAAGCAGATCGCTACCGATAATTAAATCAAACTTGCCGAGCTGACTGGTGTCATTTGCCCAGTCGACTTGTTCGAAAGCGATGCTCTTACCACTGTTCAGTTCTGTATTGCGATCAAGAAAGTGGCTGACTTGCGGGTGGTAGTCAGTGGCGGTGATATCTGCCAGGCGTTCATTGAGTAATAAACTTGATAATGCCATACCGCAGCCAATCTCAAGAATACGTTTATTTTTAATGTCGTAGTTCAGCATATGATTGGCAAGCACTATGCTCGAAGGCCAGACAACACCAAACAAAGGCCAGGTAGCTGAAGATATCCCCATGTCATTGGCTTCACCTTCTGGATCACTAAACTGCTGCTTATCCCGAAGCGTACAAAGGTGGATATCCATATCACCGACCTCAATGGTCTGGTAACGAACACGAATAGGCTTGGTCATCATTTATCCTGAAAAGCAATGGGTGCTTGGTCAGTTATGTGTGATAAATGACAAAACGAGAATGACTCAGAATATAGTATTTTCCGGTAACTGCAAGTTTCTTATTTTAATTCAGTGATCTATCGGTTTTTCTTGTAAGACGATTACTGCATATTAGGGGAAAGTGAGGAGACAATAAAAACAAACCCCATGACGCTATGTATTACGCGTACACAGGGTTTGTTTGACTGGATTAATGTTGGGCTTCGATAAGGTGTGACTCTGCATGTTCCAGTGCCAGGTCGTAATCAAATTTCGCACCGGCTTCGATCAGATCGTCTAATTGAGATTTTGCATGTTCTTTGTTGATATGGTCTGAATCAATGACAGCGAGATAGGCATAGGTGCCTGCCACTTCTTCTGGCGAGTCATGATGAGTGCCGCCACTATCAATCAGTTGAACCACATCGTGTATTGACCGAGCTTCTTTAATTTCAGTTGAAATCATCTCAACCTCCTATTTAATTAGCTGGTCTTTTAGTGAAACGCGATAGCGTTTATGAGTCAAGTTTACGCACTTGGGTTTACCCTTTTTTACAATGCGTGTGTATGAAAATACTGTTCTCAATCTGAAGTGAACTCGAGGTAGAGTGTGCAATTTACTGGTGGTGATTTATGTCGTTAGACGATATGGTTGAGACCTGTTTTTTTAGTATGAGTGCATGAGCGATTTGATATGTCCTATTTAGATGATCCCAGAGTATTATTTGCGGCAGAACGTACCTTGCTTGCCTGGAACCGTACCAGTCTGGCTTTGATTGCCTTTGGCTTTGTTGTCGAGAGAGCAGGGCTGCTACTCGCTGTCATCCAGGGACAGCAAACACCACACACCACCTCATCAACATTTATTCTGGGGCTGGCGTTTATTCTTCTCGGGGCTGTATGTGCGCTCGTTTCTTCCTATCAATACGGGATCGTGCTGAAACAATTAAGCGAATCAGAAATCCCTGAAGGTTACAAAGCACGTTGGGGGATCTTAGCCAATCTTATTGTGGCAATACTCAGCTTGGCTTTAGCCGTGTCCTTATTTAACGTGGCCGGCTCATGAAACAAGCTGCTTTTTATTGGCCGGGCACAATCCTCGGTCTCATGTTACTGCTTTTTTTATGTGGCGAGCTCAGTGCTGAGAATGACTGTGGTGAACAGGAGACGGTTTCCTTTAGCTGCGATATTAGAGCTAAATCAGTTTCAGTGTGTGTCACTAAACAGGACACATTAGTTTATCGTTATGGCAAACCAAATCAGATTGAGCTGGAACTTCACGCACCAGTGCAATTTAATTCAACAGCCTATAGTGGTGGTGGCGAAGGACGTTTACGATTCTCAAATGGACGTTATGACTATATTGTCTATTCCGGCATTACCAATGGCGAATGGTTAGATGCTGAGGCGGGTATCAGAGAGAAGGTGGAGTTAGGCGGTATTTATGTGGTGAAAGACCAGCGTCTTCTGGCTGACCTCAAGTGCACAGCTTATTCAGATGAGCATTATATTCATAACTTGCCTGAGCATGAAACAGAGCCCTTTATCTATTACGATTAGTTTTATTTGATCATTGTGTGCCTGGCGTAGTGGTATTAAAAAAGCCCTGCTCAGAGCGAGCAGGGCTTTTTTTATATGGCAGAAAAGTCGTGAGATTAGAGACCGATTTTTTTATGTTCACCCATCATGTCTGGCTCCACTTTGCCATCGGTGAATAGTTTAAATAGGCCTTTAATGCTTGGATCTGAAATCCAGACTTCCGCATCATCTAATTCAAAACGCATCATAAGTAGAGATGGATCCTCACGTCCTTGGTCATACCAGGATGCGGCCATTTTTGACCAGTATTTATCAATCACCGCCTCATCCGTTTCTGGCTTTAATACGCCACGGATGGATGCAAACACTTTGTTATCTTTACTCACAAAAGTCGCTTTCGCTGCTCCACCTTCTGCTATTCGATTAGTTTTAGTCGTGTAAAACCAGAACTCACTATCGGCATTTTCATCTAATTGCGCTGTCATGGGTTCACTGTGTTGCAGCGAGTGATCCAGCCCGATCATCAGAAAAGGACTGTCACTCATCGCTTTCCACATGGTTTTTCGAATATCGTTACTCATCTATATCTCCTTGACAGTGGTAAATTCAAATTCAACTAAAGATAGCAATGCACATGTTTGTATAGTGTGAAATGCTTTTTATTCATGTCATTTGATTTGCACACAGCTTATCTTTTTGATGAAAAAACGCATTGATCAGTGCGACAACTGACTACGGCTTTGATTCCAAGGAATGCTCAAATTTTTCAGAGAAGTAACTCACATGAGAAATGGCATTGTTTATGTGAGCTTAATTCTGGCTGCTATGAACAAATAATGCGTTCTGATGATGGAAAATGATATAGAGCCCCAGCGCGATATTGCTTGTCAGTCAGCATTCAAACTATTCAGTCTCGAACGTTTTCTATTACACGTATCAACACCAAGCTATAGGCCACGATTGAGTAGTTCTCTGGGAATTCATCGATGAAATACGTTACCAGTCTCAATATTTTTTAATCATTAAAGCTAGGACCACCTATCCATATATTCAGTAATGTATATAAGAATACGAATATTGATATGCAATATTGCATATGAAAGTCATGACGTATATCAGAGTGGCTCTAATATTACTGTTGATTTTTAGCCGTATTTATTGGGTTTTATCATGTATTTTTGGTATGTCATATTTTTTAAATATATATCGATTACCATATATTAAAAATTCGTTTATTGACCTTAATTAGGTCCAAGTTTGGAATAGAGTGATGAGCCCAGTAGATTTTTATAAATGTCTCTCCGATGAAACACGTTTACGTTGTATCTTATTGATTTTAAAACAGGAAGAATTATGTGTTTGTGAGTTAACGGAAGCATTAAATGAAATTCAACCTAAAATCTCCAGGCATTTAGCTCAACTCAGAAAATGTGGGCTTATACAGGATAGACGTCAGGGACAGTGGGTCTTTTATCGTATCAGTACTGACCTTCCTCTCTGGATGGTATCTGTCATTTCAAGCACCCAAATACATAATCAGCAACTTATCGATGAGGATCTGCAACGATTTCAACAAATGTCTGATCGTCCAGATAATCAAAAAAATTGCTGCGGATAACTTTTAAGAACGTTGTTAAATCATGAATACACATCCTATTACTTTTCTTCCCCTGCCAAGCGGCGGGCAATTTATTTTTACGCCATGTCCAGGCACTAAAGAGACTGACATAGAACAGGCTTTAGACGTTTTATATGATGCGGGAGCAACATCTGTCATAACGGCTTTACCCGATCATGAGATTGTGGATTTAGGTGTGCCTGACTTGGGAATGTTTATCCAGAAGAAGGGGGTGCACTGGTTTCAGTTACCCATCGAAGATGATATGTCTCCAGATGCACTTTTCTTAACGAGATTTTCTCAGGTCAAAACTGAGCTACTTAAACTGTTAGAGAATGCATCGACCATTGCTATTCATTGTCGTGGTGGTTCGGGTAGAACAGGACTGATCGCCGCCATACTTTTACTGGAAATGGGTATGGAGTGGAAAGAGGTTAAGGAGCTTGTTCAGTCTGTAAGACCCTGTGCTTTAACAGCAACGGCACATCTGAATTTCTTAGAAAAATACTACGCAATTAAGGATTAAATATGACAATCAAAGTCGGTATTAATGGGTTTGGTCGAATCGGTCGCTTAGCTTTAAGAGCTGCATTTGATTGGGATGATATTGAGTTTGTTCAGATTAATGATCCTGCTGCAAATGCAGACACATTGGCTCACTTACTCAACTTCGACTCAGTTCAAGGTACTTGGCATCATGAGGCGATGTCTGAAGATAATGTCATTCACATCAATGGTAAAAACATCATCTGCAGTCAGAATAAAAGCATCGCTGAGACTGACTGGTCATCCTGTGATGTTGTGATTGAAGCCAGTGGCAAAATGAAAAGCAAGGCCATCCTGCAAGATTATTTGAAACAAGGTGTAAAGCGTGTCGTTGTGACGGCGCCCGTGAAGGAAGAGGGCGTCTTAAATGTCGTGATGGGTGTCAATGATGATGGTTATGACAAAAACCAACATCAAATTGTGACAGCCGCTTCCTGCACAACAAACTCTCTTGCGCCTGTGGTAAAAGTTATTCACGATAAGTTAGGTATTAAACATGGTTCTATAACGACCATTCATAACATTACCAATACCCAGACGATCATTGATGCACCACATAAAGACTTACGTCGCGCACGGTCATGTGGCACTAGCTTGATTCCAACAACAACAGGTTCAGCAATGGCGATTACAGAAATTTTTCCTGAGTTAAAAGGGCGTCTTAATGGGCATGCTGTACGGGTGCCGCTAACCAATGCCTCGCTAACGGACTGCGTGTTTGAGGTTGAGCGTGCAACAACAGCTGATGAAGTCAACCGTTTATTAAAAGAAGCGGCTGATGGAGAGTTGAACGGTATTTTAGGTTTTGAACAGCGCCCTCTGGTATCGATAGATTACAAAGGTGACCCGCGTTCAAGCATTGTTGATGCCTTATCCACCATGGTCGTCAATCACACGCAGGTAAAGATTTACGCCTGGTATGACAACGAGTGGGGCTATGCTAACCGTACTGCTGAGTTAGTGCGTTTGGTCGGTCTACAGGATTCGGAGTAATCATCAATGACAGCCTTGGCTAAGCTATCTGACGAGATTCGCCAGTATCTTATTATCACCACAAACTACTGGGCTTTTACCTTAACTGACGGTGCATTACGCATGTTAGTGGTATTGCATTTTTATAGTTTGGGTTACAGCCCGTTGCAGATCGCCATGCTCTTCTTGTTCTACGAGATTTTTGGGGTGATCACTAATCTTGTTGGAGGCTGGCTAGGTGCACATATTGGCCTGAATAAAACCATGAATATCGGGCTGCTGCTGCAAGTTGTCGCCTTATCTATGCTACTTGTGCCGAGTGAATGGTTAACTGTTATCTGGGTCATGGCGGCACAGGCCTTATCCGGTGTCGCCAAAGACTTAAATAAAATGAGTGCCAAAAGTGCCATCAAGTTACTGGTGCCAAAAGAGGAAAATGGTCAGCTCTATAAATGGGTTGCCGCGTTAACCGGGTCAAAAAATGCATTAAAAGGGGTGGGCTTTTTTCTCGGAGGCGGTCTGCTCACGCTGATTGGATTTAAAGGGGCGGTCTTAGTGATGGCCCTTGGATTAATGATGGTTTGGATATTTAGTCTGTTTTCTCTTAAACAAGAGCTTGGTAGAGCTAAAAATAAGCCTAAATTTAGTCATGTTTTTTCTAAAAGCCAGTCAGTTAATGTGCTTTCTGCCGCCAGAATGTTTTTATTTGGTTCACGAGATGTCTGGTTTGTTGTGGCTTTACCTGTTTATTTATCCACCAGCTTTGGTTGGGATCACTGGTATGTAGGCGGTTTTTTGGCTTTATGGGTGATAGGTTACGGCGCGGTACAAGGTTTTACGCCTAGATTAACTACCCGCTCTAAAAAGAGACTTCCAGATGGCAAAGATGCCTTATTTTGGGCGCTCGCCTTAAGTTTAATTCCAGTAGTGATCGCAGTCGCATTGACCTATAACTGGCATAAAGAGCTGGTACTGATAGTGGGGCTGATGATTTTTGGTGTTTTATTTGCCATTAATTCAGCGTTGCATAGTTATCTGATTGTCAGTTATGCAGGTGAAGACGGCGTATCACTTGATGTCGGCTTTTATTACATGGCAAATGCCATGGGCAGGCTCATAGGTACGGTGCTTTCAGGCTGGCTCTACCAGTCTTATGGTTTAGGGTTTTGTTTATGGGTGTCTGCTTTATTTATCGTCATAACAGCCGTGATATCGCTGTATTTACCCAAACATAAACGAGCAAATGCCAGTATTTAACATCAGAGAACGCAAATCAGAATGTAGTAGTGTCATCGGGTAAGGATTACAAAGGACTTTTATTTCAGAGTGTCGTTTTATAGACGCTCAAGCTTATCTCTTCACATAGAAAAGACAGTTTCTCTCCTATAGTTAGCCAGCGAACTATTTGATGACTTTGTTATCAAACTGATCATCTGGACAACAAAGGAGGAAGTATATGAATGACTTATTCAGTCCTATGAAGATGGGCTCAGTGGAACTCAAAAACGGCATTTTTATGGCCCCACTAACACGAAACAGAGCCCATGATGATACGGATATCCCCAATGATCTCGCCATCACATACTATTCACAACGTGCCAGTGCTGGTCTCATCATTGCTGAAGGCACGCAAATCAGCAAGATGGGGAAAGGTTATATCAAGACCCCTGGTATTTACTCTGACGAACAAGTAGCTAAATGGAAAGAAATCACGGATGCCGTTCACGACAAAGGTGGAAAGATTTTCTTACAACTCTGGCATGTTGGCCGAATCAGTTATCAATCGGTACTCCCTGAAGGAGAGCAACCTCTAGCCCCATCAGCTATTCGCGCTGAAGCGCAAACATTTGTCGATGGGCAGATGGTGGATGTATCTGAGCCACGAGCCATGACCGCTGATGATATTGATAATCTGATTGAAGAATACAAAACAGCTGCTCGTAATGCAGACAAAGCAGGCTTTGATGGCGTGGAAATTCATGCTGCCAACGGATATCTGTTAAACCAGTTCATCTGTGACAGCAGTAACCAGCGTACCGATAATTATGGTGGTTCCGTCGAGAACCGTATTCGTCTGGTTAATCAGGTGGTTGAGGCTGTGCTTGAAGTGATGGATGCTGGCCGTGTTGGTATTCGATTGTCACCCACTGGTACTTTCAACGATGTTAGTGACAGTGAGCCACTCACTACATACAGTGCGCTGATCAAACAGCTTAACGAGCATAAGTTAGCTTATGTCCATATCGTTGAGCGTTTTCCCGGCATTGATGTGAGTAATGAGGACTTATACATCGTTGAACAGATAATCAAACAATGGCAAGGCTTTTACATTGCCAATGGTGACTACAATCTGCTGACAGCACAGGATGCGGTCAAAAGCCAACGTGCTAATGCCGTAGCATTTGGTCGTCAATATATTGCTAACCCGGATCTGGTGGAACGCCTCAAAGCCGGGGCTGCACTGAACACGCCCGATCAAAATACTTTCTATGGTGGTGGTGCCGAAGGCTACACCGATTACCCATTTCTGGAGGATGCTCGTTAATTTTCAATCTGCAATCAACGCGAATTTTCTTACTATCAAAGAGGATAAAACATGACTCAAGCAGAATTGAAAACAACCGATATTTCTCGTCAAACAATTGATACCTATAACCCTGCCACAGAAGAGGTGTATAAAACCTACTATCTGCATACCAAGCAGGAAGCAGAAGCGTTAATTGATGATTCTCATAAAGCCTTTCAGCGCTGGAGAAACACCTCACTTGAAGAGCGTGCCAGCATTATCAAAAAAATCGCTGAATTGCTGCGTCGTGACAAAGCCAAATTAGCTCAAATGATGGCTAAACAAATGGGTAAACCCTTAGCACTAGGCGAAGGTGAAGCCGAGCAATGTGCTGCTATCTGTGAATATACCGCTGAGCATGGCATTGACGCTCT
This sequence comes from Methylophaga marina, assembly GCF_030296755.1. Taxonomy (NCBI): domain Bacteria; kingdom Pseudomonadati; phylum Pseudomonadota; class Gammaproteobacteria; order Thiotrichales; family Piscirickettsiaceae; genus Methylophaga; species Methylophaga marina. The sequence continues at coordinate 2,447,825 of NZ_AP027741.1, forward strand.
GGCTGATGAAGAGCGTGACATCGCTGTGGGTAAGAAAGGCATTATTACCTATCAGCCTGAAGGCGTGATCTTAGGCATGCAGCCTTGGAATTTCCCGCTTTATCAATGTATTCGCTACAGCATTGCGGTGATTATGGCCGGTAATACGACAGTGTTTAAGCATGATGAGTCCTGCTTTGAAACAGCAGAAACCATTCAGAAGATTTATGAAGAAGCGGGTTTACCCAAGGGCGTATTTAGCTGCCTATTTGTTGATGGTGAAACGGCTGATGAATTGATTGCTCATCCTCATATTCGGGGTGTGACGTTTACTGGCAGTGCCCGTATCGGTCGACTGATTGCCAAAATTTCTGGTGAGCATCTGAAGAAAAATGTACTGGAACTGGGGGGAGTGACGCCTATATCGTTTTGAAAGATGCCGATATCGATCTGGCAGTCAAAACCTGCGTTCAGGGCCGTGTCATGAATAGTGGTCAAACCTGTATTGCAGCGAAACGGTTTATTATTGAAGCCCCTGTTTATGAAGAGTTCAGAGATAAATATGTCGCGGCAATGAAGCAACTGACCTTTGGTGACCCAACCAATAGTGATCATGATATGGGACCATTGGCACGTGTTGATCTGCGTGACAAGCTGCATCAGCAGGTTCAGGAGTCGGTGATGAAAGGGGCCACATGCTTATGTGGTGGTGAAGTACCTGATCAAAAAGGTGCCTATTACCCAGCCACGGTATTGGAAAACATCCAAGCTGGCAGTCCGGCGTATGACGATGAGTTATTTGGCCCGGTGGCTGCGTTATTCAAAGTCGCTGATGAAGCTGAAGCCATTGAGCTTGCTAATGACCACCGATATGGACTTGGTGGCGGCATTTTCTCTAAAGATGAGGAGCGTGCTATTCGTATTGCCCGTGAACAACTCGATACGGGCATGGTGAACATTAATGGTTACGCTGGTCCTCAAGCCAATATGCCCTTCGGCGGTGTAAAAGAAAGTGGTTATGGTCGTGAGCATGGTGGCTTTGGTATAAAAGAATTTGTGAATGCTAAATCGTTATTTGTTGCATAAACCACTGACTGCATTACATTGAAAGGAATGAATCCCGGACCAGCTTGCTGGTCCGGGATTTTTTTATCACACGATGTTGTTTGAGTTAATGCACAGTGGCTGGCGAACCCACCTCTGATTTTGCAGGTTTTTGAATTAACAGCACCATCGGTAACATGGCAAATGCCGCGAGTCCCGACAGAATAAAGGCATCCTGAAACGCTAGCATTGAGGCTTGAGCCATGACTTCATTCGCTAAAACCTTGGCCCCCATCCCTGTGTCAGGTGACAAGCCTAAAGGTGCTAAATACTGAGAGACAGCTGGGTTAAAAGGCGTGATCTGCTCTGTCAGAATGGCATAGTGAAGATTGGTTCTGCGAGCAAGTTGCCAGCCAATAATGGCGATACCGACTGATGAAGCAAGCGAACGCATCACACTATATATGCCAGAAGCTTCATCTTGTTTTTCTGAGGAAATATTCTGGAAAGCCAGTGTCGACATAGGCACGAAAAACAGTCCCATACCTAACCCTGAGATAACTCCAGGCCAGGCAAGCTGCCAAAAACTCACGTCCAGGTTCAGGTTGGCCAGCATGAAATTCCCCGTACCTGTGAGAATTAAACCGATGGCTAATAATAGACGCGGATCAAAGCGGTTCACCAGAAATGAACCGGTCACTACCATAGAAAAACCAGCCGCAATACCACGTGGAATAAACAATTGGCCTGATTCCAATACAGGGTAATCCAACAATCCCTGAACAAATAAAGGCAAAATAGCAATGGCCCCAAACATCGAGACACCAAAGCCAACGATGGCGACATTGCCCGCGGCAAAGCTTCTATCTTTCAGTAGTGAAAAGTCAATGATATTGAGCTTACGCCCCATGCCACGCACAAAGAAAATAAAGCCGGTGACAGCAGAGATAATGGCGGTCACCTGAATCAGATGAGAATCAAACCAATCTGTAGTGGTTTACTGATCCCGGACACCATTTTAGGAGGTACTATGACCTCCACAGAGGTGTTCAATGACAAAACAAAGAAGAAGTTTTACCCCAGAATTCAAGCTTGAAGCAGCCAGCTTGGTTGTTGATCAAAATTACAGTATCCCAGAAGCCTGCCGAGCATTGGACGTGGGTGCGTCAGCGATGCGTCGCTGGGTGAAGCAGTTGGAAGCCGAGCGTGGCGGCGTCACACCGGCATCTAAAGCGCTCACGCCCGAGCAACAACGGATTAAAGAACTTGAAGCTCGGATCAAACGGCTGGAGCAAGAGAAGTTCATATTAAAAAAGGCTACCGCTCTCTTGATGTCGGACGAACTCGGCTCTACACGCTGATAGACCAGTTAAGAGAGCATGGCACCGTGACGTTGATTTGCGCGTTGTTTGATGTGGGCCTGAGTAGCTTTTATGACCGGCAGCAACGCCTCAAACAGCCTGATATAGCACGGCTACAATTGCGGGCTAAGGTGAATGAGCTGTTCACCAAAAGTCGCAGCAGTGCGGGCAGCCGGACACTAGTCGACATGTTACGGGATGAGTCCATCAAGATTGGCCGCTTTAAAGTCACTCGCCTGATGAACGAGTTGGGATTGATATGTAAACAACCGGGACCGCATGCCTATAAGCAAGCCACCGTTGAGAGACCTGATATACCGAATGTATTGAATAGAGCGTTTGAACCAGAGAAAGTCAATCAAGTGTGGTGTGGTGACATCACCTATATCTGGACTGGCAGTCGCTGGCATTACCTTGCTGCGATATTGGACTTATATAGTCGCCGTGTTATCGGTTGGGCAACGTCGGCAAGGCCTGATGCAGACTTGGCCGTTAAAGCCTTGGACATGGCCTTTGAGTCACGAGGGAGGCCACAAAATGTTTTGTTCCATAGTGACCAGGGCAGCCAATACGGCTCACGGAAATATCGGCAGCGTTTATGGCGCTATCGAATGACGCAAAGCATGAGTCGTCGTGGTAATTGTTGGGATAACGCTCCAATGGAACGGTTATTTCGTAGCTTGAAGTCTGAATGGTTGCCAAGGCTCGGTTATAGAGGACTGAACGAAGCAATGCGTGATGTGAGTTACTACTTGATGGACTATTACAACTGGCAGCGACCACATCAATTTAATGATGGATTACCACCTGCAAAGGCGGAATATCTGTCTAATCCTGTGTCCGGAATTAGTTGACCACTACAGATTTTACCCCGATAGATTATTAAACCAGGATTGCTTAAGGTTATTTGGGGTCAGATTAAAGACTATTAATATCAGCCTTTTTAAACGAGGCTGAATAACGGGAGTAAGCTATTCTTACACTGACCTAAATACCTGAAGTCGAAAGAATATGTTTGAATTAATGGCATTTTTTGACTTGTGAAAGACGGTCTATCCCCTGACTATTTGATTGAAAATAACGGATATGTACTACAGAAGAAAACATGGCACGGGTTTTACCTACATTGATGAACAGAATGAAACGGTAAAAGATAAATCTATAAGAGAGTGGTTCACCAGCTTGGTCATACCGCCGGCATGGACTGATGTTGAAATATCAGAGGATAAAAAAGCCGATATCTTAGCGACAGGAAGGGATGCTAAAGATAGAAAACAATATATTTACAATCCTGATATTCAAGAAAAACATAACCAAGAAAAATTCGACCGTATCATTCGTTTTGCTGAGCAGTTAGAGCATATGCGGCGTGTCACAGGCCAACATTTACGAAAACGTAAGATGTCGAGAGAAAAAGTCTTATCCACCATGCTACGTCTAATGGATCAAGCCTATTTTCGACCCGGTAGCCCTAGATACACGGAAGAAAATAATACGTATGGTTTAACCACGTTACGAAAAAAGCATGTAGAAATTAATGACGACGAAATTATATTTTCGTATCTGGGTAAGTCTGGTCAGGAACAAGAACGTCATGTCGAAGATAAAAAATTAGCCAATGCTATTAAAAACTTAGACGATATTCCCGGTTATCGCCTGTTCAAATACTATGATGAAAATAACAATAAAAAAGAAGTTGAAGCCAGTGAGCTTAACGATTTTATTCATGAGTGTATGGGCGAGGAATTTTCAGCGAAAGATTTCAGGACATGGGCTGGTACTATGATCGCTGCATTGGCTTTTGATGAACTCGGTACAGTCAGCAAAGAAGACCAAGCGTCGCTTGATAAGAATATTAAATCCGTGGTCGTGAGTGTTTCAGAGCAGCTGGGTAATACTCCAGCTGTTGCAAAAAGTGCTTATATTGATCCCAGAGTCATTGATAATTATATTGAGGGTAAGACAGCACATTATTTCTTAGATCAAGTGAAACACTTAATAAAAGACAATCAAAATTTGTCAGAAGAAGAATTAAGTGTGTTGTGCATGCTAAGAGAGAGTTTAAAGCAAAAGTCTTAATCCATTAGAATCAACGTAGATAAGGAATCAATAGAATCATATCGTTTGATTTTATACATATAGATTAAATTAATTTTAATCGTCATTTAAGCAAGGATTGCTCATGATCAGATTACCAAGATTATTCAAAAAAGATTGTCCACAATATCTCATTCAACGTGACAATTTCCATCAAGCTGTTTTCTTTTCTGATGAAGATGACTCAGTCTATTTAGTTAAGCTCAAAGACTTCCCCGAGCGGTTTGAAGTAAAAATTCATCCTATAAAAATCAAACATTCTGACCGTATTGGTTCTTGAATTTCCTCATTAAAACTGCAATTCGAAGTAGACCCCATTGCATTTTTCATCAAGGTAATTAAATGCGTTTATTTAAAAATATCTGGCAGCAAATCATGGATATTAATCCATTTAAGGGTGATGTTTTACCGTCACGTGTATATCTATTTGAAAGAGGGCGGCCATGTCTCCCTTTTCCTCATCTTTTGAACTATAAAACGCCTTTGGCACTCTTCGATGCTTTTTATACAAATGCTAAATCACCTGATTTGTTTGAGCGTGATAACCGCTATTTATATGTGATGGGTATGCCACCGGTTTTCATTACGCGTGATCCAGCCGTCATTAGAGCTGTTCTTCTTGCTACAGGCGATAAGCCCGGACAATTTAATCGTGATACGACACCCATGACTGGAATTGCCCGTGTCACCGGAGTCAATTCTCTCCTATATGCAAACGGCAAAGTATGGCGAAAACAAAAACAGATGTCAGCGGGGCCTTTTGGAAAAGGCTCTCTGTTCCAACCTGAAGAGTTTCATGAGTTTGAGAAAACGTTTCGTAAAACGATAGAGAAACGATTAATCGTTTTACGTGATGCGCAGAAGATGAGTAAGAAAAACATTTATCGCGTCGAAATTGAACAGGAAATTCAACCTATCATGTTGGAAATGTTAGTGAATAATTTCTTTGGTGGTTCGGTTGACTATAAGGAGTTACGCGAATGTTATGTCCCTGCGTTACTTTCGTTAATTGATTACATGATTACTAATACCGTGGCACCTAACCTTTCGGCTATTCATCAATTTATTACGGGAAAAGGAGCTGATGTAAAGCGTTGGAGGGAAGCCCTTGAGGACTTAACTGACATTGCACTTTCTGGCAGAGGCGAAAAGTCAGGACATTGGAAAAACTTCATTGATAAAGTTGAAGATGAAGAGGCATTGCGGAGCAATATCAGAGTATTTTTAGCCGGGGCTTTAGAAGCGACTTCATCGTTTGCGACTTGGACGTTATCTCATTTGTCACGACAACCTGAGTTGCAAGAGATGATATATAGCGAAGTAAAAGACATTGATGTTTACGACCCCGAAAGCTTAACCGAAGCAAAATTGCTTAATCAGTGTTTGAATGAAACCTTACGTTTAACCCCCTCACTTTATTTTTTTCCCCGGAAAGCCACGGCCGATACATGGCTTAAATTAGACGATACAAGAAAAATCATGATTCCCAAAAATACCACCATCCGACTGGATATTTGGAATGCAAACCGCAACGAAGCTTTTTGGGGCAAAGAGGTTTCTGGATATCCGGCAGACGGTTTTTCACCTTTACGCTGGGATGAGCTGACGCGTCGAGGCATAACGCGTAAAAATTTAACCCATTTTGGATTTGGTTTAGGAGCTCGTGTATGCCCGGGTCAATTTCTTGGTCAATTAGAGGTAGGGCTAGTCGTCGGCGCCTTTATCAAGGTATTCAAATTTAAAGCTGTTAATAATGCATCTGGAGTGCGTGCTGGTGTTACAACCAAACCAGGTGATGGGACTTTAATGGATCTCGAACTGCGATAACGCTTATAGACCAAGATATTGATAACCTAGGATATTTGGACCAGATAAGACTATTAAGATTAACCTGACCCAATCGTGGCCGAATTTCGCAAAGTAAACTAATTGTAAATACTGCGCAGATTTTGTGTTGCTCCGCCGGAGTTTGCGACGATAGGCGCGTTAGTTGTACCTTGTTGCGCAACGCGCTACAATTACTTCATGATTAAGTCATTTAAACATAAAGGTCTGAAACTATTTTTCGAGAAAGGCAAGACATCAGGCATACAAGCAGTGCACGCAAAGAAACTTCGTATGCAGTTAGTTGCTATTCATACCGCACAAGAAATAGATGACGTTAATCTACCAGGTTTTTTTCTCCATCCTTTAAAAGGAGAAAGAGCCAATATCTGGTCTATATCAGTTAACGGTAACTGGAGAGTAACTTTCGAATTCAAGGATGGTAATGCTTACATCTTAAATTATGAGGATTATCACTAATGATTATGCATAACCCACCACACCCAGGTGAATTTATTGAATCCATCTACATGGAACCACATGGGATTAGTTGCAGAACACTTGCAACACATCTTGGTGTCGCGGCTTCAACACTCAACCGGATTGTTAAAGGCAAAAGTGCTGTAACGCCCGAAATGGCCTTACGTCTATCCAAAGTACTGGGGCGAAGCCCTGAAAGTTGGCTTAGCATGCAAGACAACTATGAACTCTGGCAAGCTAAGCAAAATATCAACTTAGATAATGTGCAGCCAATAGATGTGCATGTAGCCTAACAAGACAACCAAGTTTACACGCTACCGTTCAGGAATATTTGCGCGCAGGTTAAAAACGTATAAAAGTAGCCTTACAAAACTGTGGCCGAATGTCGGAAAGTAAGCTATTTCGATCTGGCTCAAAATACTACTTGATATCACTATCCTTGTGAGTGGTGTCACAAAACTGCAATATTTGTCCTCTTACGCAGTAGAAATCATTTTTTGATTTGATTAGATTGATCATGTTGTGCATGGATGCGCGCGAAAAAATATTTCTAAACCGTCATGGAGGACAGTCAGAATGAATCAATTTCCTTGTAAATTCCAATTTGATATTTATCGCGTTTAGGCGCGATGAAGACAATTACATGCTTGTGGCATATAGCTATATGCTGCTTTTCATTGATCCTGTCTTCCTTGAGTCTGCCTGTTTTCTCACAAACATTACCTGATATTGATGCAGCTAAAGAGCAGCGGCAACAAAAGCAATTAGAAGCGCTACGCCAGCATCAGGAACGGAAACCCGACATCAGACTTGAGCGTGATAATGTGGACAGTCCGGGCGATATACCTTTAGATGAAGACCCCTGTTTTATCATTGAAGAGATTTCATTAACAGGTGGTGAGTCATCGAGATTTCAGTTCGCTATTCAAGATGTCTTGCATCAATATCCAGAGATCATGGGGCGATGCTTGGGAATTCAGGCAATTAACCGAATCCGAGCAGAGCTACAAAACAGTGTCATAAAAAAAGGATTTATCACGACACGTATATTGATAGAGCCTCAGGATCTTAACTCTGGCGAGTTGGTATATAGCCTTATTCCTGGACGTATTAGTAATGTCGATCCTGATAATTTGGTGTCCAGGTTAACACTATGGTCAGCTTTACCGAGTAGTGAAGGCGACTTGCTCAATGTGAGAGATCTCGAGCAAGCAATGGAAAATATGAAGCGTATTCCTACTGTGGATACGAATATCGATATCAAACCGGATGATACGGAAAACAGTCAGCCTGGTGATAGTCAGCTGATATTTGAACACAAGCAGGCAAAGCCATTCAGGATGACACTGTCATTTGATGATAGTGGTTATGAATCAACAGGGCGTTTTCAGGGTTCCGCCACCTTATCTTTGGATAATGTGCTGGGAATCAATGACCTTATCTATCTTAGTAAAAATAAAGACTTTGGTGGCAAGGGGAACGTCGGCGGCAGTCAGGGTGAGACTGCTCATGTTTCTTTTCCTTTTGGTTACTGGTTAGTGGCATTTACAAATAGTGAATATGAATATGATCAACGCGTTGCTGGACTCAACCAGACCTATGTCTACAAAGGAGAGAGCGAGGGGCAGCAGCTTGCTCTAAGCCGAGTGTTATATCGTGATCAGTTGTCGAAATTAACCACTTCATTGACCGGCTATCATCGACGTTCAAATAACTTTATTGATGATACTGAAATTGAGGTTCAACGCCGGAAAAGCGCTGGCTGGATTGCCGGTGTGGATTACCGTCGCTATATCGGTACATCCACCATGGATGCAGGTATTTCATATCAGCGAGGAACAGGTGCTTTTCACGCTATTGCTGCACCAGAGGAAGCCTTTGGTGAAGGCACTTCCAGACCCAAAATTATTAAAGCCTACTTCAACTGGTTTATGCCAGTTCAATTAACAAACTATCAAATACAGTTGCAGTCAGAGTGGCAGGCTCAATGGAATAAAACGCCATTGGTGCCTCAGGACAGGTTCTCAATTGCAGGGCGATACACCGTCAGAGGATTTGATGGTGAGCAATCCTTATCTGCTGAACGTGGCTGGCTTAGTCGTAACACTATCACTTTTCCCATAGAGCGTCAGCAACAGTTGTATTTAGGGGCAGATGTGGGACATGTCAGCGGTTCATCAGCAGAATTTCTATTAGGACAAACGTTGGTGGGCGGCGTAGTCGGATTCAGAGGTCAATGGAAGGGCCTTTTTTATGATGTGTTTGCCGGAAAATCTTTTTCAAAACCAGATGGTTTTGAGGACGGGCGACATCTTGGATTTAATTTGACCTATCAATACTGAACGGATTCAGGGAGATATGATCATGGAAGATCGTTTCAATAAAAACTATTTAAGCTTATTGATTACAGCTGCTCTTTTTAGTTCATCACTTTATGGTGCTGATGCTCTGGCGGCTGGGATTGCTGTCGATCCATCTGCGCCGGCTAATCAACAGGCCATCATTACGCAAACAGCAAATGGTTTGCCACAAGTTAATATTCAGACGCCCAGTTCAGCAGGGGTATCAAGAAATAAATACAGCCAGTTTGATGTTAGCAAAAAAGGCGTCATTCTTAATAACAGCGCCGGTAACGTACAGACGCAACTGGCTGGCTGGGTACAGGGCAACAGTCTGCTTGCAGGTGGCACAGCCCGAATTATTCTGAATGAAGTGAATTCACAACATCCCAGTTATCTGAATGGACCAATGGAAATTGCTGGAAGCAAAGCACAGCTTGTTATTGCTAATCCTGCTGGTATCAGCTGCGATGGTTGTGGTTTTATTAATGCAGACAGAAGCACGTTAACAACTGGCCGAGCTTTGATGAATAATGGCCAATTGAATGGTTTTCTAGTGGAAGAAGGCAAAATCAGTATTCATGGCGCTGGACTAGATGACAGTGGTACAGCCTATACTGACCTGATGGCCAGAGCCGTGTCAGTCAATGCCGATATCTGGGCAAACAATCTCACTGTCACCACAGGGAAAAACCGGGTTAGTACCACTAACGACATCATAACTAAACTGGATACTGATGATGACCAGCCTAACTTTAGTGTCGATGTCAGTGAGCTCGGCGGTATGTATGCAGGCAAAATCCGTTTAATCGGCACAGAAGACGGCGTTGGTGTTAAACAATCTGGAGAGATAATCGCTGAGCAACGTTTAACGCTGACAATAGATGGGCGCCTAATAAATTCTGGTGCGATGAGAGCTGAAGGTGCTGGTTCTATCGCAACGGCTGAACTTCAAAATACCGATTCTGGCGAAATTATCTCAGACAATTTACAGATAGTGGCTGATTCGAGGATAGACAATGAAGGTCTAATCAATGTTGGTCAATTGCTTATAGAGTCTGAGACAGTAAACAATCAGCCAGACGCAAGTATTTATGCTGATAACGCCACGCTCAATACAACAACACTCAATAATAATTCTATCTTGGCTGCCAGAAACAATGTGTCGATATCTACCGAAACTCTCTTTAATAATGAGAATGCGGAAATAGTCAGTCAGGGCAATATACAGATTGCTGGCGTCTCTATCGGTGATGCATTGACATCAGCTCAACAGGTGATTAATTCAGGTGGGCGGATCGAGGCTTCAGGAGATATAGCGATAAATGCTGATGAGCTAAAAAATCTTAATGCTGGAATGAGTACTGAGTGGGTGACAGACAGTATTGAGCGAATCATTGAAGTGCAGCCTGAGGGTTGGGCACATAAATATGATGTGAGTCGTTTTCCATTGATCCATAACCATAATGTAGAAGGCCAGCCTTTTACCGATGAGAACGGCAATATCATTCGCTACTTCGAAGACTATACCTATTACGACTACACGGCTAAAACACAAAGCACACATATCATCAGTTCTGCACACGCCAAAATTATTGCGGCAGGTAATATTGAGATAAAAGGCGATGTACTCAATAGCGATAGCCAAATTGTGGCAGGTCAAAAGCTGAATATCTCAGGAGGAAGCCTACAAAATACTGCTACACCAGGACAAAAAAGAGTCAGTTATAACGGTACACGTCAGTTCAGGGATTGGGATGGAAATGATGAAGAGCTCGATTTTGGTGGAATAGCACCCTACAGTCCAGCTCCCAAAAACACCGAGTTTAATTTAGGGGTAAGCTTGTTCGAGGATAGTCATGCTGATATCAAAAGCCTGGCTAATACTCAAACGATAACGATTCCAGTCATCAATAGTGCCATGTTCAGCCTCGTCGCCAAACCGACGAAGTTTTATATTGAAACTGATCCACAGTTTCTGGATTACAGAGATTGGTTGAGCTCAGATTATATGTTGCAACGACTCGCCTTTGATCCTGCCAATACGATGAAACGTCTCGGTGATGGTTATATCGAGCAGCGCTTAGTCACCGAACAAGTTGCCCAGTTAACCGGGCATCTCTACCTGAGTGAATATAACGACCAGCAGACACAGTTTATGGCATTGATGAATGCAGGTGTGAGCGTGGCAGAAACACTTCAGTTAACACCGGGTGTGGCGATGACAGCGGAACAAATCGCCCAATTAACGACAGACATTGTTTGGTTAGTGAATACAGAGCTGACACTGGATAATGGCGAGGTAATCACTGCCTTGGTACCGAAAGTGTATATCAAGCCTGAAGCAGGTGACTTGGCTCCAGAAAGTGGTCTGCTGGCGGGGAATGAGGTGACCTTTGATGTACAAGGCCAAATATTTAACTCTGCCAGTATCAGAGGGCAAAAAAACGTTTCATTAGATAGTGAGAGTTACCAACAGCGTGGTGGAGATGTTCAAAGTCAGTCTATTGCTATCAATACGACAGATATTACGATGGACGGTGGCACTTTAGCAGCCAATCACTCACTTTCACTTGCTGCTGATAACGATATCAATATCAGCAGTTCAATGACTCACAGTAAGCAGGATCAAGCTAACAGCCATTTCGAACGAGATAATATTAAGCGATACGCCAATCTTTATGTGTCTGATGAAACGGGTCAATTAATCGTTGATGCCCAGCGTAATGTTGCACTTAATGCAGCGAATATCGATTTATCAGGAGAGCAGAGCCAGACGCAGATATCTGCTGGACAAAATTTAACATTGGGCACGGTCAATGAGTCAGAAACAAATCTGAGCATAGTTGATAGCCGTGATTTTAATAAGATGTCTGAGCAAAAAGATAGAGGCACATCACTCCGTACAAATGGTGATGTCAGTTTGATGGCTGGAAATACCCTGCAAATCACAGCTGCAGATATTAATTCTCAACAAGGTAAGCTCGAACTCACGGCAAGAGAGGTCAATATTGAAAATGGCGAAACCCATTATCAATCAGATATTGCCACTTACACTAATCGTTCGAGTGGCTTTAGTACTCGAAAAAAACAACAAAGAGATATATTCAGCCAGCAAACATCTGTGGCATCTTCATTAACTGCCAAAAATATTGCTGTTAACTCTGCAACGAATATCAATGTGAAGGGTAGTCAGGTTCTGGCTGATGAAGGCATTCAATTTAATGCGTCAAAAGATATTAATATCACGGCTACAAAGCAATCATTTAATGAGTCCCATTATATAAAAGAGAAAAAATCAGGTCTTTCAGGCACAGGTGGTGCAGGCATCAGTATCGGCACCCGAGAGATGAATACGGAAAATGACATCAAGCAACTGGTTCACAGTAAATCAACTATAGGGGCTTTAAATGGCGATATTTCCATGGTTGCAGGAGAAGCCTTTCACCAAAAAAACAGTGATTTGATTGCAGCGAAAAGTGATGTTGATGTTATGGCAAAAGATATCAATATCACGAGCCTATATGATAAGACCGAAACAAAACAGGTAACGGAGTTTTCGCAAAGCGGTTTGTCACTATCGCTAATGGCGCCGGCTATTTCAGTCGCCACCCAAGCGTATCATCATGCTTTGGGAAGTGTGGAAGAGGACAAAAAGAAAAATCGCGTCCTGAATGGCATTACGGCCTATGTTCAATCTAAGCAACTCATTGAGATGGGGGAGAACACGCTAGATCTTATCAATGAAGGCAAATCCGATGAAGCCTTATCCACCTCAGGGATAAAAATAAGTATCAGTATCGGTAAGTCAGAGAGTAAAACCCAGACGCAGACCCAATCACAAACTTCACAAGCGAGCACCATTCGGGCAGGTCAAAATGTGCGTTTAACGGCAACAGATAAGGATGTGGGAGTCATTGGTAGCGATATTTTGGCGGATGGTGATATCACCATTGATGCTGCTAAGGATATTCATATTTTAGCCAGTCAAAATACGCAACAGCAAAAAACCAAAATGACATCAAGTAGCGCCAGCATTGGTCTTTCTTTGGGTATTGGTGAGAATACAGGTTTGAGCCTTGATATGGCTATGAGCAAAGGAAAAGGCAAAACCGATAGTGATGGTGTGTTTTATCAAAATAGTCACATCTCTGCTGCAAAAGCGTTATCGCTAACGACTGGCAATGACCTTAGTTTGATTGGTGCACAAGCCAAAGGAGAGAAAGTTTCTATTGATGCCGGTAACAACTTAACTTTATCCAGCTTACAGGACAGTCATTATTTAAAAGGTAAAGAGTCCAATTCGGGGATGGGGGTCGGTATTGGAATAGGAACATCCATGTTTTCATTTAACCTTCATCATAATACTCAAAAATCGAATAGTGACTATCTTAGCGTGAATGAACAAACGGCCATTCTGGCTGGGCAAGAGGGATTTGATATTCATGTCGGTGCTCATACTGAATTAGATGCTGCACTTATTGATAGTCAAGCTTCAGCGGACAAAAATCAGATGATTACCGGCACCTTACATACGACAGATAAAGAAAATGCGATGAGTGCTGAAGTGAGTCAACAAGGGTTTAACGTTGGCTCCGATGCCTTGTCTGGAAAATATGGCGTGTTAAAAACGGCGTCTCAGAATTTAAGCAATAAAGGTGAAGCCAGTGTGGATGATGCCAGTTCAACATTAAGTGCAATCGCGCCTGCAGAGATCACATTAACCGATCCTGACAAACAACTGGCTGTATATGGCAAAACAGCAGAAGAAACGATCTCGGATATCAATAGAAATAATGATAATACCCATCGAAAACTCAACCTAGCAGATATAGAACTCCTCAAGGATAAGGCTGAAGCAGAGCAACTTTCTAAACAATTAGTCTATGAGGCCGCGACGGCGTTTAGCGATGAAGCATTCAGAAAAATGTTTCTTACCAAGATCGAGTTTTATGAAGTGATGCGTGATGAAAATGGTGAAGTGATCAAAGATGAAAATAATGAAGCGATATGGAAAAAATTAACGGATGAGGAAAAGCAAAGTTTAAAACCCGGTAAGGATAATAAGGTACATATTTTTAATAACGGCATGTTTAATTCAGTCGATGCGGCAAAAAAACTAGCACTGCAAAATCATCAATCAGACTATCTGATTCATTTCCCATTAACCAATAATGCCTTGTCGGAGCTAATGGTTGCAGGTTATCAGAAATTTCTTGAAAGCGAAGGTTTTGGACTTACGAATGCTGTTAAAGAAAATATTAAGGTGATGGGGACTTATGGTAAAGAAGGATTGATTATTGATGCTCATAGTCGAGGCGCGATGACTACAGGTAATGCTTTGGTAGTAATAGATAAAAGAAATGTTAACGAAAGTTCAACTCTTCAATATGTAAATATTTATACAGTCGGGTCAGCATTTAATAACCAACAGATGGCAGATTTATTAAATAAAAACTCTGAGCAGAATGGTAGGGTTTATGCTCAAGTTCACAAAGACGATTTTGTTGGTACTTTCATTGGTGGTAATGAAGCTACTGGTGGCACTACTCCTGATGGTAGTACCAGTTTTATCGAAGGACTGAAATCGATCTTTTTTGATGTCACCGTGCATAATAGTTACGGGGATGGAAAGCCTAATGGTGCCAGTAAGAAATATTGGCAAGATAGTCCCGATGGGAAAGCTAAATTTATCTTAATACCCGCAAGTAATAACAAGGAAGTTCTAAAGAAATGACAAAAAAACAACTAGTTACATTGATCTTTTATATGTTTGTCACTGCATGTAGCTCCGTATATCAACAACAAGATTGTGGAAAAGAAGGAAACAATGAATGCCAGAATGGAGCGGGCGGATATGTTCTTATAGAACCAAAGATTGATGAGGACTATGTCAGAAAATACAATATCCCATCACTACAGTTATATAAAAATAAACTAAGTATCTTAAATACTGGGAACTGGAAAAAGGTGATTTAACACGTCAAGAACGTGATGAGGCACTTTTAGAATGCGGCTCCAGTGATATCTGGATGTCAAAAAACTATGCCTTAATGAAGACATTAACTCCTGACGAATATAACGGTAAGCTTCTACTGATCAAACGTTGCATGCTTGATGATGGCTTTACTTTTCTTGGGGATTTCTCGCCATGTGAGAGTAAGTCGATACCCGCTTGTGATTTACCTGTGCCTAAACGAGAAACTGAAAAACGACTTAATAGTGAGTACTGTATAAAAAATGCTTACCTAACACGTTGTCAGCCACAGTCCCGAGAACGAATTATCAACACTGAACAATGCAAACGCTATCCCAAAGCGTATTTTTGTGACGTTTGAATATATTCAATCTACCCAAGCAGTTTATTTTCCAAAACTAAGATACATGGAGGTATCTAATGAACTATTTCTCTAGAATTATTATCACTATTTTTATCTGTAGTATGACGGGATGTTCCCTATATCAGGTCGTTCCAGACCCCCTCTGGGATGCTTGGCATAAACGAGGTAGTGATAAAGATTCAACCATAAAAGACATGAATGAGTGCGGATATAGTAAAGATTTAAGAAGAGGGGCGGATCTACCTAACAGCAAGATTGAACCTCTTCACCGCTGTATGGAAGAAAAGGGTTATAAGTTTGATTTTAGTAGTTTTCGAGCGAATAACTGTTACGGCACAAATGCGCCTTATCCGTGCCGTGTTTACTGGGGTGCTGGTGCAGCTAAATGGGAAAAAGTGACGCCAATAAACTAGATTAGGTCTATTCGGTAGGGGGCAGGCAGATGTCGAGAGCATTGGTGTTTGTCCCTTACTTTTTTTGTTTAACAGGAAATTCTTTCACCGCGTTTTTAACTCACGTTAAATCATAGAAGTCGATAGGGTGTTACTTTCACCTCAAAAACTGTGAACTTTATCTAAAAATGAAGTGACTTAATGTTACTTGATTGTCATAAGTTCAGTCAGGAGGTGCTTTTGTATTCCATTACTTATGTCAGTTCGGCTACCCATGCCTTTTCTCAGGAGCAATTATTTGAGCTGTTGGATGAATGTCGTGGTAATAACCTTAGAGAAAATCTTACCGGACAGCTCCTGTATAAAAACCAAGAGTTTATGCAAGTTCTGGAAGGTGAGGAAGAGCCACTGAAGTTTACTTTTGAGAAAATTTGCTGTGACAAGCGCCATAAAAATATTCTCATTTTAAACGAGGGGTCCATAGATCATCGGGAGTTCTGTGATTGGACCATGGGGTTTTACAATCTGGATAATGAATATGAACATCATATTCCCGGCTACAGTGACATTTTGAATTACCCACTGACAGGGAATGAATTTCAATCGCAGCCATCATTAGCCCAAATTCTACTTCTATCATTCAAAGATACTTATTAGTTTAAGTTAAATAGTGACCAAGAGAATGGTGACCGTTTTATATTAATTTCACCTGTCCATGTTAGGCTTGAGTAATTAAAGTCTATTCGAATCAAATACAGTCTGTTTTGGTTCAAGCATGCAGCACGGTTTTCAGAGAATCTTATTAATTAAGAAAGGAGAGACAACATGAGCACAAACAATAACAACAGAACAACGACTGATTCCGGGTTACCTGTATCCAGTGATGAACATTCCTTAACCGTTGGTCGTGATGGGCCGATTCTGCTTCACGATTTATATCTTATTGAGCAGATGGCTAACTTTAATCGCGAACGAATTCCAGAACGACAACCCCATGCTAAGGGCTCTGGTGCGTTTGGTCATTTCAAAGTGACACATGATGTCAGCCAGTTTACCAAGGCGGCCGTGTTTCAACCTGGTACTGAAACTGAAACATTAATGCGCTTTTCCAGTGTGGCTGGTGAACGAGGTAGCCCTGATACCTGGCGTGACCCACGTGGCTTTTCCATTAAGTTTTACACGACGGAAGGTAACTATGACATGGTGGGGAACAATACCCCCGTGTTTTTTATTCGTGACCCGTTAAAATTCCAACATTTTATCCGCTCTCAAAAACGTCGTGCTGATAATGGTATGCGTGACCATGATATGCAGTGGGACTTTTGGACCTTGTCTCCAGAGTCGGCGCATCAGGTGACGTGGTTGATGGGGGACCGTGGCATTCCCAAAACATGGCGTAATATGAATGGCTATTCCAGTCATACGTATTTATGGGTGAATGATAAGGGCGAAAAGTTTTGGGTGAAATATCACTTCAAAACCAATCAGGGCATTGATTTTCTGACTCAGGACGAAGCCGATACGCTGGCGGGTAAAGATGGCGATTATCACAGACGCGATTTGTTTAATGCGATCAAAGAAGGGAACAATCCTAGCTGGACCATGAACGTTCAGATTATGCCTTTTGAGGATGCGAAAACATACCGTCTGAATCCATTTGATTTAACGAAGGTCTGGCCTCACGATGATTATCCATTGCATGAAGTGGGGCAATTAACGCTGAATCGTAACCCGACAGATTTTCACACTGAGATTGAACAGGCCGCATTTGAGCCAAGCAATTTAGTACCAGGCATTGGGATTAGTCCTGACAAGATGTTACTGGGACGGATGTTTTCTTATGCTGATGCCCATCGCCACCGTTTAGGGGTGAACTATAAGCAGATTCCGGTGAATGCGCCGAAATGTCCTGTGAATAGTTATAGTAAAGATGGGGCCATGCGTGTACAAAATGTCACTGATCCTGTTTATGCGCCTAATTCTAAAGGTGGGCCGAAAGCTGATCCTGAAAACTATCCAGAAGACACCACATGGGCGGCCAGTGGTGAGTTCACACGCGAAGCTTACACGCTACGCGAAGATGATGACGACTTTGGTCAGGCCGGTATTTTAGTTCGGGAAGTGATGGATGATGCGCAGCGTGATCGTTTGGTCTCGAATGTGGTCGGCCACGTGAGTGACGGCGTTGAAGAGCCCGTATTATCACGCGTCATTGAGTACTGGAAAAACATTGATAGTGATATCGGTGAACGTATTGCGAAAGGCTTAGGTAAAGCGTAAACCAACACTTTGTCAGTGAAATAAAAAAGCCAGCTTTATGCTGGCTTTTTTTATGAATCGATATGTTTTTATCGGTGCAACGCGTCTTCATCACCTTTATGGTTTGGGTGTATGAAGTTGGACTCTTTCGCTGTCTGCGTATCCGGGCCATCTAAAAGCGCGCCAGCACGATCAGGCAATACACGCTGGTCAGTAAAGTTACCGAGTTCTTCATAACCATGAGAAAGATGATCAAACAGTTCTTTGTATGAACCTGCCATATCTTTAAAGGCTTGTGCTGTTTTGTCGTAATGGGCATGCACTTTTTGTTTATAGGCATCAAGTTCGGCTTGTTTATCGGCCAGTTGACGATCATATGACTCAGCGATTTCTTTCATTTGATGATCACTGCCAGGGGCTTGGCGACGTCCCAGAGCAAAGCCGAGCAATGCAGCAATGATAGCGATGATAATCGTGAGTGCCCAGATTTCCGTTGAGGTCATAGTTCTTCCCGTTAAAAGTGAATAAGCTCTAGTCTAGCCATTGAGTGTCTTCATGACAAACCGTTTTATTGAAAGGTTTTATTTTGTGATTTAATAAGCCATTGATATCACTTCTATCCCCATTGCTGAAAGGATACATCATGGTTTCACCTCTTTTCTTGGGTCAGTCAACACAGGCCGTCACCTTATTAGCTAATATGGCAAACCGTCATGGTCTGATTGCCGGTGCGACAGGGACAGGCAAAACCGTCACGCTTCAGGTGCTGGCAGAAAGCTTCAGTCAGATAGGTGTGCCTGTATTTGCAGCAGACATTAAAGGGGACTTATCGGGAATCAGTCAGCCAGGTAAACCGCATCCCAAAATTAATGAGCGTGTTGATCTGATGGAACTGTCAGATTTTGGCTTTACTGGAATGCCAGTCACGTGCTGGGATGTATTTGGCAAGCAGGGTCATCCACTTAGAGCAACGATTTCCGATATGGGGCCGTTGCTGTTATCCCGATTGATGAATTTGAATGAAACGCAGCAGGGCATTTTGAACTTGGTATTTCGCGTTGCCGATGACAATGGCTGGCTGGTTTTAGATTTAAAAGATCTCCGATCCATGCTGCAGTTTATTGCTGAGAATGCGGCAGAGTTCAGAACCTTATACGGCAATATTTCTGCTGCTAGTGTGGGCGCTATTCAACGTCGTTTATTAGGACTGGAAGAGCAGGGGGCTGACCAGTTATTTGGTGAGCCAATGTTGAATCTGGATGATCTGTTGCAAACAGATGAACATGGGCGAGGCATCATTAACTTGCTGGCCGCTGACAGTCTAATGCAGTCGCCTAATCTTTATAGTGCTTTTTTACTCTGGCTGTTATCTGAATTATTTGAGCAATTACCCGAAGTAGGCGATCCTGAAAAACCGAAGTTGGTGCTATTTTTTGATGAGGCTCATTTATTATTTGATGATGCGCCTAAAGTATTGTTGGATAAAATTGAGCAAGTCGTTCGACTTATTCGTTCAAAAGGCGTTGGCGTGTATTTTGTCACACAAAACCCGACAGATATTCCGGATAGTGTGTTGGGACAATTGGGCAACCGCATTCAACATGCTTTACGTGCATACACCGTAAAAGACCAAAAAGCGTTAAAAGCAGCTGCTGAAACGTTCCGTGATAACCCAGAATTTGATACCCGCGAAAAGCTGACGAGTTTAGGTGTGGGCGAAGCCCTGATCTCCACACTGGATGAAAAAGGTCGCCCGCAGGTGGTGCAGCAAACGCTTATCAAACCGCCACAGAGTCAGATTGGTCCCATTACTGAGCAGCAAAGACAGAGTCTGCTGAGCACGTCTTTAGTGGCCGGTGTTTATGACAAGACGCTGGATAGAGAGTCAGCCTATGAAGTGCTGGCAGAGCGTGCATTAAAAGCCCAGGAGGCTGAAAAGAATCAGCCTGAAGACGAACCCAAAACAATTAAGAGAAGGCGTGAAACCGTGCTGGAAGCCTTTGCAAAAAGTACGATGCGTGCAATTGGCAGTCAATTAGGTCGTCGAATTGTCAGAGGTATTTTGGGTTCCTTATTAGGCAAGAAATAACAAATTGAGTCTGTTTTTAAATGCCGTAGAATAGTCATGAAGATATAAGGGGAAAAATGATGATTGATACTAAGAAAATTGAAGAAGTCGTACAAAGCATCAGCAAAGCATTACCACCGGGTTTAGTGCAAATGCAGGAAGATGCTGAAAAGAATATTCGTTCAGCTCTCACCGCGACATTCACCAAGCTGGATTTAGTCACGCGTGAAGAGTTTGAAGTACAGGCGCAAGTATTGTTGCGTACCCGTGAAAAGTTGGAGGCACTGGAACGACGTGTCGCCGAGTTAGAAAACCCACCTAAATAAGAGAAACACTATGTCTGAATTTACTAATGTCACGGTCACACGTGAAGCAAACGTTTATTTCGATGGTAATGTGACCAGCCGTAAAGTGACATTTGCTGATGGCAGCTACAAAACATTAGGCATTATGATGCCTGGTGAGTTTACCTTTGGTACTGAAAAAGCCGAATTGATGGAAATTCTGGCAGGTAAACTGAGTTATCGATTGAAAGGTGATGCAGAGTGGATTGATGTGACAGCTGGCGAGTCCTTCAATGTGCCTGCTAACTCATCATTCGATATCCAGATTTTAGAGTTAGTGGATTACTGCTGTACTTACTTAGATTAATTTTATTTTTCTATCAGCAATAAAAAAGGCGCTTCAAGCGCCTTTTTTTATGTCTTTAAGAGAGACCTTTATTCCCAATCATAGACTAAGTTCATTTGATACGTGGTATCGGTTGTCTCAGCGTCTTCAGCAGGTTGACTGTTATATTTGCTACGCAGGCTAGCACGTAATTTCCAGTCTTCTTTTTCAGTAATAGGCATTTCTCCACCAAAATTGGTGACAATCAGATAATTGGTGCCAGGGCTGCTGAATGAGGGGTAGTAGGTCAGATCATGAAATAAACTGAGTTTACTGTTCATTTTGTATTTGATGTCATAGCCTAATACACCTGTTGGGTCTTTATCTTTTGTGCCATCGCTGTAGCTTTCAAAGCGATAACCCAGACCGGCGAAGCCTTTGAATTTGAGATCATCTTCACGAATGAAAAATCGACCTAAACTCGCTGCGGCAATGGCACGTAAGTCTAATTCTTCAAACTCATCAATTTCAAAGTCGGCTGAACCACGAGCAAACCACATTTCGCTGATATCACGTTCTAAAGATAGACCGGCCAGCTTTTGGTTGGCGGTTTGTTCGCCATCTTCTTTCTGGAAGTTAATTTCCATGTAGAGATTCATGCGTTCGGCATCTGTTTCTCGGTTCAGCTCACCTCGACCATGCGCGCCAAATCGATTTGTATTACCTGATGCACCCGTTACACCCATTGCAATGCTGCCGCTCCATGGATCACGCAGACGATTTCGTTCTTCACGTAGCGCGTTAATCGCTGTTTCATAAGACGTTTTTATGTCTTCAACTTCTTTTTCTTTGTCAGCTTTAATGGTTTCGATTTCGTCTTGATATTCTTGTTGTACAGCAAGAATTTGAGGTTTGGTGGCATCAGTAGCCCAAACGTTTTTGATGTTTTTTGGGTCAATATCCACATTACCGAATGCTGTATTAGTCAGTTGCGCTTGGCCGTTATTATCAACAGATAGTTGGCCGACTATTCTGTCGCGGCTGTCTAACTCAATCAGATATTTTTTATCGGTAGTGATTTGGCTGACACGAGCATAATCAATCGTGACTTCATTAGCAAAGGCTGTGTCCATAATTAATTGACCATTTGCGACTTGTTTTACTGTCCCTTTGAGCATACTGCCATCATCAAGAACGACTTGGTCAGCTACTGCGATATTGGTCAATGTGCTTGAAATTAATAAAAAAATAGTCCTCAAGCTAGGCTTGTACATATAAACTCCGGAGATTTGTATTAGATGAGTTGCGCGCTACTAAACTAACACAAGCAACCTCGCTCGTAAAAACGCAACGCCTTTTTTGTCCTTTATTTATTCGACAAGTTTCACGGCATCTCAAAAAAAGTTAGGCTAATATTTCTTTTTTTAAACTCAACCAAGGATGGAGTATGAGTATCGCAAAGGTTTACAGCCGTGCGGTGACAGGCATACATGCCCAAGAAGTCACGATTGAGGTACATCTGTCGAATGGTTTGCCTAGTTTGTCGATTGTAGGGATGCCAGAAACAGCGGTGAAAGAAAGCAAGGATAGAGTGCGTTCTGCCATATTGAACTCCCAGTTTACCTTCCCTCAGCAACGTATCACTATCAATCTGGCTCCTGCAGACTTACCCAAGGAAGGTGGACGGTTTGATTTACCCATAGCATTAGGCATCTTAGCCGCATCAAACCAGATTCCACTGCAGACAATTGCTGATAAGGAATTTATTGGTGAATTAGGATTGGCTGGCGAATGTCGTTCAGTGCGGGGCGTGTTACCAACCGCACTGGCCGCATCGGCAGCCAAACGTACATTGATTCTGCCAGAAATCAATGCCGGTGAAGCTGCCTTGATTGAACAATGCGAGAGTTTTGGGGCGGATAACTTGCTCGCCGTATGCGCGCATTTACATGGACAAAAACGACTTAACCTGGCGAGTTCACCAGATTTATCTGATGCAGCAGACTACCCAGATCTCATTGATATTCGAGGGCAGTCTCATGCAAGAAGAGCACTAGAGATTGCCGCAGCAGGCTCACACAGTATTTTATTTTGTGGACCGCCTGGTACAGGGAAAACCATGCTTGCCAGCCGATTACCCGGCATATTAACCACGATGTCTGAAGCTGAAGCAGTAGAAACGGCAGCCATACATTCTATTGCTTCTAACGGTTTTGATCCTGGTCATTGGCGTCAGCGTCCATTTCGTTCACCTCATCACACAGCATCTGCTGTGGCTTTAGTGGGGGAGGCAGTCATCCGAGACCGGGAGAAATATCATTAGCGCATAATGGCGTACTTTTTCTTGATGAACTCCCTGAGTTTGACCGGCGTGTGTTGGAAGTGCTGCGCGAGCCAATAGAATCTGGCAAAATCTCGGTGTCGAGAGCAGCTCATCAGGCGGAGTTTCCAGCCCGCTTTCAACTGGTGGCAGCCATGAATCCGTGTCCATGTGGTTATCTGGGCGAGTCTCGCTGTCGGTGCACAGAAGAGCAAGTTCGTCGCTATCGTGCTAAAGTCTCCGGCCCATTGCTGGACAGAATTGATATGTTGGTTGACGTGCCTGCGGTAGATAAAAGCTTATTAAGACATCAACATGTCGATGTGACAGCCGAATATTCAGAACAGGTTCGGCATCGAGTAGAAAAAGCCCGCAAGAGACAGCTCGATCGACAGCGTAAAGCCAATAATTTGTTAGACCAAAAAGAAATTGAGGATGTGTGTCTGTTGAGTGAAGACGATTATCAGCTAGTGGAAAAGGCGATTGTCCGCCTTGGACTATCAGCACGGGCCTACCATCGAATTCTAAAAGTGGCGAGAACGATTGCTGATCTTGCAGGAAGTCGTCAAATACAAACTGAACATCTCAGCGAAGCCATTAGCTATCGTCGGCTTGATGTAGGTCACTAATGTTGCCGCTTTTTACCTTATTTGTTGAGTGGAAACACTCGTTTGATCATGTAGTTTTCAGAGGCGTTAATGCTCAATGATCTTAACCCGCAGCAGCAGGAAGCTGCGCGTCATATAGATGGACCCCTCCTAGTTTTAGCTGGTGCCGGTAGTGGTAAGACGCGGGTAATAACCCGAAAGATTGCCTATCTGATTGAGCAATGTGGTATTCCAGCCAAAAATATTGCTGC
Organism: Methylophaga marina; assembly: GCF_030296755.1. Lineage (NCBI taxonomy): Bacteria > Pseudomonadati > Pseudomonadota > Gammaproteobacteria > Thiotrichales > Piscirickettsiaceae > Methylophaga > Methylophaga marina. Next base: position 2,471,797 of record NZ_AP027741.1, read on the forward strand.
AGTCACTTTCACCAATAAAGCGGCGCGTGAGATGAAAACCCGTGTGTCTGAATTGATGGCCAGTCGTCAAAATTCGGCGGCAGCACGTGGTTTGATGGTCTCAACTTTCCACACACTTGGTTTGAATATTCTACGCCGTGAATATAAATCACTCGGATATCGCAGTGGTTTTTCTATTTTTGATGCTCAAGACAGTCTGGCGGTATTACGTGATCTGATGGGACGTGATTTTGCTGCAGATAGTGAGCATGCTGAACAGGTGCAGTGGCAAATATCAGAGTGGAAGAATCAGCTGATTCTGCCTGACAAGGCCATGCAAATTGCTGAAGCAGGTACGCAAATGGCTGCAGCGAAAGTGTATCCACTCTATACCGCTGCGTTACAAGCCTATAACGCCGTTGATTTTGATGATTTGATACTCAAACCGGTGGTGTTGTTTCGTGAAAACCCTGAAGTATTAAAAAAGTGGCAAGCGCGTATTCACTATTTGTTAGTGGATGAGTATCAGGATACCAATGGCTGCCAGTATGAGCTGGTCAAGCAGCTGGTCGGCATTCGTGAAGCACTGACAGTGGTAGGTGATGATGATCAGTCTGTCTATTCATGGCGTGGTGCCCGACCGGAAAATCTGGCACAACTACAGACCGACTATCCTCGTCTGAAACTGATTAAACTCGAACAAAATTACCGTTCCATGAGCCGCATTCTACGAGTGGCTAATACTCTGATACGCAATAATCCTCACGTATTTGAAAAGCAATTATGGAGTGCACTGGGAGAGGGTGATCCGATACGGGTGATCGGCTGTCGAGATGATGATCATGAATCAGAAAAAGTGGTGTCTGAGCTGCTTTATCACAAGCTGAAACATCAGGCCAGTTTCAAAGATTATGCGATCCTCTATCGCAGTAATCATCAGTCCAGACCGATTGAACGCGTATTACGTGAACATAATGTGCCTTACTTCTTAACTGGCGGCACATCGTTTTTCTCACGGATCGAAGTGAAAGACATCATGGCCTATCTGAGATTGCTAGCGAATCAGGATGATGACAATGCCTTCCTTCGGGTTATTAATACGCCGCGCCGTGGGATAGGTTCAAGCACTCTACAAGCTCTCGGTAATTATGCTACTGAGCGTAAAACCAGTTTGTTTGGTGCCTGCTTTGAGATGGGCCTGGCTGAAAAATTGCCTGAAAAAGCGATTCTGAATCTGACCCATTTTGCTAACTGGTTGGTTGATATTGCAGATAGAGCTAAACGTGGTGACTTAATGAGTGCGATCCGCGATATGGTCGAAGAAATCGAATATCGTGGTTGGCTGGAAGAGACCAGTGGTGATCCGAATAAAGCAGAGCGGCGCATGGACAACGTGCTCGAGCTGTTGAGCTGGATTGAACGTATCATCGAAAATGATACCGAAGAGAAAAGTATTGGCGATATTGCAGCCAGACTGACATTGATGGACATTCTGGATCGTCAGGAAGACGAAAACCAAGCTGATGCCGTGCATTTGATGACCTTACATGCTGCAAAAGGTCTGGAGTTTCCACATGTATTCATGATTGGCATGGAAGAAGAAATTCTGCCTCACCGAACTAGTATCGAAGAAGGCACCATCGAAGAAGAACGTCGCCTGACCTATGTCGGTATTACCCGAGCCCAACGCAGTCTGGTCATGACGATGGCCAATACGCGTAAGCGTTATGGGGAGAAGATGGAGTGTGAGGAAAGCCGTTTTCTTCGTGAGTTACCATCAGATGATCTGATTTGGATGTCTGAAAAAACACAGGCTGATCCGGAAGAACGCAAAGAGCGTGGTAAGGCGCATCTCTCTAATATTCGGCAAATGCTGAAATAAAAAAAGCCCGGTGACTGAAGTGACCGGGCTTTTTTATGCTAAACCATGCGGCGAAGCGTGTCGTCTTTGCGTATAAAGTGATGGTAGAGTGCAGCGCCAATATGGCCGACCACCAAAATAACCAGTACGATAGCTAATACTGAGTGTAACTCGCCGATATCATGGGCCCATTGCACTTTATCTGCTGGTTTTTCAACGAGCACCTGACCAAATACTTTGACTGGATACCCATGTCCATGGATATATAGTGCACCCAGTGGTGGCATAGCAATCAGGCAAAAATACATGATGCTATGTACCGTTTTTACCAGTTTGCTGTTAGCACCTTCAATAATCGGACGTTGATTTTTTTGTTTCATACTCCACAATAAACGCACTATGGCGAGAATCATAATGATTGCGCCTATCGACACATGATAGGGACCGAACGTGTCGCCTAACCAGTGTTTACCATCGTTAATCCGATCAGCAAATTTAAAAAATTGTTGGAAAACAAGTACGGCTACTAACCAGTGGAAAAAACGCGTCACACTGCCATATCGGTCTATCGAATCATTTATCATTTCTCTCTCCTTTGTGAAAACCATCGCTGAGACAGAATTATCAATACAATTGTTCCGGTTATTCGGTTTTTATTAAAATGATGATTGAATAATTTTGTCGAGTTGATTGGCAAACTGCATTCTGTCACGGTGATTAAAGGCATTCTGTCCACCTGTATCCACACCGCTTGAACGCATGGTATCCATAAAATTACGCATGGTTAAACGTGCAGCAATATTGCTTTTATCCATTAGTTCACCACGTGGGCTGAGGCAGATGCCGCCACGATCAATCACATCGTTGGCAAGTGGAATGTCAGCAGTGATAACTAAATCTTTCATTTGAACACGGCGGGCTATCTCATCATCTGCCATGTCAAAACCTGAGGCGACTTGAATAAACTGAATTTGATTATCTGCCGGCACCTTAATCGCGTGGTTTGCAATAAAGGTCAGCGGCAGGGAGGTGCGTCTTGAAGCCCGAATCAGGATTTCTTTAATAACAGCCGGACAAGCGTCGGCATCGACCCAGATATGCATTATTCTTCCTGGTCAGATTTATTCAACGTACGTTTTTCTTGCCTGACTTTTATATGAAGTGCAGCCTTTGCCATCAAATGTGCACTGACTGGAGCGGTGATAAATAAAAATAAAGTCACCAGTATTTCATGCAAGCTGATACCGTCAGTTTTGGTACTGAAATGAATGGCAGATGCCACCAGAACAGCACCGACACCTAAAGTACTGGCTTTGGTGGGACCATGTAAACGCATATAAAAGTCAGGCAGTTTGAATAAGCCTAGGGAACCGACCAGCGTAAAGAAACCACCCAGAATAATCAGAATAGATAATAAAATTTCTAACATGATTTATTCCATTATGTCGCCGCGCAGCAGGTATTTGCTTAGCGCGAGTGTACCCATAAACCCCATCAACGCAATCAATAGAGCAGCTTCGTAATAAAGATTGCTTCGCAGGAAAATACCCAGCAGGATAAGTAGGGCAATTGAATTAATATACAGTGTATCGAGGGCCAGAATTCTATCCGGCACACTAGGACCGATAAGTAGTCGATAAAGGCTCAATAGCAGGGCCGTACACACCATAACGCAGGCTGTAATGATGGCGATATTCAGCATTAGTTGAAAATCTCCTTTAACGGTTTTTCAAACAGCTGTTTGATTTCATCAATGGTTGTTTGGGCATCATCGATATGCAGGGCATGAATCAACAGCTTTTTCTGGTCTTTAGACAAGTCACAGGTGACAGTCCCGGGAGTCAGTGAAATGGTATTGGCAAGAATACTGATCGCCAATGGTGAGGTTAAATCCAATGGTATCTCAACAAAACCGGGTCGCAGTTTATCTGAGGACATGAGAATAAGACGCGCCACATGAATATTGGCAATCACTATCTGCCAGAGCACAGAGCTGAAAAACTTAATCAGCAACCATGGCCGACGTACCATGACGCGCTCCTCCCAGAATCCAGCACTGAACCAAGGAATAAATATTGCGAGTAAGCCACCTAAAATCATATGGCCAGCCGATAAGGTGTTATTCAATAAAAGCCAGATAGCCCATAAGGCCAGAGTGAGAAATGGATGAGGAAAGCATTTTCGCCACATATTATTCTCCTCCCTGATAAGCAGGTTGGCCCATTACCGCATCGATATAAGCTTGATGATCATTCAGTTGTGAAGCCACACTCTGGGTAAAATCAGATATAGGACCGGCTGCAATGACTAATATCGGACTGGCTAGCACTAAAACTAAAGCCAGAGCCAATGCACGTATATTCAGCTTCTCACTGTCATCATCGAGAGAGGTATCCGTTTGATAGAAAATGATTGAGCCTGACCGTGCCATCGCCATAATCATTAATAAGCTGCCTATTAAAATGATGGCATAGATCCAGGTACTTAATGTGCTGCTCAGCGCGGCTTCCAAAATCATTACTTTACCGATAAACCCTGACAATGGTGGCATGCCTACAATAGCAATAGCGGTAATGAAAAACACAGAGCCTAAAACAACGGCATGTTTCATTGGGGCGCCAGGACGTAACCTATCAGAGTATGAGCCTCTGGCACGAGCAATGATGTCGGCTACCAGAAATAATCCGGCACCAATCAGCGTGGAATGAATTAGATAATACAAGGTAGCCGCTAAGGCTTCGGTTGTATTAATCCCGATACCAATCAAAAGCGTGGCGACGGAAGCCAGTATCAGAAAAGCGGTTTGTTCTTTTAAGGCACGGGATGCAAATACACCAAGGACGGCCATTGCTAACGTGACCAAGCCAAGACTTAACACTACCTCAGCATGTAAGCCAGCTAGCGCGCTTGCCTGTTCTGAGAATAACGTGCCATGAACACGAATAATCGCGTAGAGACCCACTTTGGTCATGATCGCAAATAAAGCAGCCACGGCAGCAGAGGTATTGGCATAGGCACTAGGTAGCCACAAATAGAGCGGGAAAATAGCCGCTTTGATACCAAACACCACTAAAAGAAGCAGTCCAGCTGCTGCCACAATACCTTGATGAGCACTGTCCAGCTGAGCAATGTGCGTAGACATATCAGCGATATTTAATGTGCCCAAAATGCCATAGAGTGTGCCCACAGCGAATAAAAACAAGCTGGAGCCGACCAGATTAATGACGACATAATGCAGTCCGCCTTTAGTGCGAAGGCGACCGCCGCCATGGAGTAATAATCCATATGATGCGAGTAGCAGCACTTCGAAGAAGACAAACAGATTAAACAAGTCACCAGTCAGGAAGGCACCATTCAGACCAAAAAGCTGGATTTGATAGAGCACATGAAAATGTTGACCTTTTTTATCGGTACCCTGAGAAATGGCATAAGCCAATGCAATAACTGCCAGTATGGATGTCAGCAGTATCATCAAGGAAGATAACTTATCCAACACCATCACGATGCCAAATGGCGCTGTCCAGTTACCAAGTAAGTAAACAGAATAATCACCACTATTGGCGATAGTGACGGTGTAGATACTCAGCAGCAGCAGAGCCATAGTGAATATCAGGCTAACTACACGCTGCAGCGGGATACCTTTGGGCCGAGAAAATAATGTCAGTATGCCACCCAATAAAGGTAACAAAATGAGCAGAATAGGCAGCTGTGACAGTGTCATTTGGCATCTCCTCCTGCTACTTTATTCTCCTGTTCTTCAGCCACATAACTCATGCCATCGACATGATCGTTACCTAGTTCACTACGTGCTTTTAAAGCCAGAACAATCAAAAATGCCGTCATGCCAAATGCGATGACGATGGCGGTTAATACCAGCGCCTGAGGAAGAGGATCGGTATATTTGGTTGTTTCCGCAGAGATAATGGCAGCCTTACCAATTTGTAAGCGACCCATAACGAATAAAAATACATTCACTGCATAGGAAATCAGCGTTAACCCCAGTACCAGAGGAAAGGTACGAGCCCGAAGCACAAGGTAGACACCACTTGATGTCATGACACCTATCGCGATGGCAACTAACCACTCCATCTATTTTTTCTCCTGTTGAGCTAAACCATGAGATGCGTGACTGAGCTTACCCAGTTCGACCAGAATAAGTACGGTTGCACCAACGACCACCAGAAATACACCTAAATCAAATATCATGGCACTGGCAATTTCAAATTTGCCAACAATCGGCCATGTCAGATAGGTGAATGTCGTCGTTAGGAACGGATAAGACAGGAACATGGCTGCTAACCCGGTGACAAAAGCTGCTGTTAAACCAACCGCAATGACTTTATGCATATCCACTTTGATTCTGGCGTTTGTCCAGGCAATACCGTTTGCAAGATACTGTGAAATGAGTGCTACTGCAGCAATCAATCCTGCGATAAAGCCACCACCAGGTAAGTTGTGACCTCGCAAGAAGATAAAGACGGCAACCATTAACATTAATGGGAATAGCAGTCTTGTCAGTGTTTGCATAATCGGCGGGTGAGGGTCATGACTCCACTCACGTCCCTCTATGTCACGTTGCGGTGCAGGTAATTTCAGATCTTTGAGTAGCGCAAAAATACCCAGACCAGCTAAGGCTAGTACAACAATTTCGCCCAATGTATCAAAGCCACGGAAATCCACTAGAATAACATTCACCACGTTAGTACCACCGCCACCAGGCTTGCTGTTCTCAAGGAAGAATCCAGAAATACTCGCGTAATCCCGGCTCATTACAGCCATGGCTAATAACATCACCGTGACACCTGCAGAAATGGATAAAACCAGGTCGCGAAACAGTCGTCTATGACTTCTTTCCTGAGGACTGTGCTGTGGTAAGAAGAACAGAGCCAATAACAGCAGCACAATCGTGACGACTTCAACGGATAATTGCGTCAAAGCCAAATCAGGTGCTGAGAATTTCACAAAGCCCAGGGAGACGATCAAACCAATCACACCGATAATAATCAGTGAAACAAGTCTTTGATGATGCAATAACGCCGTTAATATACTGGCAATCACAAGAATACCCACTTGCACCATGGTGAGCAGGTTCGCATCCAGTAAAGTACGGTCACCAAACAGTGGGCTATCAAACTGTAAAAATCCATACAACGTTGCCGCGACACCAGATAGCAATACCCAACTAATGGCATTTTGCAAAGAGCCACGATCAAATAATCGACTGATTCTGCCACTCAGCACTAACAAGCCGTGTGTGATTCTGTTAAACAGTGTTTTCGCATCCAGACGAGGTAAATTTGTATCGTGCCAGCGGAATAATTTTTCCCGATAGAAATAGACAATAACGCCGAATAACAGAGCAATAAAACTCATTAATAAAGGGATATTGAAACCATGCCAGATAGCAAGACTATAATCAGGTGGTACAGATTGTATGCTCGCCGCGACAGCCACACTTAGAATCGGGGCGACAATCAGCATGGGTACCATACCCACCCCAAGACACAGCAATACCAGAATATCGACAGGTATCTTCATAAACCGTGGTGGTTCATGTGGTGTTTTGCTTAAGCCCTGAGGTTCACCATTAAAAAATACATCGTGGATAAATCTTAGCGAGTAAGCAACAGAAAAAACGGCGCCGAATGTCACAATGACGGGAATCGCCCAACTAAGAGTATGGTGATCCGTTGCGGTTAAAGCTTGTTGGAAAAACATTTCCTTACTCAGGAAGCCATTCAGAAGGGGAACACCTGCCATGGCAGAGGCCGCGATCATGGCGAGTACAGCGGTATGTGGCATGTATTTTAATAGGCCATTTACTTTGCGCATATCGCGGGTACCACATTCATGATCGATAATTCCAGCCACCATGAATAACGATGCTTTGAAGGTCGCATGATTAATGATGTGGAAGATGGCCGCCACAGCGGCTAATTTGGTGCTAAAACCAAACAACAGCGTGATTAATCCCAGATGACTTATGGTGGAATAGGCTAACAAGCCTTTTAAATCATGCTTAAAGAGTGCGGTATAGGCGCCCAGCACCATGGTTATCATACCTGCACCGCCCACTAACCAACCCCAGGCCTCAGTACCTGAAAGAACGGGAAATAGTCGAGCAAGAATAAAAATACCGGCTTTCACCATTGTGGCTGAATGTAAGTAGGCCGATACAGGGGTCGGTGCTGCCATGGCGTGAGGCAGCCAGAAGTGAAAAGGGAATTGAGCTGATTTCGTAAAGACGCCCAATAAAATTAATACTAATGCCGTCAGATAGTGTTCATTTTGGCGAATAAGATCGCCTGATGCTAACACGTCGGTGAGGTTAAAGCTGCCAACCATATTGCCAATCATTAATACGCCAGCCAGCATAGCTAAACCACCGGCACCAGTGATGGTCAGTGCCATTCTTGCACCATCGCGGGCATCTTGGCTGTACTGCCAGTAACTGATCAATAAAAATGACGTTAAGGATGTTAATTCCCAGAATATAACAAGCTGGATTAAATTTTCTGAAAGCACAATGCCTAACATTGAGCCCATAAACATCAATAAATACGCAAAAAAACGGCCCATTGAGTCCTGAGCCGATAAATAATAGCGTGCATACAGAATGACAAGTAGTCCAATCAGTAAGATCAGAAAACTAAAGAGTAGCGACAGGCCATCAAGTCGAAACGCGAAATCTAAACCCAGTGCAGGTAGCCATGACCAGCTCTGAATCAGTGTTTCATTATCGAAAGGAATATGAACAGCTGGCATCAAGATCAATAGTGCTAAAAGGGTGACAATGCCCGCCACCCAGGCTGAGGCAACACGATTAAATCTTGCAGCCCATGCGGCAATAGGTGCGCCCAGAAAAGGGATTAGAGCAACTAAAGGTAAGTTGAACGCCAATAAATTCATTGATTTTCCTGTTATCTAACGGGTGCTCATATTCTATATTTATACATGAAAAAGCACTGTAGAGCAGCGCTCTACAGTGCTTTTTTGTTCATTTCAGACTTTACGCTATTGTGATTGAGCAACCATGTAGTCTACCGCTTCCATTATTGCTTCATCACTCAGATCAGAGCGACCACCTTTAGCTGGCATCATATTAAAGCCTTCAATAGCATGCTTATGCAGGGTGTCGATACCTTTTTCAATACGTGGAGCCCAGTCTGCAGCATTACCAATTTTTGGTGAATTCATCAGTCCAGCACCATGGCAGGCAGCACAGACTTGCGTCACGATTTGTTCACCGGCGCCACCAGTATTGGTATCTTCTTCTGCAGGTGCTGCTTGTACAGCAGGTGGCTCACCAATATTGACTTCTGCAACGGGTTTAATACGTTCAGCGACCGCTTCTTCATCCATGCTGGCTGGAGCCGTTGCGTTCTTACCTAATTCAAGTGCGTTATCCAGCACAACTAATATCAAACCGAAAAGTATTAATACGGTGACAATACTACCAATTAGAAATTGACCAGAATTATTATTATTCACTGAAAACCTCTGCTTATTTTAATAATGGCGATGATTATACGGTTAACCAACTTTCTGTGCCACGAAAAGCAACAGAAAGGATTAGTTCTCTATTGCTGATAAACATATTTTCCCTATAGTACGACCGGATAGTAAACGTTGGTGGGCTTGTTCAATATTGCTGGCAGAAATCGGCCCCAATGTCTGTTTGTGAGTACATTTTAGCGTTTCTATATCCAGCATTTCTGAGATGCTATTCAATATGTGATGTTGCTCGATCATATCGGCTGTTTTGTACATAGGTCTGGCAAACATAAACTCCCAGACGATGCCTGCACTTTTATTTTTGAGCTTGTCTATATTGTGAGTTTGCTGGCTTGTGACAACAAAACAAATCATGCCTTGAGGGGCTAGCAAATCGGTCAGTTCATCGTAGTATGGGTCAGTATCTGCTAAGCATAAAATATAATCGGGAGCAGCAATATTTAATGCTGAGTAATGATCCGTTAATTGTTGATGGTTGATGACGTGATCTGCACCCATTGCATAGCACCAATCGATAGACTCTTTACGAGATGCTGTTGCCACGACATTGAGCTTTGCAACCTGTTTAGCCAGTTGTATAGCAATTGAGCCTACACCGCCGGCACCGCCAACAATCAGGATGGTTTTACCTTTATCCTGATCGGGCTGAATGCGCATTCTTGAGAACAGGGCTTCCCACGCAGTAATACTGGTAAGCGGCATGGCAGCAGCTTGTTCAGCAGTGAAATTTTGTGGGGCCTTGCCGACAATGCGTTCATCAACTAATTGATGTGAGGCATAACAGCCATCACGCGTGACATCACCAGCGTAGAAAACTTTATCACCCACGTTAAATAATTCACAGTCATCACCTGTCTCGACAACAGTGCCAGAGGCATCCCAACCAATAATTTTGGCCTTGTCATTATTGTCACCCAGGCTGGCTTTAATTTTTGTATCAACAGGGTTAACAGCAATCGCTTCTATTTTGATAAGAAGATCATGTCCTTTGGGTGAGGGTGTCTCGCGCTCGAGTTCTTGTGCTTGTCCATTGGCTTGAAAAAATCCATAGGCTTTCATTCACTTTGCTCCGCTTGTGGCTATTTGATGTTAATGACCCAATAGTATGAATTAAGTTGCTGTGATTTATGGCAAAAGCTGCTTCAAAGCGTTTAGGTACTCGTCTTCTGATGGTGGCATGCCATCACGTTGTGCTTGCCATATAGATTGCGCCAGACAGTCCATCATCATGTGATCACAGTGATGTGGGTCTTGTTTGGAATGAAGTAATTGCTGATAGATGTCACGAATACCCTGGGGTCTATTTGTTTGAATCTGTTCGTGCAGAGCCAGATGTAACCCCATATGTAAATAAGGGTTGGTTTCGCCAGCTTCAACGAAGTAGTCTTGATCGATTTTATCTGGTTGATTAAATAAGGCGTGATATTCGGGATGAAGCTCAATGATATGAGCGATGTGTTTTTCGAGCTCGGTGAGGGGGGCGCTAGTATGGAATTTCTTCCAAACATCGAAATAGACTTGTCTGATTTCTTGTCGGTTTTGACCAAACATTATGATGCAGTTCGTGACTGACGACGTTGCTGGTCACGGTAATAGTCACAATATTGGGTGACAGAGCAGGTGTCACATTTTGGTTTACGCGCCAGACACACATAGCGGCCATGTAATATTAGCCAGTGATGCGCATCTAACAGATAGTCTTTCGGGACAACTTTCATAAGTTTGTCTTCGACCGCCTTAACCGTTTTTCCTTTTGCCAGCCCTGTTCTGTTAGATAAACGAAAGATATGCGTGTCTACGGCAATGACAGGGTGTTTAAAAACGGTGTTTAAGATAACGTTAGCGGTCTTGCGACCAACACCAGGTAAGGCTTCCAGTGCTTCCCTATCTTCTGGGACCTGACTGTTATGTTGCTCAATTAAAATTCGACAGGTCTTGATGACATTTTCAGCCTTGCTGTTGAATAAACCAATCGTTTTGATGTATTGCTTTAAGCCATCCACTCCCAAGGCGAGAATTTGCTCAGGCGTATTCGCTATTGGGTATAGTTTGTCCGTGGCTTTGTTCACCCCCACATCCGTCGCTTGAGCTGACAGAATCACTGCAATCAGTAACTCAAAAGGAGAAGAGTAATGAAGCTCCGTTGTAGGTGCCGGGTTATGTGCTTTTAAAGTAGCAAAAAAGTCACGCCGTTGAGCCTGGTTCATCTTAGCTGCTCGTAGCGACTTCGGCTGTGGTTTCAACTTTTACTGTTTGTTGCTTACTTAGTCTGGCATCAATCACATTTTTTAAGGCAACAATTAATCCCAAGCCGATAAAAGCACCCGGTGGTAACAAAGCCAACAAAAAGCCACGATAATCATCAATAACGGTAATAGTGAAGTTTTTTGCGATATCACCAAACATCAACTCTGCCTGACTGAATAAGGTGCCTTGACCAATCAGTTCACGCATGCCGCCAAGCACAACCAGGACAGCAGTAAAGCCAATTCCCATCATTAGCCCATCCAGCAACGCTGGTCCAACTGAATTTCTAGCGGCGAAAGCCTCTGCACGGCCAATGATGGAGCAGTTGGTGACAATCAGCGGGATAAAAATACCCAAAATAATGTAGAGATCATGGAACCAGGCATTCATCGATAATTCAATAATGGTCACAATTGAGGCAATGATCATGACAAAAACGGGTAATCTTGCTTCATCAGGAATCTGGTTTCTGAGTAGCGAAATCAAACCATTTGATGCCACTAAGGTCAGGATGGTTGCTAATCCCAGTCCCAGTCCATTAATGACGGTGTTCGTTACGGCGAGGAGGGGGCATAAACCCAGAAGTTGAACAAGGGCGGGGTTATTCTTCCACAGACCTTCTTTTACAATCTGATAATAAGCATTCATGATTTTTCCTCATTGATAGCAAATAATGCTTCACGATGATTTTTGAAATACTCAAGCGAGCCTTTTACCGCTCTCACCACAGCTCTTGGTGTAATGGTTGCCCCAGTAAACTGGTCAAAAGCACCACCATCTTTTTTGACCTTCCATTTGGCTGATGATGGATTTTCTAATGATAAACTTTCGAATTGTTTAATCCAGTCAGAACGGCTGGCATCAATTTTATCACCCAGTCCAGGGGTCTCTTTGTGATTGATAACACGTACGCCTGCCAGCGTACCATCGTTATAAATCCCAACCAGCATTTTAATACGTCCCGAATAACCGTTGGGCGCGACAACGGTCAGGATGACAGCGACTGGTTGATCCTGTTTGCGAGCACGGAAAACTTGAGTGGGTTCTTCAGTACCTAAGCTTTCAGTGGCTGGCAGTAAGATGGTGTCTTGTAAAATCGCATTATCGTATTGTTCATGCGGTATCAGAATATTGATGGCATCCAATAATGCTTGACGTTCGTTTTCTTTAATTTGTTGACGTGTATTTTGTTCTGTGTAGGCCACCATGGTGGTAGCGACGATAGCAAAAATGCCCAAAACCACGCCTACGCGTAAGATGTGCTTTTTTAGGTCCGCCATTATTTCGTGGCCCCGTAGACTTTAGGTTGCGTGTAATAATCAATTAGCGGTGCCAGCATATTCATTAACAGCACAGCAAAGGCGACACCATCAGGATAGCCACCCCACACTCGAATGATGTACGTTAAAGCGCCTACACCAGCACCAAATACCAGACGACCTTTCACCGTTGTCGAACCTGAAACCGGATCAGTGGCAATAAAAAACGCACCTATCATCGTGCCGCCACTTGTCAGGTGGAATAGAGGGGAGCCCGTGATTTCAGGGGCGAACAAATAAGTGACACCACTCATGACAAACAATGTGCCGATCATGGCAACCGGGACATGCCAGCTAATGACACGACGATAAAGTAAATAAAGACCACCAATGGCAAACCAGATGTTAATCCATTCCCAACCTAAACCACCTAAACTGCCAAATAGGTTTTGATTAACGATATAGACAGGCGCAATTGATTGTCCTATCTGAGTTTTCATTGTATCGAGTGGCGTTGCCCCAGAAACAGTATCTGCAGTCCAACCAGCGCTGGTTTCACCGTAAAAAATTAATTGAAAAGCCGAATGTAAATCGAGAGATTTGTCTGTCAGCGAGTCAACAGGTAACCAGGTTGTCATTTCAAGCGGGAAGGATACTAATAACAATACATACCCAACCATGGCAGGATTAAATGGGTTGTAGCCCAGACCTCCGTACAAATGCTTGGCAAAAATGATGGCAAATAAAATCCCGGTGACCGTTAACCACCAAGGCGCGAGCGGCGGTATGGCGACAGCCAACAATACGGCTGTTACTGCCGCACTGCCATCGGTGATGAAAGGTTTAATCGGTCTTTTACGAAGTGTCAGCATGACTGCTTCTGCGAGCAGGGCGACGATTAATGCCAGTGTAATATTGATTAAGACCGCAGGGCCAAAGAAATAAACCATCGCGGCTACTGCAGGAATCATCGCTAAAATGACTTGCAGCATTTGCAGCGTCACGCGGTTGGTACCTGCCAGAAATGGCGGGCTCATTCGAAATATCGCCATTATTTACTCCGTTTCCTTACTATCCGCTTCGGCTGTCACGGCAGCTTTTTCTTGTTGTTCTTTTTTGGCTTTAGAGGCTGCTAAGGCTGCTTTACGCTGACGCTGACGCTCTTCTTTTTCACGCTGTTCCCGTTCTAAACGTGCCTGACGTGTTTCGAAACGGTCGCGAGCGAGATCTGATTTCTTACGTTCACGTTCTTGGTTCATGATTTCCGTTTTAGCAAAGCGGAAATAGGAAACTAACGGAATTTTGCTTGGGCAGACATAATCACAACAACCACATTCAATACAATCGAATAAGTTGTAATCTCGAGTTTGATCAAAATCTTTAGCTCGTGAATGCCAGTAAAGTTGTTGCGGTAATAAACTGGCAGGGCAGGCGCTTGCACAGTCGCCACAGCGGATGCATGGCAAAGGTTCCTGTGCTGGGGCGGCATCTTCCACACCGGCGAGAATACAGTTTGCTGTTTTTGTCACAGGTAAGTTATCGCCAGACAGGTTAAAGCCCATCATGGGGCCACCAAGAATGAAGGCTTCATCAGGTTCGCGCTGAGTTTCTGCGTACGCTAATAATTCTGAGATGGGTGTGCCAAAAAGGGTTTCAAAGTTGCCTGCATGTGTGACGTCTTTTCCGGTCACCGTTACGATTCTGGAAATCAAAGGTTCCCCATGAAAAATGGCACGGCCCACTGCATGGGCTGTGCCCATATTGTGACTCACAATACCCAAATCAATCGGCAAGCCATCACTTGGCACTTCTTTACCCGTCACAACTTGAATAAGTTGTTTTTCACCACCCGTTGGGTAACGAGTGGGTACAACAACCAAGCGTGTATTATGCATATCAGGGCGAGAAGCCAGAGCTAACTCCATAGCTGAAATGGCTTGCGGTTTGTTATCTTCAATTGCCACAATAACTTCACGAGCCCGAAGTGCGTACTGCATGATTTCAATACCATCCAATATGCCGTCAGCACGTTCGCGCATGAGCATGTCATCACAGCTGATGTAAGGTTCACACTCAGCACCATTTAGCAAAAGTGTTTCAACAGTGTGATGAACGCCGGGGTTCAATTTGATGAAGCTTGGGAAACCCGCGCCTCCGAGGCCAACGATACCTGCATCGCGTACGATTTGACGAATTTCATGAGTCGAAAGTGAACGGTAGTCTTTTACGGGTTCACGCTCAATCCAGCGATCTTCACCATCGGTTTCGATAGTGATGCACGGCGCTGTCAGACCGGATGGATGGGGAATAGGCTGCTCATTAATGGCGGCAATGGTACCTGAACTGGGGGCGTGCAGGCAGACTGAAACATGGCCATCCGCACGAGCAATTCGTTGTCCCTTAAGTACCTTATCACCCACTTCAACAATAGGAATAGCTGCACTACCAATATGTTGTTGCAGCGGTAGAATCAGCCGTTTTGCGAGTGGTGTTTTCCGTATGGGAGTTTGAGTTGACCGCTTCTTATGACCGGGCAACTTGAGTCCACCTGGAAATGAGCCTAATGTTTTTGTCATGTTCTTTCTCCACGTTCTAGTTGGACGTGAGAAGGATCTGGCCAGCGCCAGGTGTTTGGATTAGGTGCCATTTCAACCATATCAATACAATCTACCGGACAAGGTTCTAAGCAGAGCTCACAGCCTGTGCATTCATCAGCAATAACTGTGTGCATATGTTTTGCCGCACCCAGGATTGCGTCGACAGGGCAAGCCTGAATACACAAAGTGCAGCCGATACAACGTTGTTCATCGATGACTGCAAGCATTTTGGGTTTTTCAACACCGCACTCTTCATCGAGTGGTTTAGGTTCAACATCGAGCAAATCCGCCAGTGCTTGAATGGTTGATTCGCCGCCGGGAGGGCAACGGTTTATATCAACTTCACCTGCTGCAATAGCTTCAGCGTAAGGACGGCAACCTGCAAAACTACATTGACCGCATTGTGTTTGAGGAAGAATTTTATCGATCTGATCGACGATAGGATCGCCTTCAACTTTGAACTTGACGGAAGCAAAGCCTAATAGCAAACCGAGAATTAACGCCAGAAGCGTTAAAGCAATAACCGCTGTCAACATGGGCTTATCCTTTCACTAGTCCGGTGAAGCCCATAAAGGCCATTGACATCAGGCCGGCAGTAATCAGGCCGATCGCAGCACCTTGAAATGGAACAGGTACATCGGCTGCAGCAAGACGTTCACGCATGCCAGCGAAAATAATCAATACCATTGAGAAACCCAGAGCAGCACCAAAGCCATACAGTGCTGACTCAATAAAGCCATGTTTTTCTTGTACATTTAGCAGAGCAACACCCAGTACCGCACAGTTGGTAGTAATGAGGGGTAAGAAAATGCCTAATACCTGATAGAGCAGTGGACTGGTTTTGTGAACGACCATTTCTGTGAATTGCACAACTACAGCAATGACAAAGATGAAACTGATAGTGCGAAGAAACTCAATACCAAAAGGGGCCAGCAAATATTCATTGATCAAATAACTGCTGATAGAAGACAGCGTTAAGACAAAGGTGGTCGCCAGAGCCATCCCCATGGCTGTTTCCAATTTACGAGACACACCCATAAAAGGGCACAGCCCCAGGAATTTGACCAAGACAATGTTATTGACCAGTATCGTACTTATAAGAATGAGGGCATAATCTGCCATTTAATAACCTACTGATTTTCTCAGGAATTAGTTGTCATTTCAGCACGGAATCAATTCTGCTGTAAACGGTAATCAGTAATTATAGCTTAAAAAGCATTAATATCGAAGCTGTTAGAGTGATATTAATGCTTTATTTGTGAGCTACTTATCCGTTATCTGGACACGGAGGATTTGACGTCAGTGATGTTTATTTTTGTCGGCGTTGCTGTACAGCTTCAGCCAGTTCTCTTAATAAATCTTCAGTATTGTCCCAAGCCATACAAGCATCGGTAATACTTTGACCATAAACTAACTCTTTTCCAGACTCTGCATTCTGACGACCAGCAATCAGGTTGCTTTCCAACATGAGGCCGATAATACGATTTTCACCTGTCGCAATCTGGGCAGCGACTTCGCGACAAACCGTTTCTTGCTGGATGTGGTTTTTTCCACTATTGGCGTGGCTGCAATCAATCATGATTCTGACATCTTGACCAGATCGGCTAATGACCTCTGCTGCAGCATTGATGCTGTCACTATCAAAGTTGGGCTCACGTCCACCACGTAAGATGATGTGACAATCAGGGTTGCCCGTGGTGGAGAAAATAGCCGAGCGTCCTGCTTTAGTCAAAGACATGAAATGATGAGGTTTAGAGGCTGACAGACATGCATCGACAGCGATTTGAACGCCTCCATCTGTTGCGTTTTTGAAGCCAACAGGACACGATAAACCTGAAGCCAGTTCACGGTGAGCTTGACTCTCTGTTGTTCTGGCGCCGATTGCTCCCCAAGACACCAGATCTGCAATATATTGTGGACTGATTAAGTCCAGGTATTCAGTAGCAGAAGGCACGCCCATTTCAGCTAAATCAAGCAATAGTTTACGGGCAATGTGTAGTCCATCATTGATTTTAAAGCTGCCATCCAGATAAGGATCGTTGATTAACCCTTTCCAGCCAACCACAGACCGTGGTTTTTCAAAGTACACCCGCATAATAATTTGCAAGTCATCTTGAAGTTCTTCAATTAATGGTTGCAGTCTTGTGGCATACTCTCGAGCAGCAAGAGGATCATGAATAGAGCACGGACCTACAATAACTGTTAAGCGATCATCGCGTTTATGCAGAATATCCTGCGTCGCTTTACGCGCATTAAACACCGTTTCAGATGCTTGATCAGTAATCGGCAATTCTTCATGAAGTTGCGCCGGGGGATGACTTCTTGAATCCCCGTGATTCGTAGGTCGTCTGTGCTATAGAGCATGGTGTGTCTGTTATCAATATGGAAACAGAGGATTGTAACCGCTGAGGGCTTTTTGTGCTATCTCAAGCGTGTAACAAATCAGAATGTGATCTGCCCAACGACAAGTCACATCCTATGGCACACTATATGCACAAAAACTAATGACTAGGGAATAAGTCAAAAATTCGGCGTTCAAGTTTGAAAAAAGGATCAACTATGCGGCTGGTAGAGTCATTTAAACAGGGCCAAGAGAAGCTCGAATCGATCAACTCAGAAATAAAAAGTCGCGTAGAGACTACCCTGAGAAGCTGGCCTGAGACGATCAATAAAAAAGTCTCTGATATTCGCAATTTTTCTCTGCCATGGACGCAATATTTTCACTTTTTCCATGACAGTGAAGAAACCATTGCTCACGAATCAGAACCTGTTTTAAAACTCAGTGATAAGTTTGCTGCTTTACATCAACGCATTGAAGCTGATCTAGGCGTTGAAAATTTCGTGGGGGAGTGGTTCTTGGTGGATCAAGCCTGTATTGATCAATTTGCTCAGGCAACCGGCGATCATCAATGGATTCACACCGATCCTGTCAAAGCTGAAAATGAGTCTCCATTTAAAACAACCATTGCTCATGGGTTTTTGACACTGTCTCTGATTCCAAAATTAACGGATACAGTTAACCCCGAAAAGAATGATTATCCTGAAGCCAGAATGTTGGTGAATTACGGGATGAATAAAGTTGTTTTTCCTGCGCCGGTGAGGGTTGGAAAACGTATTCGTGCTCGGACTCGGATTATTGCTGTAACACCGCTTAGAAAAGGGCTTGAATTAGTTCGTGAAGTGACGATTGAGGTGGAAAACAGCAAACGACCCGCCTGTGTCGCGGAAATGTTATTACGCTTATATGACTGATAAAAAAGGCGGTTTCATGACCGCCTTTTTTATTGAGAAGATGTGTTTTGTTTTATTAAAACATGGCACTATTCAGCCAGAGATGAACATAGATGCTGGCTGCATAACCAAGGGCAATCGCCCAGATCCATTTGATGTGTGAGAAGAAAGTGTAAATGCCTCGCGCTTGCCCCATCACAGCGACACCCGCTGCTGAGCCAATCGATAGTAAAGAACCACCGACACCCGCTGTCAGCGTGACTAATAACCATTGTCCCTGGCTCATGTCCGGATTCATTGAAAGCACAGCAAACATCACAGGAATATTATCGACAATGGCTGACACAATACCGACTAGAATGTTAGCGGTTGTTGGGCCCAAGTCTCCGTACATCAGCTGCGAACCCAGGTTGAGATAACCAATGGTGCCAAGTCCACCTACGCACAAAATAATGCCGTAGAAAAACATCAATGTGTCCCATTCTGCACGCTCAACCTGTTGAAATATATTGAACGGTTTGCGTCGATCTAATCCTTCAACTTCAACCCCTGGTAATCCTTCTTCATCAGATGTTGTGTTGATAAATGTTTTTCTATCACGCATTTTTAAGGTGTAACCGTAGAGCTTTAATAAGCCTAGTCCAGTCATCATGCCAATGACAGGTGGTAAATGCAGGAAATTATGGGCAGACACAGCCATGGCGATAGTGACTAAAAATAAGCCAACCACAACAAAAGCGCCTTCTTTGAGTTCTGCTTGGTCTGAGTTTGCTTGGGGTTGTCCATTCTTAATGGCTACTGACATTAAAAGTGCAGGAACAAACCAGTTCACAACAGATGGAACAAACAATTTAAAGAATTCTTGAAATTCTACGACCCCTTTTTGCCAAACCATCAATGTGGTGATGTCGCCAAATGGACTGAACGCACCACCTGCGTTTGCAGCAACAACTATATTTATACAGGCCAGAGACACAAACTTGACATTTGTGCCGCCAACCGCCATTA
Source organism: Methylophaga marina (assembly GCF_030296755.1). NCBI lineage: Bacteria > Pseudomonadati > Pseudomonadota > Gammaproteobacteria > Thiotrichales > Piscirickettsiaceae > Methylophaga > Methylophaga marina. The sequence continues at coordinate 2,491,494 of NZ_AP027741.1, forward strand.
CAACGGTGGCCATCAATAATGCCGTGGTTAAGTTATCCGCTACGGGGGATATAAAGAAGGCGAATAACCCTGTGATCCAAAAATACTGCGCAGCGAAAAGCCTTTATTGATTAACCAGGCTCGTAGACTATTGAATACGCCTCGTTCTCCCATGGTATTGATATAAGTCATCGCCGCTAGTAAGAACAAAAGCAACTCACCATACTCTTCTAGGTTGTGTCGAATCATCAGCCCTGCAGTGTGGTGATATTCAGAGTCTGGTTGTTGTGCATAAATGAGTGCAATCAAGCCCCATATTACGCCAGCCGCGACCATGACAGGCTTAGACTTGCGCATATGGATTTCTTCTTCAAGGATAACCAAAGCATAGGCCACCACAAACAACAAGATTGAGACATAACCGACCCAGTGAGTGGTTAAATCAAGTAATTTCGCATTTTCTGCAGCCATGGCGGGGTAAGGCAGAGCTAACAGTGCGGCGAAACTAAATAGGAGCCATGGGCGTCCTTGAAGAATTGATTTCACGACAATAATCCTTATGAATGACGAGACCGGGCAATAATACGCCGGAATTTAAGCTGAACAAATAAATATCAGTTAACGACGCTATCATGAAATCCTTTAGAGGCGTCTGCAACAAGATCAAACACATGATTAAAGCCATTCTGCCCGCCGTAGTAGGGATCCGGTACATCGCTTTCTTCACGTTGCGGCGCATAGTCCAGAAACATTTTGACTTTGTGTTTGTATGCATCAGGACAAGCGTTGATTAAAATTTCATAATTACTGGTATCCATGGCCAGTATGTAATCAAACTCTTCAAAATCAGCTTGGCTGAATTTACGGGCACGGATGTAGGATAAATCGATACCACGCTGTTTTGCGGTCTGTTGAGCACGGCTATCAGGTTCTTCGCCAACGTGATAAGCATGGGTGCCAGCAGAATCAATGAGAAAACGATCGCGTGTGCCCATATCTTCGGTTAACTTGGTAAACACACCCTCAGCCGTAGGTGAACGACAAATATTACCCATACAGACAAACAGTACTTTTATTTGATTCATTGTTGATTTCTTTTATTTCAATACTAATTATAAAAAATGAGATTAAATATAATAAAGCCAATATCTCAGCGGTTATATTTCTGAAAGCAGTTGGTCAATCATTGACTCAGCCTGGCCCATATAACCACCCCCGAATAAGTTAAGATGATTGAGAATATGGTAAAGGTTATATAAGGTTTTGCGCGTTGAATAGCCGGAATCTACAGGATAGATAGCATTGTAAGCAGCAAAAAAATCTCGGCCAAATCCACCGAATAATTCTGTCATCGCTAAGTCCGTTTCACGATCGCCGTAATAGCAGGCAGGGTCATAAATAACGGGCTGCCCGTTCTCATCTGCTGCCGCATTTCCCCCATAAATCACCGTGTAGTATGGATGGATGGGGCTGATGGTTTTCGAGCAGTTTATCCAGCTCATCCATCAGTTTTTCACCTCTGGATTGTATTCGACCAGAATAACCATTTTGTGCAGCAAACTTGAGTTGTTGACCCAAGCGTTGCTCTCGCCAGAATGTCAGCCAGTCGTGTGTTTGGTCATTGATTTGAGGGGTACTGCCTATAGTGTTATCCATCTGCCAACCAAAATAAGGTTGCTTGACTTTATGCATGTGCGCTAACTGTTCCCCTAACGCAATATTGCTATTACCCCTTAAGCCTTTGAGAGAAATATATTCCAGCACTAAATAGCTGTGTTCATGAGTGGTCCCTTGGCATATGACGCCGGGAACGCGCACGCTTTTAGTGGCCGCCATTTCTTGTAAACCAAGCGCTTCCGCTTCGAACATCAAAGACAAAGAAGGTTGGTTGAGTTTTATGAAATAAGTGTGTTGATCAGTCTTCAGTTGATAGGCGCTATTGATACAACCGCCACCAATGCTGCTCAATTGGTATGGCTGAAGACTCTGATGGATAGTTGATTCGATATGTTCAACAATGGAGTCAAGTTGTGCCATTATTTTTCCTTAATGAGATTTGAGAAAAACGAGTGAAGTGTTGCCGTTAAGGATATGAGCTATAGAGAAAGGCATCAAGTTTCTGCATCATATTTGGGCACGGAATTCACCGAAGAACCATCAACCACAAGGATTGTCCGTTTTTTTATACGTGTTGGCTATGTAAGCTGATGATTATTTATGATGGCATAAGGAGTTTGTCTATGGCTATTAATCCTAAACAACGAGTGGCACTGCATGCTGCCAATCTGGTTGAGCAGAATATGGTAGTTGGCTTAGGAACCGGTTCGACAGCTAACTTTTTCATTGAAGCGCTGGCTAAGCGTTGTAAGGCCGAAAAATTAAATATTCAAACTGTCAGTAGCTCTGCTATCAGTGCAGTCAAAGCACGTGAGGCGGGTTTACCTGTCGTATCGATAGCGGATCTTGATTCACTAGATATCTATGTTGATGGTGCAGATGAGGTCACGCCGGATCTCACCTTATTGAAAGGGCGCGGTCAGGATTTGGTGAATGAAAAGTTATTGGCCTCTGCGGCTGATCAGTTCTTTGTATTAGTAGATGAATCAAAACTGGTTGAACATATTGGAGATAATTTTCCTATTCCAGTTGAAGTGATGCCGCAAGCATGGCGTTTAGTGTTAACCCAGCTAAAACATCAGGGCGGAGAAGGGCAGCTCAGGCTAAATGCATCAGGTGATAATGTTGCTGTCACGGCAAGTGGTAGTCTGGTGCTGGATATGCAGTTTAAGGATATGGATAGTCTAGAATTGACGATGATTTTAGATACGATTCCCGGTATTGTTGAGCACGGAATTTTCAGTGATATCGCCTCCGCTATTTTTATTGGTGGAGAAAGTGAAGTAGAAGAACACTGGCGTTAAAACTATTTTTCATTGGCGTGATGACATGATGGTACATGGAGGAGTTGAGCTCCCCCATGTACTCAGAGTCTAAGACATTAGCCTTTTTTGAGTTCTTCCAGAATGGTTTCTGCTTTGGATTTACCAAACTCACCCGAGCCTTCAACACCAATATATGTCACTTCGCCATCTTTCAGAATGCAGGCAAAACGATAGCAGCGTACGCCCATGCCACCGGCCGTTAAGTCACGGTCTAAGCCCATAGCCTTGGTCAGTTCAGCACTACCATCAGCCAACATTCTAACTTTACCTTCATTGTTGACTTGTCTACCCCACGCCCCCATGACAAAGGCATCATTCACGGCCATACACCAGATTTCATCTGCTCCTGCTGCTTTGATGTCATCTGCAAGGCGTATAAAACCAGGTAAATGCTCCTCAGAGCAAAGCGGAGTAAATGCACCAGGTACACCAAAAAGAACGATGGTTTTGCCTTCTGTGAGTGATTGCACATTTTGTGGTTGAGGGTTAACAGGGCAGCCACTGCTTGCTGAAAAGTCTACACATTCTGAGAGTGTCGCCGCGGGAATTTTCTGTCCAACTTCGATTGTCATACTTGCTCCTTAATCCATTATTTTTATTTACAGGTTAACTAGCATAAGACAATCGCTATGAGATAAAAACACTATGAAACATGAGGTTTTATCAGTTTGGAATTGTGAAGGTGAGTCGATATGATGTTAGTAACTTACTCGAATCAAAAGGATATAAACACATGGCTGAAAAACAATTACGCTGGGGAATTTTAGGTGCTGCTCGTGTAAACGAAAAATTACTGCCCGCTATTGTTGAAGCAGCTAATGCGAAATTGGTCGCCATTGCTAGTCGTCGTCCTGGTGCTGCAGCAGAAGTTTTGCAAAAACTAGCGCCAGAACAAACTGAGGTAGAGACTTTGGACGATCCTGAAGCACTGCTTTCTCATTCACAGATCGATGCTATCTATTTACCCATGTCGAATGAAGAGCATGCGGAATGGGCTTTGAAAGCCATAAACCACGGTAAACACGTGTTGATTGAAAAACCGATGGCACTAACGGTGGCGGATATTGATGCGATTGAAGCAGCTGCGAAAGCAAACAATGTCACGGTGATGGAGGGCTTTATGTATATCTTCCATCCCCAACATGATTATGTAAAACAGTTGATTGATGATGGCAAGATTGGTGATGTGCGCACGATGAAAACGGCGTTTGCCTTTCCAATGAAACCCGCTCGACTGTATAGGATCAATCGCGATATAAACGATGGTGGTGGCGCCATGTGGGATATTGGTCCTTATGCTATTCATACAGCAAGACTATGGTTTGATAACGAGCCTGTTGCAGCCATGGCGATGGCCAAGCTCAATGACAGTGGAGCGGATGTCAGCTTGAGTGGTGTATTTGATTTTACGGATGGTAAGTTTGCTCATTTTGAAATGAGTTTTGAGCATGCCAGACGCAGCGAGTATGAAATCATCGGGACTAAAGGCGGTATTAAATGTCATACCGTTTGGCAACCGGAAACGGAAGAGGCCACAATTAGCTGGTGGAATGATGAGGAAGAACAAACCGTCTCTATTCCAAAGGCCAATCATTTCAATCTGGAAATAGAGCATTTCTCTGAGTGCATACTGCAAAATAAGGCTCCCAAGCTCACGATGACAGATGCAAGAAATAATTGTGCTGCTATTTGTGCTGCTCTGGCTTCAGTCCGACAATCAAAAAAAGTTGATATTGATTGAAAGTCAGCAACACTGATAGTCATAATTGATACAAACAAACGGATCTTTAAGTAGAAAAGCCGAAATGTGCACCCTTTAATTTGAGAACTATCAATGTTAGGGTAGAAGCAACAACAAACTAGTTGTTGTTGGTACCCGTTAGTAAGGTATTTATTTACATTCATAGCGGGTATGTTCGGCTCAACACGTTCGTGATGGGCTGTTATAGCCAAACTCGTCGTGAGGCGAGGACGGAAAGCTACAGATCTTGATGAAGAGCGAGATGGCTGGGCTGCATTGCTTTGTAACAAATCAAGGAGTATTTGATATGAAACAAGCGATGCTATTTGCAATTGCTTTATTTACCACAGTGTCAGCCCATGCTGCGACACTCACCATCAATCCAACAGGTTCAACTAATGCCACACAGACCACATCAGTAGACACTGGAAGTACAGTGTTAGGTAGTGGAACCGTCACTAACGGTGACGAGCCATGGAGTTCAACTTACGATGTGACCACAACAGAAGATACCTCAACCATTATTGAGTGGTCATTTAATCCTGTAGCCGCACTGACAGAAGCCACTATTTCTTTTGATAATGGGGTTGATCCGGTTCAGTTGTTTGATATTTCAGGTGATTTCAGATTTACAGGTTTGATTTACGCAGGCACAGTTGCCTCTGTTAACCTGCTTAATGGTAACAGAAACACCTTTAAATATGACGTATCACTGCAATCAGTTTCTGAAGTGCCTGTTCCTGCAGCATTTTTTCTTTTAGCCCCAGCCCTGTTAGGGTTCCTTGGTCTACGTAGAAAAAACGTGCTTTAGCTCGGGAAATTTAAATTTTCTGAGACACTTCAATTATCTGACAAGATATTGAGTATTGTGAAAAAGCCGTGGTAAAGAACCACGGCTTTTTTATTGCTGGATATTATTTCGCTTTACGGCGCAGGCCGATAAAGCCTAACAGAGCAGGAGCAAACATTAATAATGCACCAGGAACAGGAACTGCAGATGGTACATCAACTTCTTCAATTCCAGCATAAAGCACACTTTGCTGGCTGTAGTTATAAAAACCGAAAGCCCCATTACTGAATGCACCAGTAATACTTAACTCTTTTATACCATTGACAAAGACTTCAACTAAAGAGGATGTAAAGGTAATATCAAAGTCATATGTTGTATTATCCAGCCAACCTGTATCGCCCAAGTTAGTTGCACGGGCTAATTCGGTCACATTTTTGCTTGGATCATGAGACCAAGCACCAGAGTTATCACCCAATACGTCCCTGACCTGTGAGATGGCCAGTCCTTTTTGACCAGCACCGTAATAGGTCTGATCTCCTTGTTTCCAGTCGATGAGTAAATAATCAGCAGATGAGTTGGTTAGATCGTTATTGTTATAACCTAAGACAAACCCGATATAATCATCGTCAGCAGTCGTCTTTACTGTTATCTGACCTGATAATGCCGTGCCCTGGCTATTTTTATTGTTGTGAAAGACGGTTGGAGTACCGTTGATTCCTTGTTGAACAGCATTATTACCCGACTGTAATACCCAGTTACCGTTACCATTTGCCTTCCATGAAGACAAATCAACGGGCTGAGGTGCAGCCATAGCTGTTGTGGATATTGCTCCAAGAATGAAGCCACCCAAGAGAAGGTTTTGTAACGTTTTTTTCATGCCATTTTCCTTATTCGCAAAGTGAAAATGCAACTCAGCCATCTCATTTTTATTAGTAGAATTGAGACCTGTAGCTTTCCGTGCTTGGCTCACACCAAGGTTGGCTTTGAAATTGAGCGCTGGGTTTTACCAGCAAGGAAATTCTAACCCAACCAGACGCGATAGAAAATAACGTGTTTTGTATTTTCTTTACAAAAGTTAACTTTTGTAAAGTGACATGCGTTCGCTGCTATCTAGCGATAACGCAATGAAGCTGATAGTGCAACTCCATATTCCCGGTGTATAGAAAGTCTCATTGTTAATTCTTGCAATAATTCACAACCAGTTCACAGTTTTTTTGTGATCATTATCACGCGATCAAGCAAATGCTGTGCGTTACATCCCAGATTTAACTAACTGGTGTGGTTCTGAAATTCAGTGATTTGTACCATCGATTCATCTGAAATAGTTCAGATGGTCACATCATTAGTTATTTGTGATGTGTTTTTTATAAAGCCAAACTCGTCGTGAGGCGGGGTCGGAAAGCCACGGATCTCTAATGTAATTGGAGATGGCCGGGTTGCATTGCTTCATAGATTAAATAGGAATTTATTATGAAAAAAGCGATGCTATTTGCTGTAGCTCTTTTGTTTTCGGTTGGTGTTAATGCCGCTACGTTAAATTTGACTGGAATTGGTTCATCAGGTGCTTCTCAAAGCGTTGATGTAAACAACAACAGTACAGTTTTAGCAGGTGGTACTGTAGGTGAATCAAGCAGTTGGTCTTCAGGCTTCGATTTAACCTCAGACACTGATACTGCAGTAAAGGTTGAATGGTCATTTAACCCATTTACTGCTCTTGATAGTGCAGTACTTGTATTCAGTGAAATCACAGGTCCATCAGGTGGTTACACTGGTAGTACACAGTACTTCAACATCACTGGCGACTTTAGCTTTACAGCATTTTTAACTGCTGGTGTGTACTACGCTGTTGATATTATCGACGCTACATCTAGTATTTTGAAATATGATGTATCAGTATCTGCAGTACCTGTACCAGCTGCATTATTTTTATTCGCACCAGCCTTATTAGGATTATTGGGCATGCGTAGAAAAACTGCAGTAGCAGCATAAAACTTGAAATCAAAAATCAAGTTAACAATTGTTAGTTAGATTGAAAGGGGAACTTCGGTTCCCCTTTTTTATGTTTAATAAAGATGCTCTTTTCTAAAACAAATCCATTTGCTTTGATGGTTTGTGAAATAAGTCGGTTCGTAGAACCAATGAAGATTGGTTTTTGGGGTATTTCTTGACCGCGACGTTGAATCGTTTTTTGATCATATCTGCATAGAACCCCTGACCTTCAAGTCTAAAACCAAATCGTGGGTCATTGGTTTTGCCATTCCTGGAGTCTTTAATGCGATTCATGACATGTTCAGCCTTATCTGGATAATGACTGTGTAACCAATCATTGAAGAGGGGGCTGACTTCTCTTGGTAATCTCACAAAAATATAGTCAATATTGCTAGCGCCTGCTTTTGCAGAAGCATCAATAATCGCTTCTAACTCTGTATCTGTAAGAACAGGAATGACAGGGGCAATCAGAACAGAAACAGGGATGCCATTACCCTTTAATGTGCTAATCGTTTGCAGGCGTCTTTGTGGACTGCTGGCTCTTGGCTCAAGTTTTCTGGCAAGTGTTTTATCCAAGGTCGTGATAGACAATTGCACATGTACCAGTTGTTTTTCTGCAAGTTGTTTAAGTATGTCGATATCACGTTCTATCATAGATGACTTTGTGACAATATTAACTGGATGGCTAAATTCGAGCATCACCTTGAATATCTGTCGTGTGATTTTATGATCACGTTCTATTGGCTGATAAGGATCAGTGTTAGCGCCAAGAGATAGTATTGAGCACTGGTAATTCTTTGCCATTAACTCATGCCGAAGTAAGTCAGCAGCGTTGGGTTTTACCGTGAGTTTTGTTTCAAAATCCAGGCCTGGAGACAATCCCAGATAAGCGTGGGTAGGTCTGGCGTAACAATAAATGCAGCCATGCTCACAGCCACGGTAAGGGTTAATCGTTTGCTGAAATGGTAGATCAGGTGATTGGTTTCGACTGATAATTTTACGAGGTGTTTCTTCACTTACCTCTGTCGAAAGAGGACTGACTTCACTATGAAACCAGCCATCATCAACCTCAGTGCGTTGAAACTCATTAAAACGACCATCGATGTTATTTACTGAGCCACGGCCCTTGTGTCGTTTATTGTGTTCTGACATTAATCAGATAAGTAATACTCTATGGTAGAAACAACGCGTACCTTTTTTATTTGTGGATTATTGTTGTCGCGTGAACTGATGCTGAATTGGCCTTGGCGCGCCTTACGAATTTTACCCAAGGTGCTGTCTGAGTCTTGAGCAAATTTTTCTGCCACTTCTCGGGCTTTACGTGTCGCTTCTTCAATCATCTGAGGCTTAATTGAATTAAGACGTGTAAATAAATACTCTGGTTGAGCCGCGTAATTATTGCCAGTTAACACAATGCCTTGCTTGCCAAGTTCAGAGAGTTGCCCCATCACTTCTCTGACGGTGTCAATGGCCTCTGAATATACAGTGACGGTCTGTACAGCCGTATATCGAAATTCAGCACGTTGATTGCCACCATATTGCTGTGCAGATTTGTCGGTGATGGCTGGCGCGCTGATGGTGACATCATCACGTTTTATACCTTGTTGGGTCAGAAACGAAATAATGGTGTTGGTATTGCTATCAACATCATTGTATAAGCCTTGTAAATTATTACTTGCCAGAGTGAACTGGATTGGCCAGATGACGATATCTGCAGTGAACTCTTGTTCAGCTAGCCCTTTTACTGTAACTGTTCGTTCGTATTCTTTATATTCGATTGCAGCATTAGATAGAAACCAACCCAGGGTACTAAGACCGAGAAATAAAGCGACACCAAGAATCAGACTACTGCTTTTATTGACCGATGACATAAGTCACTCCTATAGCAAACGCATGAATGTCCCAGCAGTGTAAAACAATTGTTGATTATGATCGACGAGAAAAATGCTCTTTTGAAAACGCGATGCGTTGTTCAAGCGTCATTTTCTTCACATTGGTTAAAGATTCAATTTTCTTGAGTCGTGGCAGTAAACCCACACCATTAGCCACTTGTATACTCAAACCGGGACGGGCGTTTAGTTCAAGTAGCATAGGGCCTTTTTTCTATCCAAAACGATATCAGTACCTAAATAACCCAAGCCCGACATTTCATAACAGGATGCAGCCAGGTGCAGTAATTGATCCCAATGTGGCACCTGAAGATCAAGCAGGTTTCTACCTGTGTCAGGATGCAGCATAACGGGGCGGTCAAATTGAACAGCACGCACCGCACTACCATTACCAATATCCAAACCCACACCGACAGCACCCTGATGAAGGTTCGCCTTACCGTTAGAATCAGATGTGGATAAGCGCATCATGGCCATCACAGGAAAGCCTTTGAAGACAATCACCCGTGTGTCAGGCACACCTTCGAATGTATATCCATTAAAGCAATCATCGAACTGAATCAGCGCTTCAATGATGGCGACATCAGTTCGACCACCCAGCGAAAATAGTCCCGCCAGGATATTAGAGACATGACGCTCAAGGTCGGCGAGCTTAAGAATTTGCCCATTTGCTTTGTGGTATCCGAAATCATCTGACCCCGTCACCACCAAAATACCTTTACCTCCTGAACCATGTGCCGGTTTAATACAAAAACCTGCAGTATTTTTAATAATATCGAGCAGATCATCGACCTGGTGTTGTTCTGTGATAGTGCCTATGAGGTCCGGCGCATTAACTCCCGCTTCCAGAACGATTTCTTTTGTTTGTAATTTATCATCAACAAGCGGGTAGAGACGTCTTGGGTTGTAACGGCTTATGTAAGCAATATTTCGTTCGTTCATACCAAGCACACCAATCTTGGCTAGCTTGTTTGGGTGAACGTACCGAGACTTGACCTCTTTCAGCCAATTCAGCACATTCAGGCTCATAGGTGATCCTCGGTTAAAGGTTTAAAGCGTTTTAATTCGAGCAAGCGATAACCGGTGTAATTACCTGCCATCAATACCAGTCCCATTAAAATCAGCTGGATGCCGAGGAAATTGAAGGTCAAATGACGAATTAATTCGTTATTCATTGCTAAGTAGGCTAGTACAGCTACTAACAAAGAGCCTCCACCTTGAATAACTACCTGATGTGGACCTTCTTCTTCCCATAAAACTGACATCCGTTCAATGGTCCATGCCAGAATGATCATCGGGAAGAACGTCACTTTCATACCTTCTGTTAAGCCAAGCTTATAGGCAAGAATGGAGAATATCGCAATGATACCTATCACCATGATGATAACCGCGGATATTCGGGCGACGAGCAGCAGGTTGAGATAGGAAAGATAAGAGCGAATCAACAAGCCTGTACCCACGATCAGTAAGAAACCGACTAAGCCCGTTACAAGACTTGTTTGAATAAAGGCCAAGGCAATCAAAACCGGCATAAACGTACCGGATGTCTTTAAGCCCACCAGAATTCGCATTAAGACAACCACTAAAACACCAACAGGTATTAATAAAATACCTTTAAACAGTGCTTGTTCCTCAAGTGGTAGGGTATAGAGTGAAAAATTTATCAAAGCTTCATCAGCAAACTTCTGATTCAAGGCGACACCAAACGGGAGCTCTTGCTGAATCATAGAGAAAGTGACGTGTGAATTGGTTCCGCCAATCAGTTCAAGAACGGGTCCTGAATGATATTCCCAGAGTAAGACATTTTCAGGCCTGCCTTGCTCACCTGTTTCCGGGTTGAACAATTGATAGTCACTGTCATCAAATACCTGAATATAGGTGACTAACTCTTGTCTGCGACGACCGTCTTCAAGAAATAGTGCATGTACTTGGCGAGCAGGTACACCAGCTTGTTGCAGTAATTGAACAATCCACTGCGTTTGCGGTTTCAACTGAGCTAAGAGTTCAGCGTTTTGTGATTGATTTTTAAACTCCTGAATCAATTCTCTAGCAAGAGTGTATGGCGTGGAGGAACGCTCTTGTGCTCGATCAAGGAGTTGATTAGCGGATGTCGCGTAAGGCTCTTTTTCTATGCTGACTTTTAACGCCGGTGGCTGGCTGGGTTCTGGCGGAACAGCGTAAGGGTCTAACAACATATCCACTTTGTAATAGAGGGCTTGTTCGCCTGTAGCTTGCCGGATTGACCATTCGGCGCGCTGACCGCCGTTTTCACGTTTAGTGTAAGACAAGCCATAGCCGGGGCTGGCAGTTTGTTGGCTTAGTTGCGTAAAGCCGGGTTGTGTTCCAGGTATGGCAAGTGATGCCAGCACTTCTTTATCTTGAGCATCAAACTCAACCTTGGCTTCGATAGACCAGGTTTGACGCTGCTCTCCCGGAAGCCAGGGAATATCAAAGGTGTAATGTCTATGTAAGGTTAATCCCAGGCCTGTGACAATCAGTAAGCCCACTATCAGATAAAATGCTTTACGAGATGTCATGGCCTGATTTCCTTATTTTTTCTTACTTTTACTGACTGAAGGTGCTTGCGGCTGGTTTTTAACAATTTCAGGTTTGGGTTGATTATTGTCTTTTGCCACATCTACCACAGCTACATCACGTAAGAACTCACGTCCCAACAGGATAGGGTAGGTCATATGGGTGCGGTCATTTAATGTAAATTCAGCTACTTCGGTCATCTTACCCAAGCGTACAGTTAGTGAGGCTACTGGACGTTTGTCGAGTGTATCTGTCGAGGCCTGACGGATTTTGACGTAACGCACTAAGGGAGCTTCAATTTCAAAGCTATCGTCACCATCATCTGGTGCTAAACGGAAACGTACCCAGTTCTTGCCATCTTTCTCAAAGGGAGTGATATCCAGCGCACTGATAGATGATGTGGTAGCGCCGGTATCGACACGAGCCTCGTAAACACGATTGATAGCCTCAATCCACAGCCATTCTGTTTTACCGACTACTAGTTTATTACCGATATTGTTTGTATTTACCGCAGCAGGTTTGGGGCAAAGTGGGGGAGCAGCATCACCTTTGTGTTGTTTGACGATGACAGTATCCAGTTTGCCTTCAATCACATCAAAACGTCCATCAAACTGACGTTGTGCTTTACTGATCTTTTGCAGTTCATCAGCTTGTACTGTCTCTTGCTTGTTCAAACTTTCACATTGCTGCTGAATTTGTTGAATGAGGCGAGATTCGGTCTCTTGCAGAGATTGAGCTAACTCAGTAGATGAGACAGGAGGTGTTTGTGGACCCTGTTGAATACAGGCGCTTAAAAATACAGTAGAAGAAGCAATCAGAACTAATAGTTTAGACATAATAACCTTGTAAGGATAATTGATTGGATTCACTAAAAAATAGCGGCTATTGTAGCAGAGACAATACGCTTGATAAGCAGCGTATTAAAAATTCTTATGTATTTTCACGTTTCGCTAATAAATGAATGTATCGGCCCATATCACGATAAACCGGCATGCGACAATATTGATGCTCTAGCTCGAACAATACGGACTCATCACTGTTGTCTCTGGCTTGTTGGCTCATGTAGTCATTAAACACTCGAATCCCTGTATGTTTCTCAATGGAAAACCCAGCATGGCGCATTTCATCAAGAATAATGTGTGGAAACTGTGGGTTTGGCGGCGTTAATTTATTACCTTTACCAATGTAACTATCATTAAGTATGGGGGTAATCTCCAGCCGCCTTTTAAAACATTGCTGTAGACCATGGCATTTCTGTTGTAGAACAGCAGGGATAAATAGCCACCAGGCCTGACTTTGTCCATGATTGTCTTGAGCGATGCAAGTGGTTCGCTTAACCACTCCAGCACAGCATGACACAACACTAAATCAAATTGTGGTAGCTGTTTAGCGAGACTTTGTGCTGACTCATGATAAAACGTGGCTTTGATATTGGCCTGTTCAAAATGAGTTTTAGCCGTATTAAGCATCTTTTCTGACAGATCACACAGCGTCAGTTGGTGAGCATGCTCTGCCAGCCAGAGACTGATTTGCCCCTGGCCACAGCCTGCATCCCACACAGTCATGGGCGATGCGGCAACGAACCTTGCCAGGTCTTCTTTTAATAAACGTAACCGCCATTCGCCTTTAACGGTTTCGTAGATTTTACTTTCAAACCTATCGAATAAGTCATCGAAATTACGATCGTGTTGAATGGTCATGCGCTTTTAGTCAATAAGGCATCTAATAAGCTATCGAGAGCAACAATGCGATCATCAGCTTCTGGCATGTCTTCAACAAAGCGCAATTTGTCCTGACCATCTAATTTGAATTTTTTAGGCTGTTTTTGAATGAGATTAATAATAGTCATCGGATCCACATTGGGCGACTCTTCAAATAATAAACGCCCGCCTTGGTCATAGACATCAATTTTTCGAATACCAATTTGTTTCGCTTTAAAACGAAGCTCATGAACAGCAAACAAGGTTTTGACCTGATCCGGTAACAAGCCAAAACGATCAATCATTTCGACCTGTAGCTCATGCAATGCCTCATTATCAGCCGCTGCAGAGATACGTTTATACAAAACCAAACGTGTATGCACATCAGGTAAATAGTCAGAAGGAATAAGAGCAGGAACGTGTAAATCGATTTCAACAAAGTGGCGGTCTGATTGATTCAGACTGGGTTCTTTACCCGATTTCAATGCTCTGACAGCACGTTCTAATAACTCGTTGTACAGATTAAAACCAATTTCCTGCATCTGGCCGCTTTGCTCGTCACCTAATAACTCGCCAGCCCCGCGGATTTCCATATCATGAGTTGCTAGAGTAAAGCCTGCGCCTAAGTCTTCAATAGACTCGATGGCTTCCAGACGTTTCACCGCGTCTTTCGTCATGGCTTTTTGTGGCGGTGTGATGAGATAAGCATAGGCCCGATGATGTGAACGACCAACACGGCCACGGATTTGGTACAACTGAGCCAGACCAAGCTTATCTGCACGATCGATAAAAATAGTATTGGCGGTTGGGACGTCAATGCCCGTTTCGATGATGGTGGTACAAACCAACACATTAAAGCGTTGATGATAAAAGTCGAGCATGACCTGTTCCAGCTCACGCTCACGCATTTGTCCATGGGCGACGGCCACTTTGGCCTCTGGCAGAATGGCTTCAATTTCACGGGCGACGCGATCGATATCTTCGACTTTGTTGTGAAGGAAATAAACCTGACCACCACGTTTGATTTCACGCAGCATACCTTCGCGAATTTTCTCTGCATCCCACTGTAAAACAAACGTTTTTATCGCCAAGCGGCGTGCCGGTGCTGTGGCAATAATCGACAAATCACGAATACCGGAAATCGACATATTTAAAGTGCGTGGTATTGGTGTTGCTGTCAGCGTGAGTACGTCTATATGAGCACGGTATTTTTTTATCTGCTCTTTCTGAGTCACACCAAACCGATGTTCCTCATCCAGAATAAACAGGCCAAGACGTTTAGGATCAATATCTTGCTGAAGTAATTTGTGAGTACCGATAATGATGTCAGCGTTACCTTCACTGATACCAGCTTTGACTTTGTCCAAGGATTTTTTTGATTGGAAACGCGATAACACTTCGACTTTCACCGGCCAGTCAGCAAAGCGATCTTTAAAGTTTTCATAATGTTGTTGTGCAAGCAAGGTAGTGGGTACCAACACCATAACCTGTTTACCGGAATGTACGGCCATAAACGCGGCTCGCATAGCGACTTCTGTTTTGCCAAAGCCCACGTCACCACATACCAGTCTGTCCATGGGCTGTTCCGATAACATGTCTTTGATAACGGCATCAATGGCATCTTGTTGATCAGGTGTTGGCTCAAAAGGGAAGGCCGCAGCGAAAGCCGCATAGTCTTCATCTGGCATACCCATGGGCTGTTTTTTATTCGCAGCACGACGAGCGTAGATATCAAGTAGTTCTGCTGCCACATCCCGTGCTTTTTCTGCTGCACGTTTACGGGCTTTTTCCCATTGACCTGTGCCAAGTTTGTGTAATGGGGCTAATTCAGGTGCCGCGCCAGAATAACGACTGATTAAATCTAGAGAAGCGACAGGTACATAAAGCTTATCGCCTTTGGCATATTCCAAAGTCACATACTCAGCGGTGACATCCCCAATATCCAATGTTTGCAGACCAAGGTACCGACCCACCCCATGATCTTCATGGACAACAGCATCACCGATAGAGAGTTCGGCAAGGTTACGGATAATGGCATCGGTGTCTCGTTTTTTACGACTACGCCGCCGACGCTGCATGACCTGCTGGCCAAACAGCTGTGTTTCAGCAATAACAGCCAGGTTTTCATTACCCAGCAATAAACCTTGCTCAAGCGGAGCGACGGTCATGGCTAAATTGTCATCACCTTGGATAAACGCATCCCAGTTACTGACAGGCTGACATTTGATATCGTGCTGTCGCAGCATATCCAGTAATGTTTCACGACGCCCGGCACTCTCTGCGGCAAATAATATTCGTCCATCGAACTGACCAATAAATTGTTGTAACGCCTCACAAGGTTTGTCCTTACGCGCATTCATCGTCAGTTGTGGCGGCATGCCTGAACCATAATTGATATGACCTGCTTTGTCCTGATGCTCAAAGCTTTGCAAATGAAGACGTTGATAGGCCTTGAAAGAGCTGAATAATTCTTCAACTGGAATGAATACATGTTGAGGCTCGAGCAGCGGTCGTTCTGGATTCACACGATGCTGACGATAGCGCTCGCTGATTTCCTGCCAGTATCGGTCAGCACAGACATGTGGGTCTGCAATACTAACAATTAAGGTGTTATCCGGAAGGTAGTCGAGCAGGCTGTTAGTTTTTTCAAAAAATAAAGGCAGGTAAAACTCGATACCTCCCGGCACATTGCCATCACTGATTTCACGATAAATAAAACTACGTTGGGGATCGCCCTCGAAATGCCGGCGGAATTGTTGCCGAAATAACTGAATACCGTCTTCGGTCATCGGGAATTCACGTGCGGGCAATAGCTGAATGTTATCGATAGTATCTATCGAACGCTGTGTTTCCGGATCAAAGGTTCTTAGAGTATCAATTTCATCATCAAACAGATCTATACGATAAGGGAGTTTGCTCCCCATGGGATACAAATCAATGATGGCACCTCGTACCGTAAATTCCCCATGCTCCATGACTTGAGATACGTTACGATAACCTGCTTTTTCGAGTTTTAAACGCCAGCTTTCAATATCGAATTGATCGCCCGTTTTCAGAATCAGCGTGTTGCCTTCGAGGAATGCACGGGGCGCAATACGTTGCATCAATGTCGCTATGGGCACCATCAGCAGACCTTGCTTAAAGTCGGGTAACTGATGCAGTGTTTCTAATCGTTCTGAAACGATATCCTGATGCGGAGAAAAGGTGTCGTAAGGTAGCGTTTCCCAATCTGGAAAATGTAAAACAGGCCTTTTGTCTTCCCCTAAGAAAAATTTTGCTTCTAATTCCAGACGATGTGCGCTATTCATGTCATCGGTAATGACCAGCAGCGGACCATCATGTTGCTGCGCTGCTTTCGCTAATAAAAGACCTTGCGCGCTGCCATAAAGCTGGCCTGCATAAAGGGCTTCTTTATTAGATGACGGTAGCTTGGGATTGAGCAGATTAGGCTGAGTATGATTCACTAGACTGATTCGTTACAAAACGTCTATTTTCACATAAAACGAAGAAGTCTTGTCACAAAGACCTGAATAAGGCACATTATCCCTTATAATTTATAAGTGATTATATGCTTGAATAAACTTGCAAAGGTGCGGGAGAATAATAATGAAACGAATTGAAAATGTCGTACTGTTAAAAACGATAGGCAGTGCTGAGTTAATAGCAGCTTTAGCGATGTTTTATTTTTTACACTGACGTCCCAGCGTTAATCGGTGGCTTTATTTTGCTTGGCTTATCAGCCAACAGCTTTTATCAGGCACATAAATGTTACCAACGTCAGTACGCACCCAAACAAAACGACCACACTTGAAATGAGACATGGCTGAAGCAGTTAAGCAAACAAAAACGAGCGAATTTGATTCAGCCTCCTTCCTAAAAACCTGACTAGCCGGCCCGGTGTGTATCGCATGATCGATGACACCGGAACGGTGATTTATGTTGGTAAGGCCAAAAACCTTAAGAAACGTGTTTCCAGTTATTTTCGCAAAACCGGTTTAACAGCCAAAACACGTGTCATGGTCGCTCAGATCGCAACCATTGAAACTACCGTCACCCACACTGAAAACGAAGCATTAATCCTTGAAAACAATTTAATTAAGGAATTAATGCCACGTTACAACATTCTGCTGCGTGATGATAAAAGCTATCCTTATTTATTAATATCAGGCGATAAATTTCCCCGGTTAAGCTATCACCGCGGTGCTAAACGCAAAGCAGGGCGTTATTTCGGCCCATATCCCAGTGCCGGGGCTGTAAGGGATAGTCTCAACTTGCTGCAAAAACTCTTTCCTGTCAGACAATGCGAAGACAGTTATTACCAAAACCGCTCGCGCCCATGCCTGCAATATCAGATTAAACGCTGTACAGCACCCTGTGTTGGTCTAATCAGTGAAGAAGAATATAAAAAAGATGTCGAACACACGATTATGTTTTTGGAAGGCAAAAACAAACAGGTCATGGATGATTTGAGTGCCGAAATGGATGCTGCATCACAACGGCTCGACTTTGAACAGGCTGCGGCTATTCGCGATAAAGTGATTGCTCTACGTCGGGTACAGGAACGCCAATATGTCAGCTCAGACCAAGGTGAGTTTGATGTGTTGGCAGCGATTGTCAAAGATGGCATGGCTGTTGTTGAAGTCTGTTTTATCCGTGGTGGACGTAACCTCGGTAGTAAAAGTTATTTTCCAAAAGGCTCAGGTGACAGCAGCCCTGAAGAATTATTATCGGCTTTCGTTCCTCAGTATTATCTGGGCAAAAATGTACCCACAGAAATCTTAGTTAGCCATGAGCCAGAATACAGAGATTTAATTCAGGATGTGCTGCAAACTGAATCTGGTCACAAGGTCAGCCTAAGAAAACCTCAACGAGGTCAGGGCGTTCGCTGGATGCAGATGGCCTCTACCAATGCGGATATCAGCCTGACTCAACGGTTAAGTAGCCGTTCCAATTTACTACAGCGATTTGAGATGTTGCAGGATGCGTTAAGCCTGGATGAATTACCCAAACGTATCGAGTGTTTTGATATTAGTCATACTCGCGGTGAACGAACTGTTGCTTCATGTGTGGTGTTTGGGCTGGAAGGCGCGATTAAGGCGGATTATCGCAAGTTTAATATCGAGGGTATTACCGGTGGCGATGATTACGCAGCGATGAATCAGGCATTAACACGCCGTTTCACGCGTTTGCAGAAAGGCGAAGGTAAGCGGCCTGATCTCTTATTAATAGATGGTGGTAAAGGTCAAATCAAAGAAGCACAAGAAGTGCTCGAAGAACTCAATTTATCTGACTTACCTATATTAGGTATCGCAAAAGGGCCAGAACGCCGACCAGGTGAGGAAACATTATTCCTGGTGGGTAGAGAAGGAGAAGTCACGCTGACAGCCGATTCGCCAGCACTGCATTTATTGCAACAAGTGCGGGATGAAGCTCATCGCTTTGCGATTACGGGTCACCGACAGCGACGCGCTAAGGCACGTAAAACTTCCACACTTGAACATATTGAAGGCTTAGGGCCCAAACGCAGACAAAAGTTGTTACAGCAGTTTGGTGGACTTCAGGAAGTGCAACGCGCTGGTGTGGAAGATTTAGCCAAGGTGGACGGTATCAGTAAATCCCTTGCTCAAAAAATCTATGATGTCTTTCACGGCGATCATTAAGCACGCATAGTGATACCATAAACATGATTTTAATTTTAAGTGACACAAGATGTTGAATTTACCAAATATTTTAAGCTGCTTACGGATTCTGTTAGTTCCTATTCTGATTCTGTTCTATTTTTTACCTATACCTTCTGCATCAGTCTGGGCTGCTTTGATATTTGCCATTGCCGCGTTTACTGACTGGCTGGATGGTTATCTCGCAAGAAAGTGGGAACAAACCTCGGCGTTTGGTGCCTTTCTCGACCCGGTCGCCGATAAACTGATTGTGGTGATGGCGCTGATTATGGTCCTGTTTAAAAGTCCTGTCTGGTACATCCTGATACCGGTGACATTAATCATCGCACGTGAATTAATTGTTTCCGCATTACGTGAATGGATGGCCGAATTAGGGCAGAGAAATGCCGTTAAGGTATCTCAAATGGGTAAGTGGAAAACCACCTTCCAGATGCTGGCCATTGCCTGCCTGATTTACTATAAGCCCTTATTTGGATTACCAGTTTTTGAAATTGGTGTAGCACTCCTGTATGCGGCAGCGTGGTTAACGATGCAGTCAATGTACTACTATCTTTTAGCGGCTTGGCCAATGATGCGAAATAAGGGTTGACATAAAAAATGAAGTGCCTATAATGCACGTCTTCCTCAGCGGGAATAGCTCAGCTGGTAGAGCACAACCTTGCCAAGGTTGGGGTCGCGAGTTCGAATCTCGTTTCCCGCTCCAAGAATATAAAAAGCCGCGGTCAGTCAAGTCACTATCGCGGCTTTTTAGTCTTAGACTCAATGAAAAATGGCTGGGTGGCAGAGTGGTCATGCAGCGGACTGCAACTCCGTTAACGCCGGTTCGATTCCGACCCCAGCCTCCATTTTCAAGCTCACACAAAGACATCAGTATCAGGCGCTTTTAAGCGCTTTTTTTATGCCTGTTATTCTAAATAGGCACGGCTAGAGTGAGTTTGTCTCTGCCATTGGCTTTCGATTCGTACAATGCTTTATCGATAACACAAAATAAATCTCTTGTGTTGGCAATGGGGAACAGATCCGTGTGGTATAGACCTGCGCTGATTGTGGCGTTGATGTGTTGACCTTCGAAGTTAAAGTGATGTGACCGGGTTTGGTTGATTAACTCTTGTATGATGTCTTGTGCTCTTTCAGATGGTAACCGGTTTAATATAACAACAAACTCCTCACCACCTACTCGATAGGCTTTGTCGCTATCACGCCCTTGGGATTGTAAAATCTCTGCAAACTCTTTTAAGACATGATCCCCTGCTAAATGCCCATAGGCATCATTAATCTTTTTGAAAAAGTCGATATCGATAAGCGCGATACCAAAAGGACACTGGTTTGCATGAAAGCCTTTTATTAAGGCTTCTATTTCGAACTCTAATGTAAGCCGGTTATTTAAGTTAGTGAGTGGATCTTTACTGGCGAGATCTTTGAGTTGTTTATTAGCTGCTTCCAGTTTGTACGTGCGTAATTCTATCTGTTCTTCGAGACTATTCAGCAGCCGCTGTTCAGCTTCACGTGATTTGATAACTTCTTTTGCCATCGGTCTAAAGATAAAAATCACTTCAAGGACAAGCGTGAGCAGGGTGATTAACCAGAGTCCAACTTCCAGGTTCTTGATGATACGGAGTCTTTCATCACCTTCGAATTGATATTGATTGACAGCTTTATCTAAATCAATAAGTAAATCTTCGGAGACATTGTCGATTTGATTCATTAATGTCAGGAAGGTGTGTTCGTCCTCAGTGTCGATAAGCTGTGTGGCTGTATTCAAGTATTGATTGACACGATCATAGAGGTTGATATCACCAAAATAGAGGTGTCGGATAGCTTCTGACTGTTCGAGTGTTTGATTATTTTTCAGTTGGCCTGAGGCAAGTTGTTGATTAGCCTCACCCATCTTGTTTATATGCTGAGTTAAGGCATCCTCGGTGGTGTCTTGCTCTGAGTTTGTTATGAAGCGTTGTTGATATAAACGGTGGATGTCGAGTGCAATATGTTGACTCAACATGCGTTGACTGCCTGAGATATTGACGACATAGGCCGTATTATCGACATCGGATATGGCAGATTTTAATGTGTAGGCAGCGAAACTGGACAGTATGGCAATAAGCACAACAGCCAGCATGTAGCGCTTGGTGATAAGTCTATGCAGTGCGGGCTGTGTATTATCTGCCATAATATCTATTCATTTATATTATCGCTCATGAGATATCTCTCACTCATATATACCTTGCCTGTGAGCACATGGCTAGTCTAATTCACATATTAAACTATAACCATAAGTTTTCTAAGGATTTGAAATCCCAATCAGCAGGTTCTTCTGGTCCTTCGATGCTCTCTTTACAGCTTTTTGCTGCCAAATCGATCACTTGTATAGGAATGGGGGCGTTTGAACGCGTTGAGAAGAACACTTTCACTTTGGGTTTGAGTAAAGACTCTGTTCCGGGTTCAACCACCACAGCTAGGCGCTGTGAGGTGAGACGAACCAGTGAACCAATGGGATAAATCCCTACAGATTTAACAAAACTATTAAAAATTTGTTTATCAAAATGACCTTCCCATTTCGACATTTCTCGTATGGTATTGGCGGGTTCCCATGGTTTTTTATAGGCTCGCTCCGATGTTACGGCATCGTAGACGTCACAAATAGCCGCCATTCGGGCTAAAACCGAGATTTCATCAGCAGGCAGTCGGTTTGGATAACCGGTACCGTTCATTTTTTCGTGGTGATTTAAAGCAATATCGATGACTTCAGCTTCGGCTCCACCATCTTGCAGAATTTTGGCGCCAACGATGGTGTGCTTTTTCATCACGTCATATTCAGAATCAGTGAGTTTGCCGGGCTTGTTTAATATATCGAGCGGCATGGCTGCTTTGCCTAAGTCATGCATCAGCCCGCCGATGCCAGCAAGACGTGTTTGTTCTTTATCTAGACCCATTTGATTGGCAAGTGCAAGCATGAGTGCACAAACCGCCACAGAGTGCATATAGGTGTAATCATCATGCGTTTTTAAGCGGGCAACACTAAGGATGGCGGCTGAATTACGTTGAACCAGAGAATCAATCTCGCCCACTAAGGGAAGGGTGGTGTGAGGATCAATGGCTTTGCCCAAGCGAATGTCATTAAACATGGACATGATTTGGGGTTTGGCATCCTGACACAGTTTTCTTGCACGCTCTATTTCATTCTCTATTGATGAAGAACTAGGCACCGGTTTGGTTTCTGCTGACTTGCTCTCTTCAACTGCCTCTGTCGATGCTTTTTGCTCGACTTTGTTTTCAACTGTTGCTGGGGCGGACGTATCGTCTCCCTTGTCAGTATCTATCCAAAGATCTTTTATGCCAGCGTCATGGATGCGTTTAATGTCATTGGGATCAGTAACAAGAAAGCTGCTGCGAATGAACGGATGCTGGATCCAGGAACCACCAAGCTTCTGAATATACATACCAATGCGTAATTCAGAACTGTTAATACGCTTTATCAAGACTGTTCTCCCTCAAATCAACATGTTTTTTATAGTTATGAGTCAAACATACCTTGCATTGACCGGGGCATCAATAGCTATTTCTATCATCTTGGTCTGAGCAGTTTAATGCTGAGATCATTAGTCTATGACACCTTGTTAATGTTGCTATATCCAGCGATAAGCCATAAGCCGGGAGAATGGCGATGGACTTTGTGTTGGCTAAAAAATGATCATTTAATAAGAGGATGTTAATCGATGTATAGAAGGGTGGTGTGATTGATATGTTATTCTCAGTGGCACTATTTTCACCACAAGATTAGGAATGAAGTGTGACCAAAGCACCCATATTGAATGAAGGCAGCAATTGTTGGCAAAAAAAGCAGGCAAAACAAGTTGCAGTGTTAATTGATGGGGAGAATTATTTTGGTGCATTGCATGCCGCGATCCAGCAAGCGAAACATACCGTCTACATACTTTCCTGGGATATCGACAGCCGTATGCAGCTTATCAGAAATGATGAGCAAACTAGTGATTTGCCAGCAGAGCTGGGCGCATTTATCAGTGAAGTGCTCAACCGCAATCCAGATCTTGATATCTATATTCTCAATTGGGATTGGGCGATGGTTTATACCATGGAACGTGAATGGTTACCCATGTATAAGCCTGCTTGGAAGTCTCAAAAAAGACTGCATTTCAAGTTAGATGGAGAATGTCCTTTAGGGGCATCGCAACATCAGAAAGTGGTGGTTATCGATGATGATATTGCCTTCTCAGGTGGCTTTGATATTGGCAAAAGCCGTTGGGATAGCTCTGCACATAAAGCGGATGATGCCAGACGTACCGATCCTGATGGGCATCGATATCCTCCTTTTCATGATGTGCAAATGCTGGTTCAGGGTGAGGCGGCAGCCGCTTTGGGCGACCTGGCTAGAGAACGCTGGCTTAAAGCCACGGGAGAACAGCTGCAAAAACCGCCACAAAGAACAGGGACTGCCTGGCCGGATTATATTGAGCCGTGGTTTGAAAATATTGAGGTGGCCATCAGTCGAACCATACCTGAATATCACGAACAAAAAGAGGTTCGTGAGGTAGAGCAGCTGTATATGGACAGCTTAAAAGCGGCTGAAAACTTGATCTACATGGAGAATCAGTATTTTACGTCCTGGAAGATCGCAGATTTACTAGCTGAGCGACTTCAAGAACGAAATGGTCCCGATATTGTTTTAGTTCTTCCATTGATGACGGGCGGCTGGCTGGAACAGGCTACCATGGATGTTTTGCGTTTTCGTGTGGCTTGTAAGCTGAAAGAAGCAGATACGCATAATCGCCTGAGAATTTGTTACCCACATCGCGATGAACTGGGTGACTCTTACATCAGTGTGCATGGCAAAATCACAGTGATAGATGATCGACTTATGAGAGTGGGGTCTGCCAATCTGAGTAACCGCTCTATGGGGCTTGATAGCGAATGTGATCTCGTTATCGAAGCCGATACAGAAGAGAATAAAGCGACTATCAGCCGTTTTCGAGAGCGTTTACTGAGTGAACACTTTGGCATAACAGAAGACCAACTTAGACAAAATCTTTCTCAGGAAACCTCTTTGATTCGTTTAATTGATGCTGGCCAGGATGACGCACATACACTGCGTGAACTTGACTGCCGTGTATCCGATTATGCTAACCAGATGTTACCGACATCTGCGGTGGTGGATCCTGAAAGACCAATCGATTCTGAAGAGTTGACCAAAATGTTTATCCCTGTTGATGAGCCAACATCCGCCAAAAAACAATGGTGGAAAATTGTGGCCGTGTTGGCTGTTGTGCTCATCATGACCGCCATCTGGCGGTGGACACCACTGAGTGAATGGTTAAATCCCGAGACGCTGCAACATGCAGCAGAGGGCATAAAATCACATCCATTAACACCACTGATTGTTGTGGGTATTTTTGCCGTAGCCGGACTGATTGCTTTTCCTGTAACACTATTGATAATTACGACGGCACTGACTTTTGGGCCGCTATGGGGAAGTGTGTATTCAATCATTGGTTCATTAGTGAGTGGTTTGATGGGCTATGCCGTTGGTCATTACCTGGGACGAAATACCATTCAGAAACTTGCTGGTTCCAGTATAAACAAACTAAGTCGTCGTTTAGCTAAGCATGGCGTTTTAGCTATCATTACTGTCAGAATTATTCCCGTGGCTCCGTTTACGGTCATCAACATGGTGGCAGGTGGCTCACATATTAAAACCCGCGATTTTATTTTAGGAACAGTCATCGGTATGCTGCCCGGTATTTTAGGCATCACCGTTTTTGCTGATTCTTTGATGCGAACTATCCAAAACCCAGACCCCACTCAGATTGGAATTTTCATTGCTGTAGTGGTTGCCGTTGGCAGCATTATGTATGGATTAAAACGTCTGATTAACCGAAAAGAAGACAAATAAAACACTGAATGGAGATTAGCTTAGCAACCTACAATATTCACGCCTGCATCGGAACTGACGGACATTTCGACCCGTTCAGAATTGTTGACGTGATACGTGAAATGGATGCCGACATCATTGCTTTGCAAGAAGTCGAACATCATATGGTCAATGATATCGATCTGCTTGATTTTCTTGCTCAGCAGACCGGCATGATTGGCATTGCAGGCCCAACCATGTTTCGGGAGAGTCGACACTATGGCAATGCCGTTTTAAGTAAATTTCCATTAACGTCTCATGAGCTGATTGACTTAAGTCTTGAACCCCATGAGCCCAGAGGGGCAATTCAACTCAGGCTGGAAATCGAGCAACATCAGCTTGTGATAATGACGACACATTTTGGTTTAAAACCAAAAGAACGTCAGTTTCAGGTTGAAAAACTCATGAGTCGCCTTGCTGAACATGAGGTCGATACGGCGGTCTTGATGGGCGATTTAAACGAATGGTTCTTATGGGGACGGACATTACGTCGCTTAAAAGCCTATTTTGATACCACACCATCCAAAAAAGTTTCCCCAGTTTTTTCCCCGTATTTGCATTAGATCGTATCTGGGTACATCCACGTAAACACCTACTTTCCTTGAGTGTTCATCGAACAATGCTAGCTAAGAAAGCATCTGATCATTTGCCTGTTGTGGCAAAAATCCTGTTTTGACAATTTGAAGTCAATGTCTCAAATTGTTAGGGTAAAAAGAGTTTTAGAAAACAAAAGTATCTCCATATTCACTCTGGTGAATAACATTTCATGCACATACCCGCAGTCAACTCGGAAAAATAAATGATGAAAATAAGGGCCAGCTTGTCCACGAGGAGCATGATCTTTAGTCAATGCATTGTGGCGTCTATGGCAGCATTACCAATGCAGTCAGTTACTGCTGAGGAACAGACGGTCGAGCAGTTACAATCTCGACTGAAAGCGCTTCAGGCAGAGTTACAATCAACACAGGCGGCTCTTGCAAAAGCAGAACAAGAAAAACAACTTTCGAATGCGAAACTGGAAGAACTCTCCCGAGCTGAACCAACATTAGAACCTGACAATAAAATTCGTTTTGGTCATCTCAAAGTGGGCGGTGCTATCAGAGCAAATTATGCCGTCGGTGATTACCCCGAAACAGGAGGTGCCTCGCGTTCTTTTGATGATGGCGGTAATTTCGCCTTGGATACTTTTCGTATCAATTTGGATTATGAAAATGGACCATATCTCGGTAAGCTAGAATACCGCTGGTACAACGGGTATAACTTTCTTCATACAGGATGGTTGGGATACCAATTTGACGAGAATCGGCAAATACAAGTTGGGGTAAATAGAGTGCCATTCGGCCCAGGTCCATACGGTGTTTCACAAAGTTGGTTTTTTGATCAACACTACTATCTTGGTTTGTCCGATGACATGGATTTGGGTGTCAAATATCATCAATCAACAGATAACTGGGATTGGGATGTTGCCTATTACGTCTCAGATGAAGGTTCATATACCGGGTCCTCTCATCAGAGTGCTCGCTATTCTTATGATGTGGTAAATGAATCGGGTGATGGTTACGAAGAACGAAATCAATTTAACCTGCGTGGCATAAGACATTTTCAACATGGCGAAATAGGGACTGATTTAGGCTTTTCTCTTCAATATTCACAGTTAAAAAGCCGTGGCTCGCAGGATGATGGGCACCATTACGCATTATCAGGCCATATGTTGAATAAATGGCAGGCATTCACATTGGCTACACAACTGACTTATTACCGTTTTGATGTCGATCGTAATCAACCTTTAGGTACCAACAAATTAGTCCAAATGGGCGCTTACGACTTCCCCAGTACCACAGCGGCTGAAGCCTGGTTACCAGCTATCTCTCTAAGTTATCGTTACGATACTGACCAACTGCCTTGGTTGGACTATGTCATGCCTTACGTCGAGTACAGTGTCCTTCTCAAACAAGAGCATGATTTTAACGATAGTGCCTTAGCAACAGTTGGTGCAGCTTGGGCGAGTGGTAATTGGTACATCTACACAGATCTAAGCGCCTCGAACGGTAATGAATTTATCGGGGGGATGACCCATTTGGTGATCGTCTCGGTGCTAATCAGAATGATGATTGGCAGACACGTTTTAATATCAATTTTGGCTACTACTTCTAGGTGCTGAATATTCGTACTTACAATAATAATCATAGAGAGAGTCCGTAATGACCGAGCAGACGATAGATAATAAAAAACCTCGCAAAGCAGAAATCAATCCTCCCGTATTTTTTGGTTCGGCCATTTTAATTATCGCTTTTGTTATTTTTGCTGCTTTCTTTTCTGATACAGCATCAGCCGTATTTAAAGATACTCAAAGCTGGATAGTCGATACTTTTGGTTGGTTCTATTTATTGGCTGTCGGTTTTTTTCTAGTGTTCAGTATTGGTCTGGCTATGACTTCATATGGCGCCATTAAGCTTGGGCCTGATCATTCCGAGCCTGATTATGGCTATTTGTCATGGTTCGCCATGTTATTTAGCGCTGGTATGGGGATAGGCTTACTCTTCTTCGGTGTTGCAGAGCCCATTATGCATTTTTCGGCTCCCCCGTAGGTGAAGGCGGTGATATAGCGGCAGCACGTGAAGCCATGTCGATTACCTTCTTCCACTGGGGACTGCATGCCTGGGCAATCTATGCCGTCGTGGGTTTATCTTTAGCTTACTTTGGATTTAGACATAACCTGCCATTGACCATTCGTTCATCACTTTACCCTTTAATCGGCGAGCGTATTTACGGACCAATAGGTCACGCCGTTGATATCTTTGCTGTACTGGGCACCATGTTCGGTGTTGCAACCTCACTGGGATTGGGCGTGTTACAGGTCAATGCTGGTCTCACCTATATGTTCGATTTACCAGCTGAATCTGTCTCGCTGCAAATAGGCCTGATTGCTGCCATCACCGTACTCGCTACGATTTCAGTTATTGCTGGTTTAGACTCGGGTATCAAACGTTTATCAGAGCTAAATCTGGGCTTGGCTATTCTATTGATGTTGTTTGTTCTATTTGCTGGACCAACGCTTTTTTTACTACAAACGTTTGTGCAAAATACCGGTAATTATCTCAGTGAAGTGGTGAATAAAACTTTCAATTTATATGCCTATGATCCTAACGGTTGGATAGGTGGCTGGACATTATTCTATTGGGGCTGGTGGATTGCTTGGTCACCCTTTGTCGGTATGTTTATCGCACGAGTTTCAAGAGGCAGAACCATTCGGCAGTTCATTTTAGGTGTGTTATTTGTGCCGGTAGGCTTCACCTTCATGTGGATGACATTCTTTGGCGGAACAGCCATCAATATGGAATTAGGGGAGCTGTCTGGTGTTATATCTAATGCTGTAAGTGAAAATAATGCCATTGCCATTTATGCCATGTTCGAACAAATGCCTTTTAGTATGATCTCGGCTGGCTTAGCGACGATATTGGTTGTTACGTTTTTTGTCACCTCTTCGGATTCGGGCTCTTTGGTGATTGATATGATCACATCCAATGGTCATCCGAAACCTCCGGTTTGGCAGCGTATTTTCTGGGCCTTAACTGAAGGCTGTGTTGCTGCAGCGTTGTTGTTAGCTGGTGGTTTAAAAGCATTGCAAACAGCTTCGATTGCTGGCGCGTTACCCTTTGTCGTCATCATGTTGCTGATGTGCTTTGGTTTGATGAAAGGACTCAGAATGGAAGGCATAAAACGCCTTATTATTGGTGTTCCCCAAACACCTGTTAGCACAGGTAGACAAGTGAGTTGGAAGCAACGCCTGAAGAACTTGAGTGAATATCCTGACAAAGCAGCTATGCAAACTTTTCTGCTTGAAGTTGTGAAGCCTGCTTTGAAAAAAGTATCAGCTGAGTTAAAAACAACGGGTGTGGATGCTGATATTGTCAGTAAAAAAGACTCTATTGAGTTAGTTGTATCGTATGGCGGTGAAAGAGATTTTGTCTATGGTGTTCACAGCGTCAGACATTTAATGCCTAGTTTTGCTTTGGATGCATTGGAAGATGATGACGATGAGACTAAGCGCTATTACCGTGGAGAGGTATACCTGGCTGAGGGTAGTCAGCATTATGATTTATATGGATACAATCAAGAGCAAGTGATTGATGACATTCTGATACAGTACGAAAAACATATGCATTTCCTGCATATCGTTGGGGACAGTTAAATCAGATTATAAACAGTAGCAAGATTTTCCTGTTATTTCATGGTATTGTCCCGAAAATAAACAAGAGTGGAGAGAGAAAATGCGTTTATTTTGGTTCAGTTTAGCCGCCTTAGGCCTTGGTTTTTCGGGTGTTTCTCATGCCGGTAGCAGTGAGTATCTGGATAGTTACTCCTGTGGTAAAAGCGCCATTGAAATAGGTATGAATATTGATGAAATCAAACTGATGTGTGGCCAAACCTGGCAACCCAGTAATGTTGTAAAATCGGTTAGACCCGCATTAGAAGTAGGTAAAGATGGTGAAAGACTCCAGGATAATTTTGAAAAGTGGATGTTTAAGACCGTCAGGGATGGCAGTACCCACGTCTTGTTAAAAAATGGTGAGGTCATTCGAATTTTTACTACGCAATAAGCCGGGTTTATTCAGTTTGATTTAAGTTTGAATCGCTATATTCGTTACTGATAAACCAAGTAAAAAGCGGTGTATAAGATGAAATCCTTTCTGACATTGTCACTGTGTTCATGTCTGATGCTTATAGCTATGCTCAGCCTTTCAACTGTGCGGGCAGAAGAAAGCGCCACTGTGGCCAGACAATTATTGAAAGAAGGTAAAATCATGCCACTCCAGGAAATACTGACAAAGGCGGCCATGATAAAGCCAGGCCAAGTCATTGAAACGGATTTGGAAAAAGAAAATGAACGTTATGTCTATGAATTAGAAATTCTCGACAAAGACGGTCAGGTTTGGGAACTGGAGCTGGATGCGCAGACAGGTGAATTCGTTGATCTGGAAAATGAGGATGATTAATGCGCCTGTTATTAGTAGAGGATGACCCTTCATTGGGGCCCAATCTTCAAGATTCTCTCAACAAAGCAGGCTTTGCTACGGATTTGTCGACGGACGGTATTGATGGCGAAGCCATGGGACAAATCGAACCTTATGACCTGATCGTTCTGGACTTGGGCTTGCCTGGAAAGTCCGGCCTGGAAGTACTCGAAAACTGGCGAAGTCAGGCTAATTCAGTCCCGGTGATTATTCTCACCGCACGAGATGCATGGGAAGATAAAGTCTTAGGCTTTAAAGCAGGCGCCGATGATTACCTCGCCAAACCGTTTCAGACAGAAGAGTTGATTGTTCGAATCAATGCCGTTTTACGTCGATGTACGGGGCAAAATCCAGGTGCCCTGAGCTATGGGGATTTATCATTGGATGAGGCTGAGCAAGCTGTCATAGTAAAAAATGGTGACAAACATAGCCTGACAGGTACTGAATTTAAACTGTTACGTTACTTTATGTTGCATCCAAAGCAGTTACTTTCCAAAACAACCCTCACAGAACATGTCTATCAATTAGATAGTGATAAAGATAGTAATGTAATGGAAGTGTATGTTAACCGCTTACGGCAAAAGATCGGAGCAGACTGGATAATGACACGTCGCGGTCAGGGGTATATTTTTGGTCAGCAAGACTGATGCGATCAGTCCGTAGCCGTCTCTCCATTGGCTTGGCTGTTTTTTTAGCAGCATTGTTATTAGGTCAGTGGCTATGGCTGACCTTCACCATAGACCGCTTGATTGAAAAACAGGTTATTACGCGTTTACAAGAAGAGACGGAAACCGTACTCGCACATATTCATATTCAATCTGATGGTGAAATCGTCTTAGATAGCAGACGTTTGAGCAGCAGCTATCAACGAGCCTTTTCTGGTTTATATTTTTCTATACAGTCCATCGACCATCAGATTTTTTCACGATCTTTATGGGACTTTGATCTCACTACACCTGCTCTAAGTATCGGCTCCAAAGCGACACTTTATCTTCAAGGCCCTGGTGAACAACCGCTAATGGCCGTTTCTGCTGGCTATCTAAAACAAGGGAAACAGATCACCATTACAGTGGCAGAAGATATCGCTTGGATGTTGGAGGATAAGTCTCATTTTCAGTGGACCTTTACGGTGTTATCTCTGCTTGGTGTTTTAGCTTTATTAGCTTTTCAATTCTGGATCGTTAGGCTTGCTCTGAAACCTCTCAATAAAGCCAAGCAAGAATTAAAGTTGTTGGGGCAGGGTGAAATTGAAAAAATTGATGAACATGCACCGGATGAAATTCGGCCATTGCTGGTTGAGTTAAACCGTTTAATGTCGAGTATGGTAATTAAAACCCGTCGTTCGAGGCAATCACTTGGTAATCTCGCGCACCGATTAAAAACGCAATTGACGTTATTGAATCAGATTGCTGATACAGAAGCGATGCAACATAATTCTGAAGGCAAGCAGGCAATCTATTCGCAGACAAATGAAATTAAACAAATTATCGACCGAGAGTTAAAGCGTGCTCGTGTTTCCGGTATGACGTTGCCCGGTAAAGGTGTCGATATAAATGAAATGGTGACCAACCTTATCGATACATTGAAACGTATCTATCAAGATAAAGAATTAAATATCAGCTGGCGAGTCGATAAACAACTGCGCTTTCATGGTGACAGGGAAGACTTGCTAGAACTATTGGGTAATATTCTTGATAATGCTTGTAAGTGGTGTGACAGTAGAATAGAGCTCAATATATATAGCGATAATGGTATTCGTATCTGTGTTAAAGATGATGGTCCAGGTTGCCATGGGGATGACTTAGCTGTACTGACTCAACGCGGCTTCAGAGCGGATGAGACCACACCTGGAAGTGGGCTTGGTTTAGCAATCGTGTTTGATATCGTCGAGAGTTATGACGGGTCAATGCATTTTTCTGAATCCCCGAAATGGGGAGGACTACAGGTAGATATTCACCTGCAGTCCTCAGTTTCGGCTTAGAACCAGTCTTGAGTTGTTTTACGAACTTCACCGGTTTTGGCGTCGATTAATACTTCCCATTCGCCACCATCGGCGTCGACGATTTCAAATTCATAATCCCAACCTTTATCAAAGGCACGATCTTCCAGGTCAGCATCTTCAACAATCCCTGGTTTGGCTTCAAGGGCTTTTGCTTGGGCTTCTTCTAAAGAGATAAGTCCAAAACCTTCAGAGATTTTTCTGATTTCACGAAGATCATCAGCATCCATATCAGCGTGAGCAACACCCACTTGCATCATCATAGTAGCTGCACCGATTAAACTAATTGTTTTCAAGTTTTTCATTTTTGTGCTCCTTTCGTTGAGGTACGGTTCACATATTAGTGGCCCAAACTTAAACGAAGCTGAATTTATTTCAGATAAAGGTTTACTTTCAGTTAGGGAGCTAACTATAATGAGATATGCTTCAAGTCAAAGACTTGCCAGATAAGGCAATATTAGAAAAGTTTGCTTCACGTTACCCCAATGCGGATGTTGATGCAGTGATGCAGTTTCTTCATCTGTTAGGAGTGGCTTCTGAGCTTTCTATTGGTTTGGATGAATTTCTCAGTCGCTATCAACTACTTCAAGGCCGGTGGTGGGTCCTCATCCTATTGATGCGTGAAGATAACTTTGTTTCTTCACCATCTAAGCTCGCTGAAAAAGCGGGTGTCAGTCGTGCGACCATGACTGGCCTGCTTGATGGTCTGTCACGAGAAAAGTTGATAGAACGAATTGTTGATGAAAAAGATAAGCGACAAACGCAGATTAAACTCACGTCAAAAGGTCAGAAACAGCTAGATGATGTGATGCCTGATTATTACCAGCGTTTAGGCAAACTAATGTCGGTGATCGATAAAAATGAAGGCGAAACTTTAATGAGAGTACTGGGCAAGTTAAAACAAAACTTAACTATTTTTGATTAAGTTTATCCGTTTAGTAATACGTTTATATCTATGAGGAGTATGTAATGAAGAAGTTTTTAGTTTTTTTATTCAGTATGTTTTCTGTTCAACTACCAGTGGTAGCTGAGGAGCTATCTGTAAACAATCAAGTTGATTTTGCAAATGCTCAATGGAATAAAGCATTTAATGCTGGCGATGTAGATGCGCTGACACAGTTGTATAAAAATGATGCCACCTTATCACCGGGTAATGGCGCTATATTAAAAGGTAGAGATGCCATCGGTCAGTTATTCCAGAGCTTTGTCGATAATGGCGTCACAAATCATCGTATTGATACGGATAGTATCTATGTGTCGGATAATCAAATAACACAAATAGGCTATTGGCAAGCTGATGGTAAAAATGCTGAAGGTGAAAAGATTAGCTTCGGCGGTGTTCTATCATTAGTTCTGGCTAAAACAGAAGAGGGTGAATGGGTCATTCAGTCTCATATCTGGAATATGCAGCCATAAATTAACACCATTAATTCCCAAAAAAGCCCTTCACCGAAGGGCTTTTTTTGCTCTGAACTCAAATGGTGCAAGTTATTTCATATTGGTGCGAAATAAGTATATAAATTACTTAATTAAAGGCGTCTCAGTTATCTCTCTTAATAAAATCAATGGCTTAGTGTTTTGGCACAGTGTTTGCCATAGTAAGCGGACAATGATTTACGGAGAGATCCATGAGAGAGAAGTTAGTCCTAATTGGTAATGGTATGGCTGGGGTGCGAACACTGGAAGAGTTGCTCAAACTCGCACCTGATAAATATGACATTACTGTTTTCGGTGAAGAACCTTACGGTAATTACAACCGCATTATGCTTTCACCTGTATTGGCAGGTGAAAAAACGATTGATGAGATCATGATTAATGATCTGCAGTGGTATGAAGATAACAACATCAAGCTGTTATCTGGTAAAAAAGTGACCAGAATTGATCGTTTAAATCGAGTCGTGACAGCTGATGATGGTAGCACTGAAAACTATGATCGTCTTTTGTTAGCCACAGGTTCACGCCCATTTATGTTGCCTATTCCGGGCTCTGATTTAAAGGGGGTGATCAGTTTCCGTGATATTGCCGATGTCGATACGATGTTGGAAACGGCTAAAATCCATAAAAAAGCCGTGGTTATCGGTGGCGGCTTATTGGGTCTGGAAGCAGCCAATGGGCTAATGATTCAAGGTATGGATGTCAGCGTTGTTCATATTAGTGATGTGTTAATGAATCAGCAGCTGGATAAACCCGCTTCTGATTTAATGCTGGAAGAACTTAGGGGCAAAGGGCTGACGTTTTTGATGGAACATCAGACTGAAGCCATCATTGGTCGTGACCGTGTCGAAAAACTTCGCTTTAAAGATGGCTCTGAAATTGACGCAGACCTGGTTGTGATGGCCGTGGGTATCCGACCAAACATCGAACTAGCCAGCTCAGCCGGTATTCATTGTGACCGTGGTATCGTGGTAGATGACACCATGCAGACCTTTGATCCACGAATTTATGCCGTAGGTGAGTGTGTTCAACATCGAAGCCAAACCTTTGGTCTGGTGGCACCTTTATTTGAGCAAGCCAAAGTGTGTTCAAACCATTTGGCCCAAATGGGGATTGCACGGTATATCAGTTCAGTGACCTCAACTAAATTAAAAGTGACGGGCATCGATCTGTTTTCTGCGGGTGACTTTCTTGGTGATGATGATACTGAAGATTTGGTATTTAAAGATGCAGCCAGAAAGGTTTATAAAAAGCTGGTAATAAAAGATAACCAATTGGTTGGTGCCGTACTTTATGGCGATACAGTAGATGGGGCCTGGTACTTCCAATTGATGCGTGATGGCACAGATATTTCAGATATTCGTGAAAATATGTTGTTTGGACAACATCATCTGGGTGATTCTGGGCATGGCCCGTCTAACTCGGTTGATGGTTTGCCTGATGATGCTGAAATTTGTGGCTGTAATGGCGTCTGTAAAGGTGACATTGTGCAGGCGATTTCAAAACATGGCTTGTTTACTTTGGATGAAGTTAAAGCCCATACCAAAGCATCAGCGTCTTGTGGATCATGTACAGGTTTAGTTGAACAGTTACTGGCATCTACTCTGGGCAGTGACTTTAATGACACACCCAGCAAGAAGCCAATGTGTGGCTGCACGGATTTGTCGCATGCTGAAGTCAAAGCCGCGATTATTGAAAAATCACTGAAAAACATTCCAGATTTGATGTCTGCACTTGAGTGGAAAACAGAAGATGGCTGCCACTCCTGTCGTCCTGCCTTGAATTACTACATGTTAAGTAGCTGGCCAAATGAGTATCAGGATGATCCTCAGTCACGTTTCATTAATGAACGTGTGCATGCCAATATTCAGAAAGACGGCACCTATTCGGTAGTACCCAGAATTTGGGGTGGGGTAACCAATCCAAGAGAGTTGCGTGCCATTGCAGATATTTCCGAAAAATACAATGTACCCACAGTCAAAATAACCGGTGGTCAACGAATCGATCTTCTCGGTATAAAGAAAGAAGACTTACCCAAAATGTGGGCAGATCTGAGTGATGCTGGTTTTGTTTCTGGTCATGCCTACGGTAAGTCCCTGCGGACAGTCAAAACCTGTGTTGGATCAGAATGGTGTCGTTTCGGCACGCAAGATTCTACCGGCCTGGGTATTAAAGCTGAAAAAATGACATGGGGAAGCTGGACACCTCATAAATTCAAGATTGCCGTATCTGGCTGTCCACGTAACTGTGCAGAAGCAACTATCAAAGACTTCGGTATTGTCTGTGTTGATTCTGGCTACGAACTTCATGTTGGTGGTAACGGTGGGATTAAAGTCCGGGCAACAGACTTTCTCACCAAAGTTGCCACCGAAGAAGAAGCCTTGGAATATTGCGCGGCCTTTATGCAGTTATATCGTGAAGAAGCTCACTATTTAGAACGTACCGCACCTTGGATTGAGCGTGTTGGTTTGAAACATGTGACTTCAGCTGTGGTGGATGATGAAGTGAATCGTAAGCGGTTGGCTGAGCGTTTCCATGAATCACAAAAGAATGCACAGGTCGATCCTTGGGCTGAGCACGCTGCCAAATACAAAGATAACTATATCCCGATTAAACAAGTAGTGTAGAGGTAACTATGAGCTGGACTGAAGTTGGCCCCTTGGTCGATATTCCGAAAAAAGGATCACGTGTACTCGTGACAGCCGAGGGTGATGTGGCGGTATTTCGCACCTCAGGTGATCAGATATTTGCCTTATTTGATCAGTGCCCCCATAAAAAAGGGCCGTTATCTCAGGGGATTGTTTACGATAACCGTGTGGCCTGTCCTTTGCATAACTGGGTTATTGATATGAATAGTGGCGAAGCTACTGGTCCTGATGAAGGCTGTACCCGCACATTTGAGACAAAAATTGAAAACGGTACGGTTTTTATTTCTCTGTAATCTGATAAAGAGTCTCTAATTTTGGCTGAACAACAAACGACAACAAAGACGACTTGTCCTTACTGCGGTGTGGGGTGTGGTGTTTTAGCAACCCCACTTGAAACTGGCACAGTACAAATTGAAGGTGATGCAGAACATCCTGCCAATTTAGGCCGTTTATGTTCTAAGGGATCGGCACTAGGCGACACTCTCGATTTGGGTAACCGTTTGCTACACCCCAAAGTTGATGGCAAGCGAGTCTCGTGGGAGCAAGCCATAACATCAGTGGCTAGAGGCTTTAGTGAGATCATTGCTAAACACGGTCCAGAGTCTGTGGCGTTTTATGTGTCGGGCCAAGTGTTAACAGAAGATTACTATACGGCGAATAAATTGATGAAAGGGTTTATTGGTGGCGCGAACATCGACACCAATTCACGGCTGTGTATGTCATCAGCGGTGGCGGCTTACAAGCGAGCCTTTGGCAGTGACACAGTGCCCTGTAGTTATGAAGATATTGAATTAGCTGATCTTGTCGTGTTGACTGGTTCTAACTTAGCCTGGTGTCATCCTGTGATTTATCAGCGGTTGAAGCAAGCGAAAGAAGATCGCCCAGAAATGAAAGTTGTGGTGATTGACCCTCGTAAAACAGCCACTTGTGATATTGCTGATTTACATTTGCCAGTGCGGCCAGGCTCTGATGCCACATTGTTTAATGGTTTGTTGCACTATCTAAAAAAGAAGATTATCTGGATCTTGAGTTTCTTGAAGCGCATACCGAAGGCTTTGCCTCGGCAACGTCAGTAGCAAAAGCATCCGCTGGCTCCATTCCTCAAGTGGCCGCTGTCACAGAGTTACAAGAGCAGGACATCGTTAAGTTTTATCAGTTGTTTGCCTCAACCGAAAAAGTCGTGACAGTGTATTCCCAAGGGATCAATCAGTCGACGACAGGAACTGACAAATGTAACAGTATTATCAACTGTCATCTTGCCACTGGGCGTATTGGTCAGCCAGGCATGGGGCCGTTTTCGTTTACAGGTCAGCCCAATGCTATGGGCGGGCGAGAAGTGGGCGGCTTAAGTAATCAGTTAGCCGCGCATATGGAAATTACTAATCCTGAACATCATGATCGAGTGGCACGCTTCTGGAAAGCAGATAATTTAGCCACAGAAAATGGCGCCAAAGCCATTGATATGTTTGAGCAGATTGCCAGTGGCAAAATCAAAGCTATCTGGATTATGGCGACGAATCCCGTTGTGAGTCTGCCTGATGCCGATAAGGTCAAAGACGCATTGAAAAAATGTGAATTGGTGGTCGTGTCTGAATGTGAGGAGAATACCGATACCACAGCGTTAGCTGATATTTTGTTACCCGCCGCAGCCTGGGGTGAGAAAGACGGTGTGGTAACCAATTCAGAAAGACGAATTAGCCGTCAGCGCTCATTCTTGCCCTTGCCGGGGGAAGCGAAACCTGACTGGTGGATTATTACTCAGCTCGCCAGGAAAATGGGATTTGAGACTGCTTTTCCATTTGAAAAATCGGCCGATGTGTTTAGAGAACATGCCCAACTGTCAGCCTTTGAAAATAATGGTGTACGTGACTTTAATATTGCCGGGCTAGCCGATATAAGTGATGAGGGCTACGACAATCTGATTCCCATACAGTGGCCAGTCATCAATAAAGCTGATAAAGGTACTGCCAGATTATTTAGCGATAAGCAGTTTTTTACCCCTTCAGGCAAAGCCAGAATGATCAGTGTTGAACCTAAGCTGCCTTATCATCAGGTATCAGATGAATATCCCTTAGTTTTAAATACGGGTCGTATTCGTGATCAATGGCATACCATGACACGGACAGGTAGAGCCGTCAGATTGAACGCCCATATTCCGGAGCCGATGGTTCAGGTTCATCCGCTGGATGCAGCGAATTTCCATCTAGTGGATGGTTCACTGGCAGAAATAAAGAGTCGTTGGGGGAGATGATAGTCCGGGTTGTGGTAACCGATGAGCAACGGCCGGGCAGTATTTTTGTCCCCATCCATTGGAGTGATCAGTACGCTTCAATGGCACGGGTTGATGCGTTAGTTGCTGCTGTTTATGACCCTATCTCTGGTCAGCCTGAGTCGAAACATACCCCTGTCAGCATACGCGCCTATAAACCTGTTTGGCATGGCTTTATTTTGTCGCGGCACCCCATCACGGTCAAAGATGCCAACTACTGGGTGAAAGTGCGTGGTGCTGAATTCTGGCGTTATGAGATTGCTGGTCAGCATGCATTAGATGAGCCGGCTAAATGGGCACAACGACACTTAGGGGAAGAGGGCGAATGGCTTGATTTTATTGATGCCAAAGCGGGACGTTATCGAGCTGGACAAATTAAACGTAACAGGCTGGAAGGCGTTGTTTTCATCGCGCCAAGTCATGATTTGCCTGCGCGTTCCTGGTTATCCCAGTTATTTAGTTTAAGCAGTCTGTCGGATGCTGACAGATACAGTTTGCTGGTCGGCCAACCCAGCCAGGGACAAAAAGATGCAGGACAAATTGTTTGCTCATGTTTTGGTGTAGGTCAGAATACCATCAATGAAGCTATTCATTCCGGTCATGTTAATTCTGTGGATGAGATTGGTAAAAAACTGAAAGCCGGCACAAATTGTGGGTCTTGTGTGCCTGAGTTAAAACAATTATTAGCGCGCTAATGGTGAGTACTACCTTATTTAGAATACTGTCTGTCTGCAATGAAGCAGCTGAGGTGAAGTCGTTACATGGTTGATTTTAAAGCCAGTTATTTATCAATAGTGGCTTAATTTGCAGAGGAAAAAAGAATGCCAAAACTAAAAAAGCTAAGCGTGATGTCGTTACTGAGTACAGGACTGGCGAGTATCGCTTTGCTACCTGCTACAGTCGTGGCAAATGACAGCTTTTACGAAGCTTTAACGGGGGGCAAGGTCAGTTTTTCAGCCCGCTTACGGTATGAGTCGGTTGATCAGGATAATAGTTTAAAAGATACCGATGCTGTCACCTTACGTACAACTTTAGGTTACAAGACAGGTGATTTCCATGGCTTTGGTGCCTTTCTTGAACTCGAAGATGTGTCGGATTTGGCAGGCAATTATGAAGAGTACCCACAAACAGCAGTTAAAAAGTACTCAGTTATAGCCGATCCGAATGGCACAGAAGTCAACCAGGCTTATCTGAGTTATAACGGTTTTAATACAGAGGTGAAGTTAGGTAGACAAGAGCTGACCTATCGCGATGCACCATTTCATCGTTTTATCGGTAATGTGCTTTGGCGTCAAAATCATCAATCCTTTGATGCTGTGAGTCTAAGCAATACATCTATTCAAGATTTTAAATTAAGTTATGCCTATATCAACAAGGTGAATACGATCTTTGGCGATGATTTGACGGCTGGTTTGATAGATGATGGGGTGATTGATATGGATAGTCACCTGTTTAATGTGCAATATTCAGGCTTATCCATTGGCAAATTAGAAGCCTACAGTTATTTGCTGGATTATGAAGATGCGGCTAAAGATAACGCCAACGCAACAGCAACTTATGGTGTGAGATTATCCGGTGCTAAACCAGTTAATGAAGATTTTGCAGCTATTTATACAGCGGAGTATGCAACACAACATGACTATGCCGATGGCAAAATGGACCCTCAGGATTACTACTTATTCGAACTCGGTGGTAAATATCAAGGTTGGTTAGCAAAGCTATCTTATGAAGTGCAAGAGGGTGATGGCACCTATAGTTTTAAAACACCTTTAGGGACGAACCATGCTTTTCAAGGCTGGGCTGATGTCTTTTTAACCACGCCAAACGCAGGTCTTATTGATACTTATTTCACCGTCGTGGGTAATGTGGCAGGTGCAAAACTGATTGCGGTGTACCATGATTTTGAAACGTATAAAGGCAGCCTTGATGCGGGTAATGAGTTTGATGTGATGTTGCAAAAAACCTTTATGGAACATTACACGCTAGGTATCTCTTATGCCGACTACAATGCCGACAAAGAATTCGGTGGGATGGATACGGATAAATTCTGGTTATACGGACAGCTAAAGTTCTAAAAAATACTCCTCATTGAGCCGGGCACTGCCCGGCTTTTTTTGCCTGTTTAATCTGCACCAGAATTGTTCATCAGTCCTATCAATAACACCATTTTGAAGCAGTTTATGTACCACTTAAATTTCTAAGTGTCTGTATTTGAATAAGTATTTTTTTGGCACACCTTATGCAGTTTATTACCTGAGTCCACTAATGCAAGGAGCATGTCATGGGATATTTTGTTGACTTAATGATGGTAGTGAAAGAAGTAGTGAAGTTGATTTTTATGGTAATGATTTCGCCTTTAGGGATTATGGCAGGCTATCTCGCAACCTGGGAATGACACCGTTCTAGCTAATTTCACTGGAGAACAAAGATGTATCCATTGATCATCGGTGGCGTAGTTGTCACTGGCATGCTTTTTATCGTTTATAAACTGCTGTCTGAGCGTTATCAGCTCAGACAGCGAGTTAAACGAGGCATATTACTAACCAACCATTTACGGTTGGTGGTTGAACATTGCCAAAAACATCGTGGCACAAGCAATGCGGTAGTCAGTGGGAATGAGAAATTATTGCCACAAATGATTCAGTTACAGAATGATATCGACAATCTGATTGGTAGTGATATGAGTCAATCACTATCAGATTTTCCTCAATGGCAATCTTTCATAGAGCATTGGCCAAGGCTTAAACAGCACGCTTTGGCTAGGGATCTGACGCCACAGAATATTGTCAGACAGCATAGTCTGATGATCGATGGTCAGCTCATGCTGCTGGATGAGGTCATGAGAGCATACGATTTACATCGATTGATGCTCGACTCATGTACACGGGTTTCCGAAATTTGTATTGATACTTTACGAGTTGCAGAGACTCTCGGCTACACAAGAGCAATCGGATCAGGTGTTTGTGCTCGAGGTACGTGCTTGGCCGCTGACCGAATCTTGCTTGAGTTTTTACGTATTTCAGTCAAAACCACATCTGAACGATTACTGTCTGAAGTTAAATTAATAAACAACACTGATCTGACTTCTTCCTTGGAAACATCCTCTACCGCCATTCGCCAGCAAATAGATGCTTTGCTGGAAATGGTTGATAAACGCGTGCTTCAGCGAGGTCAGTTGAAGCTTGATAGTCATGAATATTTTACTCTCTCTACGCGGGCAATTGATGAAGTGCTGAAGATTTTCAGCATCATTATTCAATATGCCTCCAAACAACACACCAGAATGATATGAGCAAT
The DNA here is from genome assembly GCF_030296755.1 of Methylophaga marina. NCBI lineage: Bacteria > Pseudomonadati > Pseudomonadota > Gammaproteobacteria > Thiotrichales > Piscirickettsiaceae > Methylophaga > Methylophaga marina. Next base: position 2,533,322 of record NZ_AP027741.1, read on the forward strand.
GCTGCTATGAATACAGTCACGAAAACGATTAACACGGTAGTTATCAGTGAATTTACGGAATTTATGAATACACTGCAAAGAGTCTTTGAAAACACTGATTATAAAGTGATTTTCGAAGCCACCAATTTGCAACAGTTACTTAACCTGAAGTGGACTATCGAGCCCGATTTGATTATTGCCATTATGAATACCAGCGATAGTCAGCTTCTGAGTAAATTTAAGATCATTAATGAACGCTTTCCATTGCCCATCGTGATATTTACATACGATGACCGTGATGAAGCGATTGAAGAAGCCATTGAGGCTGGGGTGAGTGCTTATATAGTTGATGGTTTTCATGAAAATCGTATCCATGCCATCTTGCGAACGGCAATGGCTCGGTTTAAACAAGTACAAAGTATGCAGAAACAGCTGAAAGATTTAAAAACGTCTTTGGCTGATAGGAAAATTATTGATAGAGCAAAAGGCCTCATTATGGAGCAACGTAAATGCACCGAGAACGAAGCCTATAGTCTGATGCGAACTTCAGCCATGAACCAGAATATGAGATTAGGCCAATTAGCTCAGAATATTTTAGCGGCGGCTAACTTACTTGAGCCACAAAAAAATGCATAAGTTCTGATGAAATAGTAATAGAACGTCACAGCCACTTCAGTGATGAAGTGGCTGTTTTGTTTTATGGTTATTTTGTTAGCGGATGTCGGTCGTTATTCTATTTTGGTTTTTGATTGGCTTCATGAGGGTATGAGGAAGGGTGAGGATGGCCAATTAATGGTTGAGTTTGATGATGGTAGTAATTGAAAACTATACCTATTAAGATTAAGGCTACGGTAATGCTTAAACGCCATTACAGACAAACAAGAAAGGTACAAACAGGTATGACGGAATTGTCATTCAAGGAGGATCATTATGAAGCGGCTTATGAGTCTCTCTGCCTGAGGTCAGTTTTTCAGCCAATCTTTAGCATCGCTCATCGAAAAGCTGTGGGATACGAAGGACTGGTTCGTGCCGCGGATGTCTCTGGGAACCCCGTGACACCACAAGAATTGATGAGAAAAAACACGGCATCCGATCAACAGCTGATTCTTGATAGGACCTGTCGTCTATTACATGCCTGTAATTTTTCTCAACACCCCGCCAATGATGCTTGGTTATTTTTAAATCTTAATTCCCAATGTTTAATTTCGGAACGTCCCGATATTGGATTTATGCAAACGCTGATGCGCGAGAGTGACTTACCATCAAGGCGCATTGTGATTGAAATTTTAGAAAGTGAAATTGATAACCGCGATTACTTACGGGAGTTGATTACGCATTTTCGTCAAATGGGCTGTTTGATTGCGATTGATGATTTTGGTGCTGGCCACTCTAATTTTGATCGTATTTGGGATTTACAGCCTGATATTGTCAAGATTGACCGTAGCTTAGTAAAAAAAGCAGGCCACTCAATGAAAGTGGAAAGGATTCTGACCGGCATTGTCTCGCTCATTCATGAGACCGGAAGTTTGGTGGTTATTGAGGGTGTTGAGACTGAAAAAGAAGCCTTGGTTGCGATTTCCAGTAACGCAGATATGGTTCAGGGGTTTTATTTTGCTAAGCCAAAGCCTGATCTCCAGCAGGAGATTGATTTCGGTCAAGCTATGGATAAGTTACTTCATCAACATCAGAATGTACGAAGCCAATATAATCGAAAGCTTCAACAACATTTCCGCACCTTTGAGTTGATATTTGAAAAAGAGCTCGACGCGTTTAAACAAGGGGCATCTTTTGAAGACTGTGGTCACGCCCTATTTGATGATGCCAGAGCTGTACGTTGTTACCTGCTTGATGAGTCTGGCTACCAGATTGGCCGAAGTCTGAACTCACCCAAATATACAGCCAAACTGGATATTCGTTTTACACCGCTACTTTCTGGTGTCAATGCTAACTGGTCACATCGACATTACCATTTCAGAGCCATACAAAATCCGAATATGACTCAGATAAGTCGTCCATACCTGTCGGTAGCCGGTTCTCATATGTGTATCACCGTTTCACAAGCAGTGGTTGTTAGTGGCAAGACATATGTTTTCTGCTGTGATTTAGACTGGCCCGACGAAGATCAGCCCATCAGTTGAGATAACGCACTTATACTGTGCGCAATGCACCAAATTAGCAGCTAAATATGCATTCAGGATGCGCATTTGTTTTTCTAAGTATATATAAATCAATAGGTTATGTTTTGGCATGATTCCCGCTATTCGAACATGGACCCATTCCGGTATGTTCAAAAGAGAGCTGAATTTATGTCCAATAACAAACTCAATTTATTATCTTTCAAAGATAATATTCGTACCCTTCATCTTACCTGGATAGCCTTTTTCATCAGTTTTGTGGTGTGGTTTAATCATGCACCATTGTTGATGGCTATCAAAGATACGCTTGGCCTCGATAGTCAGCAGATAAAAACGTTACTGATACTCAATGTCGCCTTGACTATCCCTGCTCGAATAGTGGTTGGTATGCTAGTGGATAAGTACGGTCCTAAGATCATGTACTCACTACTGCTCGGCATTTCAAGCATGATTTGTTTTTTCTTTGCACTTGCAGATAGTTTTGAACAACTCGCTCTTGCCCGTTTTCTACTGGGCTTTGTCGGTGCCGGGTTTGTTATTGGCATACGCATGATTTCTGAATGGTTTCCAGCCAAGCAAGTGGGATTAGCGGAAGGTATTTATGGTGGTTGGGGTAATTTCGGTTCAGCCGCAGCGGCAATGTCACTGCCCACCATTGTATTATTATTTGGTGGTGAGGATGGCTGGCGTTATGCCATTGGCCTGACTGGTGCCATTGCGCTTGTTTATGCTTTTATTTATTACAATACTGTGTCTGACACGCCTCAGGGATCGACATATTTCAAACCGAAAAAAACGGGTGCGATGGAAGTAACCAGTAAAGGCGATTTCTTTCTCTATATCGTTATGAATATTCCCATGTATGCGGCCTTGGCCTTATTAGCATGGAAGTTGTCACCCAGTGGGGTCAGTTTGCTCTCCAGCGAAATCACCCTCGCGATTTATGTCGGTTTAGTGGTGTTATTTTTCTATCAGGTGTATCACATTTATCAAATTAACAAAGATGTGTTTGTTAAAGAAACACCAGAAATTCACCGTTACAAATTCAAACAAGTGGCCGTGTTGGATTTAGCCTATCTGGCGACATTTGGTTCTGAATTAGCCGTTGTGTCAATGTTGCCTCTGTTTTTCAGTGAAACGTTTGATATTAGTGCTGTTCAGGCTGGTTTACTCGCCTCTGGCTTTGCTTTTATGAATCTGGTATCTAGACCTATCGGTGGTTTGTTTAGTGATCGTCTGGGTCGTAAGAAAACACTGACCATTTGTATCAGCGGTCTGGCGGTAGGCTATTTTGTGATGGGTATGATTACACCAGAGTGGTTCATTGTGTTGGCTGTATTGGCAACCATGGCATGCTCGTTCTTTGTGCAAGCGGGAGAGGGCGCTGTGTTCGCGGTAGTACCACTGGTTCAACGTCGATTGACCGGACAAGTAGCCGGTATGGCGGGTGCTTATGGTAATGTGGGCGCTGTCACGTTTCTGACCGTGCTGTCACTTGTTTCTGCACAAACCTTCTTCTTTGTGATTTGTGCGACAGCGGTTGTGACCTTGATCGCGGTGCAGTTTATGGATGAGCCTCGCGGACAAATGGCCGAGGTCTTACCAGACGGGTCGATTCAAATGATAGATGTGCATTAATCGTCAGGACGGATATGACAGCAAAGTTAAAAGTATTAGTTGGGCAGTGTTCAACACAAGGGGTGAAAGCCGATAATCAGGATACCGTCGGCTTTTTCATTCCGTCCAACTTGGCTTTGCTTGAAACGAAAGGTGTCGCCTGTGCTATTGCGGATGGGCTGAGTTCGAGTAATGAAGCAAAACAAGCCAGTCAGGCATGCGTGACTGGTTTTATGAGTGACTACTTTAGTACACCTGACTCCTGGTCTGTGAAACAGTCTGGCAGCAAAGTGCTTGCCGCTATCAACACCTGGTTGCATGGACAAAGTCAGCAGTTTCAGCAAGCAGGGAGAGGAATGGCCTCTACCTTCAGTGCTGTTGTTGTGAAATCAACAACAGCACATATTTTTCATGTCGGTGATTCACGTATTTATCTATTACGTGATGGTGAGTTTGAACCATTGACCACCGATCATCGTATTCGTATTGATGAAAATAAAGAGTATCTGGGAAGAGCGTTTGGTGTCGATTATTGTCTGGATATTGACTATAAAACACTTGCTGTTCAGGAAAAGGATGTGTTTCTGTTAACCACCGATGGCGTGCATGATGTTTTGCCCGATAAGGTGCTTAAACAGTTTTTATTAGAAGCTGGTCCGGCTGATTTATCTGATTTAACAGAGCGAATTTGTGATGCAGCACTGAAGGCTGGCAGCCAAGACAATATAAGTTGCCAGCTAATGTGCATTGAACAATTACCGACTCAAGCACCTGATGAGGTTTTTGCCCAACTCACCGTATTACCTTTTCCACCTGATTTATATGAGGGTGTCATTCTTGACGGCTATCGCATCAGTCGTGAGTTACACGCTAGTTCTACCAGTCAGCTTTATTTAGCGGTGGATACTGAAACGGGCGAGAAAGTGGTGATTAAAACCCCTTCGGTCAACTTCGAAGATGACCCGGCCTACCTGGAAAGATTCCATTTGGAGGAGTGGGTAGGACGCCGAATAAATAATGCACATGTAGTCAGGACAGTAGAGCAGAAGCGCCCCCGTCGTTTTCTTTACTATGTGATGGAGTACGTGGACGGTAAAACGTTGCAGCAGTGGCTGGATGACGTTGGACGTTTGGATTTAAAAACTGTACGTGATCTTGTGCCTCAGCTTGTATCAGCACTGAGAGCTTTTCACCGACTCGATATGTTGCATCAGGATTTAAAGCCTGGAAATATCATGATCTCCAGAGATGGCGTGCTGAAGATTATTGATTTTGGTTCAACCAAAATTGCCGGCATTGCTGATATCTCTTCGCCCATAGAACGCAGTGAGTTATTGGGGACAAAACACTACACGGCGCCTGAGTATTTATTGCGGCGAGCAGGTCAGCCGCAGTCTGATCAATTCTCTCTAGCGTGTATTGTCTATGAAATGCTCACAGGCCATCTGCCATATGGTGAAAAACTGGCAAAAGTTCATACCAGACAAGATCTTCATCGTATTGAATACCAATCCATCGCTTTGTTTATTCAGGATATGCCAAGCTGGGTTGATAAAACCTTGCAGAAAGCCTTGCAACTTTATCCTGAAAAGCGCTATCAGGCATTGTCTGAGTTTGCGACAGACTTGATAAAGCCGAATCCAGCTTATTTAAGCGATGACAATCGCCCGCTGATGTACCGTTATCCGGTTAAGTTCTGGCAAGCGTGCTCACTTCTTTTGTTCATCAGCAATTGTTTGCTTGCCTATTTTTTGCTCCGATAAGCTTGTATAGCGTGGTCTTTTAATATCAGAAAAACCGGATTATCGACAATTTTGTCTCAACGACTATTCCTGTATTTACACTATAGTCATACTAAGAGTATGGTTATTATAAATACTAAAAAAGTGATAGCTGGTTGAAATGTCAATGGAAACAAACCCAAGGTTAAAAGAAGAAAACGTAACAGATTTGTTCAGTATGGAGAGTATCGAATCTGCATGGTCTTTTTTAGATATTTTGCCTTTTCCAGTCACGGTTATTGATGATGACTATAGGGTGATTCGAGCCAATCAGGAAGCCATTCATGAATACAGTCAGATTGATGAGCCTTGCTACAAAATGAGTCATGGTTACGATAGTCCCTGCCATGAAAATGGTGAGGCCTGCCCTAAGCTCGATGCACAGACCCTCAGAACAACAATTAGTCATTTACATATTCATCAAACCAACAGCGGTCCTCAGAAATTCAAAGTGATGGCGCTACCTCTAGAGAAGGGTGGAGCTATGGAGCTGCACATTCCGCTGGATGATGTCACTTCTCTTGATGGTGTCACAGGTCTGACCAATCGCACAGAAGGCGAACAAGGTGCGCGTCGATTAGTGGCTCTGATGCAGCGATTATCGACCCCCTATAGCATCATTATGCTTGACCTCGACTACTTCAAACAGATTAATGACCAACATGGCCATCATGTGGGCGATATTGTGCTGAGACGAACAGCAGAGGTCATGGCTGACAGTATTCGTGCTTCCGATATTCTGGTTCGATGGGGTGGTGAAGAGTTTTTGTTTGTCTTATCAGGCGCACAGGCTGCTCATGCAGCTAAGTTCACCGAGAAACTGTTACAGCATTTGCGTGAGATAAGAATTGCACTACGTGATGACACAATTTCGGTCTCTGCCAGTGCCGGTATTCGAGCCGTGAGTACAGCTGAATTAGCCACAATAAATTTTGATAAAGCTTTGCAACAAGCTGATGTGATGCTCTACTCTGCAAAAAAAGCAGGAAGAGATCAGTTCATGATGTATGACGCTGCACCATAACTAATCAGAAAATGCTTGTTTCACTTTCAGAATGTCTGGCAGGTGCTCAATTAAGATGGGGGGCAAAGCGGGATCAATGTGTTTACCACTCTGTTCATTAATGAATTCTATGGCTTCCTCAACTGGCCAGGCTTCTTTATATGGTCTGGCGCTGGTTAATGCATCAAAAATATCAGCTATGGCAACGATTCGACCTGCAAGCGGAATCTCATCACCTTTTAATCCATTTGGGTAACCCGTGCCATCCCATTTTTCATGATGGGTCAGGGCAACAGTATGGGCTAGTTGAATCAATCTTGATGTTGAGTTGGCTAAGATCTCGGCCCCGATTAAAGTATGTGTTTTCATTTCTGAAAACTCTTCTAACGTTAACTTATCTGGTTTTAATAATATTTTGTCAGCAATACCAATTTTTCCAATGTCATGCATGGGAGCCGCCATCATGAGTTCGTTTGCGGTACTCTCGTCAAATCCATAACCCAGAGCAATAATTTTTGCATAGCGACTCATCCGCTGAACATGTAAGCCCGTTTCGTTATCTTTGTATTCTGCAGCTCTACCTAAACGTTCAATCAAGTCGATATGGGTGGCACGAAGCTCATCTGCTTTGACAAGAGAGATATGTGTTTTTACTCTGGCAAGTACAGTGGAGGGCACGATGGGTTTAATGATGTAATCTACTGCACCAATGTCAAAACCTCGTGCTTCATCATCCGGATCTTGTAAGGCTGTCACAAATATAATCGGTATGTGTGAGGTGTCTGATCTGGCTTTTAATTGCTGGCAAACTTCTAAGCCTGTCATTTCTGGCATCATGATATCGAGTAAGATCAGATCCGGCATTTCCTTATCAATCAATGCCAGAGCACCTTTTCCTGAGCGGGCGAACGAAAGCGCATAATCGTTCTGCAGAATCTGACGAAGCACTCTCAAGTTGGTTGGCTCGTCATCGACAATAAGGATTCTAGGCTGGTATTTCTTTATCGTAGTCATAATGTGGTGTTCGTTATATGTTGCTTGATAGCGTTTAAGTGTTGTTGGGCGACCAAAAAGTCAAAGTCGAGTACAGACTGTTTAACATCTAAAGCAAGTCGATGTAAGTCAGCTTCAACCCCATTGACTAGCTCGTCTACTCTCTCTTCGTTAAGTTCTCCATGCTCGCTAAGCTCGATAAGTTCATCGACGATAGTCAATATACGGTCGTTAGCTAGCAGGACTTGTGATGTTACAGTTGCCTCACTGTTTGAATCAGCCAATGAGGCTTTTATCCATTTTTCCTCTTTTGATAACGTGGAAAAGGCATTGTCGAGCTTAGCAATCTCTATCGCTACTTCGACTTTATGTTCATTATTTGACTTATTTTCTATCAAAGAAGTTGATTGATGGATTTTCAAAAGGCCCAGGTTGCCTGACACACCTTTGAGCTTATGTGCCAGCTTTTTCAGTTCACTGTAATTCGATGTTTCATTCAATTCAGATAGCTGTTTACTGATATCGCTATACGCTTTTATAAAACGGGCCAATTCAGCTAAATAAACAGGGTAGCTACCCCATAACGTTAATGCTTTATCAATATTGATCTGCGTGAATGTATGTTCATCAATACCAAGCACTTCTGGAGCTGTTGTAATGAAGTGTGGCTCAATACCGAGAACCCGTGCCATTTCAGCTGTGAGCAGCTGTATATCAATAGGTTTGTGGGAAAAGCCATTCATGCCGGCATTAGTCGCTTGCAGTCGGTCTTCAGATAAGACACTCGCTGTTAAAGCGACGACAGGTGTCGTTTCAAGTTGATGAGCTGACTCATACTCACGAATTTTCTTGGTAGCGGTAAACCCATCCATCACTGGCATTTGTAAATCCATCAAAACAATGTCAGGTTTTTCTATGATGAATTTATGGAACGCATCTTCGCCATTTACCGAATTAATAACAGTATGATTTTGTCGTTCAAGTAAAAGCGAGAGTAAGGTCAAGTTCTGAGAAATATCATCAGCAATTAATACTTTTTTGGGTGGAATCGACAAGGCTTGGTTCGCTACAGTTGCGTTAATGATGTCATCGGTTTTTTGTAGTGGCAGATCAAAGAAAAATGTACTGCCTACACCTGCCTCACTACTGGCGCTTAATTCTCCTCCCATCAAATCCACTAGCTGTTTGGAAATTGTTGTACCCAGTCCAGTACCACCAAAGCGCCGGCTCATTGAAGCATCAGCCTGGGAGAAGGGTTCAAAAATGGTATTGAGCGTCGTTTCATCCATCCCAATACCGGTGTCCTCAACGGTAAAACGAAGAGTGGACTCATTAAGAGGGTGTACCGAAACGGTGACACCACCATTTTCAGTAAACTTCACGGCATTACCAATAATGTTATATAACACTTGCCTAATTCTGTTTTCATCTCCTAAATACGAGGTATGAATGTCGTCAGGTATACTGCAGTTAAGGTATAGGTTTTTATTTTTTGCTTGAAGCCATAATGTAGATATGACTGAATCAATCAGCCTGGTTAAATCGAACGTGGACTCTTCGAGTTCGAGTTTATTCTTTTCTAGTTTGGCACTGTCGAGAATATCATTTAACAGGTGAAGCAATGATCGGGCTGATTGGCTAATGGTTTGCAGATGTTTTTTATTGTTGCCACTGATATCTTTGGCATCAAGAAGCAGATCTGAAAAACCGATGATGGCATTCATCGGTGTTCTTATTTCATGACTCATATTCGCCATGAATCTGGCTTTACTCTCTGCTGAAAGTTCAGCTCTCTCTTTCGCCTGACGAAGATCGTCTTCCATCTCTATGCGGTGTGTAATATCCAGAATCAAACCATCTATCCAAACGGGTTGGTCGTTCTCGTAAATAATAGAGCCTTTTTCAAATACCCAGATATAGTGGCCATCTCTGTGTTTCCAGCGAAACTCAACTGAGTAACTGGTTTTACTTTCAAGTGCTGATTGAACAGCATCATTGGTTAAATCCACATCATCGTGATGAATCAGTTCTGAGAGATGAATTCGCTGCTTATAAAAGTCTTCAGCAGCCCAGCCTGTCATATCAAAAATGGCATCGCTGACAAAAATGACCGACCAGTGTTCATCCAGCAAACAACGAAAACTGGCGCCAGGAATATTTCTAATTAATGAACTATATTGCTCCTCACTCTTACGCAACTTTTCTTCAATTTCCCAACGTTGAGAAATATCGGTAGCAAAACCCACAAATAATGAACCGATGTCTTCTACTTCAACACGACCTACACCAAGTCGTATTGGAAATGAGTGACCGTCTTTATGTTTAGCAAAAACTTCTCTGGCTTGACCGGTCAGTTGGGTTTGTCCTGTTTTAAGAAAGTTAAATAAATATTCTTGGTATTCATTTTTGGCTTCATCAGGCACCAGAACTAAGAAAGATTTGCCAATAACCTCTGTGTTTTTCCAGCCAAAGATAGTTGATGCTGATGAGTTAAAGTCTTGGATGATTCCGTTTTGATCGATGGTGATGATGCCATCAACGGCTGTTTCGAGGGTAGTTTTTAAACGTAGTTCACTGATGGTTTTTTCAGTCAGTAACTGGCGATATCTGAGCTGAGAAGCAATAGTGATGGCCAAGGCAATCAATAATAATGTGATAGAAGTAATAATATAAGATAACTGAACGTGATCTTCTGTGATGCGATGCGTCATCAGAGTGTTGTCGCTCATGAGATATCTTGCCCCAGCCATACCAGTGTAATGCATGCCTGAAATAGCCAGTCCCATCACAACAGCGCTGATGATATTGATGAGGTGGACAGAGTGTTGTTTCCAGACTATTGATAGATAATGGCGAGCTGACAGTGCGATGAAAGCCAGTACAACAGCAACAATAATAGAAGCAGCGAACCAACTAGGCACATAACGAAGCTCCGCGTCCATCTCCATGGCTTCCATACCAACGTAATGCATCATCCCTATACCGGCACCTACGGAGAAGCTACTCATAATCAGTTGCCATAGAGTCATTGAAGGATTTATAAGCATTCTCAAAGTGATATAGGAAGAAAGCAAACTAGGAAGGATAGAGATAAGTGTGAGAGGGATATTGTAGGTCGTTTGTTCAGACATCTCGTAAGCTAACATGCCCACGAAATGCATACTCCAGACACCACCAGCAAAAATGATGGTGCCAGTAATAATAGCAATATGGCGGTGGCGATTGTTTTTGATTAGTTTTGCCATTGAAGCAAAATGTAACGCCACAAAAGCCGCTGTTGTAGCTAAAATGATTGATAGAACGACAAGAAAGAAATCATATGAACCGACAATGAGTGTCTGTTTGGGGGCTGATGTTATAAAAAAATTATCAGGGTTGAACATTAAGAACCTATTCAAGTCGGTTTGGGTAGATAGCTAAAGTTCGCTATTTCTATATAGCATAATTCTTTAGCGGAACTTGAAGTAGTTAATTTAGAAAAACTTTGAGATAAAGTTCACCATATTGAAATACGGTGAGATTAATGTTGCTTGTAGAGGTCAAATTGAGATTGGAACAGACGGGGTTGATTAATGCTTAGACCAAAAAAAAGCCTCGTTATTTTAACGAGGCTTTTTTTCTTGTTCTGGAGCCGGAGATAGGACTTGAACCTACGACCCGCTGATTACAAATCAGTTAAACAAGTTAGTATTTATGCGGGTTTTCGGCGATTATTTGTCCGGAACTTCCTTGTTTTACCCCTTTTTTAATCAGTTACTTAGACTTTATTGTCCGGAGGTTTTGGAGCTAAAATACCGGTTTTACTACCGGTGTCGATTTGTCATAGCGATCAACAACGCTTGCCGACTTCCATCCACCAGCTTCTTGTTTTTCTGCTCGGGTACCTTTCGTGTCTGTGGTGCCTTTGCGTTTTAGATCGTGCAAGCTGAAACGTTCTTCGGGTGTGATAACTGGATTGTCACATTCCAAAGCAAAGGTGATCATCCGTTGCCATGCTGTATCGAGTGATGATTTTTGAAGAGGCTTTCCAGTTTTAGAAATAAATACCGGTCTATCAGCTGGATTGAGTGGCACGGGTATGTTTTTTGCTGACCAGATTCTGTCTCGTCTGGCGATAGCTGCATCCCACGCCTTGCGTAAACGTGGCGACCATTCGACGGCATTTGTTCGACTGCCTTTTCTACGATTGCAAACAAGGTGTTCATCTTTTGCTCTATTTTCTGTCATGTCGATAACTTCAATGCCACGAAGACGACATAAATAAGCAATCTCCATTACCGGCCATAAATATTCAGGACAGGCACCTTTTACGTTATTACCTAGACGGCTAGCCTTTAATACGTGAGAAAGGACGCGATGATAGACCTCATCACTAACCAATTGCTGTACTGGTTTTTCTTTGGCTTGTTCTATGCCGGTGGCAAAGTTGGTATCAATATAGCCTCTGGCACGCCCCCATTTAAACAGTCGTCTTGTGTAACGCAATGCATGGTTAGCAGCTGACGCTCCTTTTTCGCTGGCTAGTTTATCAATCAGCTTTTGCACCATAGGCGTTGACCATTTAGACATTGATACTGTGCCAAGTGGCTTGCCTGATAGGGTGGGGAAGTTTTCAACGAGTGCGCTGCAGTAACGATAATCGCGTTTTGTATTGTCAGAGAGATCGTTAAAAGTGGGGGACTTTTGAAACTCTCTTGTTAATAGGTTAAATGTGTTTTGATCTTCTGCGTGAAAGTCAGCGATTGCTTGGTGTAATTCTGGGAGTGTGGCAAACCGGCCAGCGATCCGGCTTCGTCTACGCCTGCCTGTTTGGGGATCTTTATATTTAGTGTACCAGTGCCCTTGCCCTGAATTATCCCAATGACAATTATCGGGTAGCTGTTCCTGGTTAATGTGTTTAGGTATGTCGATATTAAACTGGCGTTTAGGTCCTCGCTTCATTCACCTATCACCTCGTGATTATATATTAGTAAGCTAGATTAAGACGGTGGCTATTTTTACTATTGCAATATAAATATTATCACATATTGTGATCTTACGGTGGAGGGAGCTAAAAACCTCATCAGTCGTTAATGAAGCCAATTTAACAAGAAATCGTATACGGCGATATTTTCTTTATTCTGTCTTAAATGCCGCTACAAGCTTGAGGAAAAGGGACTTCTCTGGGGCGGTCAGGTTTCGGTATGTTTCAATTATTGTTTGTTCGTCATCATCAATTAGCAGTTTCTCGTCTTCATTTATTAATTCTGACAGGGACACACCTAATATAGCTGCAATATTGATTGCCTCGTCAAGTGATGTTTCTCTTTTTCCAATTAATTTCATGGATATAGAGCTTTGTGCAAACCCAAGTTTTTCACCCAGTTCTGACATTGTTATTTTTTTTTGTTTCAACAGCTTTTTGGTTTTTTTGTGCCATGTCTGTTCAGTCATATGAAAATCCAAAATATATAATTGATAAATATTATATCACTAAAAGTGATATTTTTCGGTTGTGCTTATATGCTCCATACACAGACACCAACTCAATAGTAATTCCGTTATATTATTGCTTCACTTATTAAATAGATTATCTAACGGGAACCTAGTAGGGTATTCAGTCTTTCATATTGAACGGTAGCTAGAACACAAATATGGCAATCAAGAAAAATGCACTTTATTCATCACTTTGGGCAAGCTGCGACGAATTACGTGGCGGCATGGATGCTTCGCAATACAAAGACTATGTGCTAACCATGCTGTTTATGAAGTATGTTTCAGATAAGGCCAAGGCTAATCCGTACTCTATGATTGAAGTACCACTTGGTGCTAGATATGAAGATATGGTGGCATTGAAAGGTGACAAAGAAATCGGCGATAAAATTAATAAAATTATCGCTGCATTAGCTGAGAAGAATGACCTCAAAGGCGTTATTGATATTGCTGACTTTAATGATGAAGATAAGCTCGGCAAAGGCAAAGAGATGCAGGATCGGCTATCAAAGTTGGTGGGCATCTTCGAAGGATTGAATCTGACAGGTAATCGTGCTGATGGTGATGACCTCTTGGGTGATGCGTATGAATACTTAATGCGTCATTTCGCCACTGAATCGGGTAAAAGCAAAGGACAGTTCTATACGCCATCTGAAGTGTCTCGTATTCTGGCTAAGGTTATCGGTATTCATAGCGATACACCACAAGATTGCACAGTATATGATCCGACGTGCGGATCGGGGTCCCTGTTGTTAAAAGTTAACGATCAAGCGCCACGTGGCTTATCTATCTTCGGTCAGGAGAACGATAATGCCACAAGCGCACTGGCTCGGATGAACATGATCCTGCATGACAGCTCTACGGCAAAAATCTGGAAGGGAAATACACTAACTGACCCGCAGTGGAAAGAGGCCAATGGCAAACTGAAAACTTTTGACTTCGCGGTAGCTAATCCACCGTTCTCGAACAAAAACTGGACAAGTGGGTTAAACGCAGAAAAAGATGAGTTTGACCGGTTTACATGGGGCATACCACCAGAAAAGAATGGTGACTATGCGTTTCTGTTACATATCATTAAATCGTTAAAAAGCAATGGCAAAGGTGCGGTAATCCTTCCCCATGGTGTTTTATTCCGAGGTAATGCTGAAGCGCGTATTCGTGAAAACCTTATCAAGCAAGGTTACATCAAAGGCATTATTGGTTTACCTGCCAACCTGTTTTACGGCACGGGCATTCCTGCCTGTATTATCGTCATTGACAAAGAATATGCTCAAGCTCGCAGTGGTATCTTTATGGTCGATGCCAGCAAAAGTTTTGCCAAAGACGGCAATAAAAATCGTCTGCGCAGCCAAGATATTCACAAAATTGTTGATGTTTTTACCAAGCAGCTAGAACTACCGTGCTACTCGCGCATGGTGCTGCTCAGTGAAATCGCCGGTAACGACTACAACCTTAATATTCCGCGTTATATCGACTCTAGCGAACCAGAGGACATACACGATTTAAGTGCACATCTACAAGGCGGTATTCCAAACCGCGACATCGATGCTCTAGCGCGCTTCTGGCAAGTATTCCCGAGTATTCGTGCGACCTTGTTTGCTGAGTGTAAAAAGCAAGCTGCCCGTGAAGGTTATAGCGAAGCCTTGGTTAAGTCTTCCGATGTGAAAAGTACCATCCTTAACCATGACGAGTTCAAAACTTTTGCTGCACAAAGCCTAGTGGCGTTTACCGAGTGGGCGCAGCGCTCAAACCTAAAAGCTATTGAGCAAGCTGAACTGCCAAAACAGATCATTCATCGCATCAGTGAAGATCTACTGCAAAGCTATTCGCAAACGCCATTGCTGAGTAAATACGATATCTACCAAATTCTGATGGATTACTGGGCAGAGGTGATGCAAGACGATGTCTATGTATTGGTGCAAGATGGCTGGTTAGCGGGCAAGGTGTTGCGTGAGTTAGTCGTTAAAAAAGGTGAAAAGCTCAAAGAAACGCCTGATCTAGTGATTGGTAAAGCCAAATACAAAGCCGAACTCATTCCACCGGCGTTAATCGTGGCGCGCTTTTTTACCGCTGAACAAGCTCAAGTGGATAACCTGCATTCGCTACTTGATAGCGCCAGCCAAGAGTTAGAAACCTATCTGGAAGAAAACTCGGGCGACGAAGGTTTGCTGAATGATGCGCTGAACGATAAAGACAAAGTCACCAAAGCTACGGTCACAGCGCGTTTGAAACTTGCCACCGACCCGGATGAAAAAGCCGCGCTGAAACAAGCCAAAAAGCTGTTTGATTTTGAGGCCGATGCTAAAAAAGCCCTAAAAGAAGCGCAAGACGCGCTTGATTTAGCAGTATTTAAGCAATACCCCAAACTCAGCATCGATGAGATCAAATCTCTGATTGTGGACGACAAATGGCTGGCAACGCTTGAAAGCAATATCATCGCCGAAATAGAGCGTGTCACCCAGCAACTGGCCAATCGTGTCAAAGAATTGGAAGAGCGTTATAACGAGCCACTGCCTGCCCTTACCCAATCGGTAGAAAACCTCAGTTATAAAGTAGCAGGACACTTAAAAACCATGGGCTTGGAGTGGGCGCTATGAGTGGTATGGCTGAGGTGAGCCCTAAGTATCTAGCGGAAGTTGCTTCGAGTGCCATTCCGGTGGGATACAAGCAAACGGAAGTTGGGCTGATTCCGGAGGATTGGCTGATATTAACTTTAGGAGATATCGCTGAGCTGACGTCTAGTAAACGAATATTTGAAAGTGACTATGTTAAGAGTGGAGTTCCTTTCTATCGTGGCCAAGAGATTTCATCTCTTTTAAATGGCTCAGTTATTGAGAATGTAATCTATATCAGCCAAGCAAAGTTCAATGAGTTGGCCGCAAGATTCGGAGCCCCTAAGGCTGGGGAAATTCTTATAACAGCGGTAGGCACTCTGGGAAATTCATTTCTAGTTGAATCTAACGACCCATTTTACTTTAAGGATGGAAACCTGATTTGGCTCAGGAAAATAAAAAACTGCCAACCTAAGTACTTGATAAAGCAACTTAACTACAACAAAAACAGGGTGTTGGAGTGCGCCATTGGCAGTTCTCAAAAAGCACTGACGATGGTTTCTTTGTCACCACTATTAATTCCTGTTCCCTCAAAAATCGAAGAACAAACCACCATCGCCAATGCCTTATCCGATGTTGATGCACTGATCAGCGAGTTGGAAAAACTGATCGCCAAAAAACAGGCCATCAAAACCGCCACCATGCAACAACTCCTCACCGGCCGCACCCGCCTGCCGCAGTTTTCCTTGCGTGAAGATGGCACGCCCAAAGGCACCAAGCCAAGTGAGTTGGGGGAAATCCCGGAGGATTGGGAGGTTAAGGCATACGGTGAAGTATTTACCTTTTTATCAACTTCAACTAATTCACGAGCTGATTTGTCTGAAGAAGGTGATTTTGGGTATGTCCACTACGGTGATATTCATACCGAATGGAACAATAAGCTCGACTTAAATAAGGAGAGGTTACCGCGAATATCTAAGAATATCGTCAGCTCTGCATTCGTTATGGATGGGGATTTGATTATGGCAGATGCATCTGAAGACTATGAAGGAATAGGCAAAACCGTTGAGGTCTTTAATGTTGGTGATAAACAGCTTGTTGCGGGTCTTCACACTTTCCTATTACGTGATAAAGAGAAAGTGCTCGCAGATGGTTTTCGAGGCTATTTACATAGTATCCCAGCGGTGAAAAGCTCTTTTGATCGATTGGCGACTGGTATGAAGGTTTATGGCATTTCTAAAAATAATCTTTCGTCTGTTTGTTTTCCCGTGCCAAGTCTCGAAGAACAAACCGCCATCGCCGCCATCCTCTCCGATATGGACGCAGAGATTCAGGCACTGGAACAACGCCTTGGCAAAACCCGCCAAATCAAACAAGGCATGATGCAAGAGCTACTCACAGGCCGCATACGCTTGCCAATTTAAAAAGAATAATAAGGAACACGGATGTCTGAATGTAACGAGCTAGAATTAAAGCCCATTAACGACCTGCTAGAGTTGTCGTTTTTTATTCCCGCCTACCAGCGTGGCTATCGTTGGTCTAAAAGGCAAGTTATAGAATTGCTGAATGACGTTTACGAATTTTGTCTAAATAAAAATAAGACCGAGCAAGATTTTTATTGCTTACAGCCAGTTGTAGTAAAAGCGAGAGGTGAACAGTGGGAGTTGGTAGATGGTCAGCAAAGACTAACTACCATTCTTATAATTTTGGGTTACTTTAATTCACGGTTTGCTGAAGATTTTCAAAAGCAACTTTATTCAATTGAATATGAGACGCGTCCTGAAAGCAAAGAGTACATTGCTAAGCTTGATGTAAGTCAGAAAGATAAAAATATAGACTTCCACTATATTTTCGAAAGCTACAACGAAATTCGAAATTGGTTTAAAGACAAAATTAACCGCATAAATGATATTGAATCAGTATTTCTAAACGATGTGAAAGTGATTTGGTATCAGATTAACGAAACTGAAAATGTCACTGAAGTATTTACTCGGCTAAATATGGGCAAAATTCCTCTGGTCAATGCTGAGCTAGTTAAAGCGCTATTTTTAAAGTCGAGCAACTTTGCCCAAGATGTAGATGACTCCAAGAGCAAAAAGCCAATTCAAGATCTACAGCAGTTAAAAATTTCTCAAGAGTGGGATGCGATTGAGAAGCGCTTACAAGATAACGCGTTTTGGTATTTCATTAGCAATGACCCCATTACCACGAATCGAATCGAATTCGTGCTGGATTTGGCATCCCGAGAGTTAGATAGTGAAGGGATTCTAGACACGGATAAATTGAAGATATTTTTGACGTTCAACCGATTGCTTTCGAATAGAAGTGATAAAGATAAACCTGTTGATATTGCTTGTGAATGGCTAAAGATAAAACAGTGCTTTATGACGTTAGATGAGTGGTATAACGACCGTGCTTTATTTCACTTGATTGGCTATTTAGTCTCACAAAAAGTTTCTATCGCTCATATTTTCGATTTACATCAAGAGGCATTTACAAAGTACGATTTTCGACAGTCATTGTTAAAGCTAGTCTTCAGCAAGACCTTTGGAGGTAGAGAGATAGCTGCACTATCTCAAGAATGGTTGGAAGATAGGCTAAACGAATTCACTTATGAATCAGGTGCGCATAGGCTTAGACCCATACTATTGCTATTTAACGTAGCTAGCCTTCTTGCTAACCCGGCTACGAATGCTCGTTTTCAATTTGATAAATATAAATTAGATAGTTGGGATATTGAACATATCCGCTCAGTGGCATCAGATATGCCAAATAGTAAAGACAAGCAAAAAGCATGGCTTGAAAATGTTGTTGCTTATATTTCTGGCGATGAAGCCCCAGAAGCTGAGGAATCTGACACTGATCTACACAATGATGAGCTCTTTATCAAACGTGAAGCAACAGAGTTACTACAAGTAGCAAACTTTGATAATGATCAGTTCGAAGGTTTGTACGATAAAGTACGAGCTTATTACGATCCTGATGGTAATGAAGATGTAGACAATTCAATTGGCAATCTAACCTTGCTCGATAACAGAACTAACCGTAGCTATCAAAATGCTGTATTCCCAATTAAGCGAGCGAGGATCATCGCTTTAGATAAAAAGGCAACCTTTGTTCCGCTATGCACTAAAAATGTGTTTCTAAAGTACTACAGCAAACAGGTAGATAAGATGCTGTACTGGGAAGCGAGAGATAGCAAAGATCATCAAAGGGCAATGGTAGAAATGTTACTCGGTTTCTTTCATGGAGTGGGTGATCATCTCAAGGAGTTTGGAGATGAATAAGGGAAAAAGCTTAACGTTTTACGGTCTATTTGATGTTGTTGAAGCGATTGAAATTCCAATATTGCAGCGTGATTACGCACAAGGTCGAGAAGAAGAACTTGAAGTTAGAACACTGTTTTTAAATTCATTATTCCAAGCGCTTAATAACAATGATGAGTCACATCAACCACTAGATTTAGATTTTGTTTACGGAAATTTTGAAGAAGGTGAGCGTAAGGCGTTTTCTGTTCTAGACGGACAGCAACGTTTAACGACTTTATTTTTACTGCATTGGTACTTAGCAATACAACATGGTCATATAGAAGAATTTAGACATCGCTTTGTCACTGATGAACAACGGTCTCGCTTTACCTATAAGACACGACCCAGCACAACCGAGTTTTTTGATGCACTGACCTCCAAAGATATGGAACTATCGGGTGCAGTGATAAGCAAGCAGATTAAAAATAGTCAGTGGTTTTATTTGTCATGGCAACAAGACCCAACCGTGCAAGCTTGTTTAAATATGCTCGATGCGATTCAAAGATTGTGTTCTCAAAACGATATTAACTTGTACGAGCGAATAATCAATACAAGTGAACCTTACATTACATTTCAATTCTTAGACCTTCACTCATTTGGTTTATCTGATGAGCTTTATATAAAAATGAATGCTCGTGGTAAGCCGTTAACAATTTTTGAAAACTTTAAAGCCAAGTTAGAGCAAAAAATAAAATCCTTTGACGGACCTTGGCCTGAATACACACTACCTTTCCAAGACAGTGCTAGCGGCTATGACTACTTCATACATAAGGTAGATACCGATTGGGCAGACTTGTTCTGGCCATATAGAAATGTTTGCTCTGATGACGATAGCTTTGATGATGAACTAATGAATTTCATTCGATTAGCCATCTCCTATCAATACCTAATTGATAACAAAGATTCACCTATCGAACTTGACTTGAATAGTGGAGAACTCTTTGGTCGAAACGGGCGCTTAGAGGCGCTTACGCTTTCTAAATATGAAGAACTAGACTGCCTAAATAAAGCGTTTATTGTTCGCCTTATTAGTTTCCTTGATCTCATCTATAGAAATGGATTAGTAGATAACAAAATAAACAGCTACTTAGAAACTGATTACTACTATGCGGAACATGAAACGTTAAAGCGTGTGTTTAATAATGAGACTAGCTACGATGATAAACTTAGATTTTATGCCTTTTATAGCTATGTTGCTAAATCACCGACAAAAGAAGAACTAAATGAATGGTTAAGGGTTATTTTCAATTTAACCGAAAACACCATTATCAATACCGCAGACGAGTTTAATAAAGCACTATTTGCGATAGACAACCTTTATAAGCAAGATAATTCCATATTAGAAACACTAGCTAATGATGTTGAAATAACAGGATTTTCTGGTCCTCAGATAGTTGAAGAAAAGATTAAGGCTCATTTGCTATTAAGGTCTAGTGAATGGCGAAAAGCGGTTATTAGTGCAGAACAGCATTCATTTCTGAAAGGTCAGATTGGATGTATTTTAAACTTTTCTGAAATTCTAAGTTATTACCGAGATCATAAACATTGCGAGTGGAACAAAGAAGAAGATAACGAGTATTTAAACAAATTCAGACGATATTCGAATGCTATCCAAAGCGTATTCGATCTAATTGAAAATAGCTCTGCATCAATTGATTTCCTATGGGAGAGAGCTGTATTAAGTAAAGGTGAATACTTCACCGATAAACGAGGCGACAAATACAATATGTTGTCCTCTCGCGATACTCGAAACAATATTCCTCGTGATCATAGTTGGAAAAGGTTGCTGCGGTTTGGAACGTCTTCAATTGAACAAAAACAAAAATATGTGAAAGCTGTACTGGATGACCCAGAGTTTAATCCTGACGAAGTAAAAATCTCACTTTCTGCTATTTGCTACAAAGCTATAGAAACAGGAGAACTTGAGCCTTGGAGAAAAGCATTAATTCAACATAAAGAGTTAATGGAATACTGCAAGCAAGGATTTATAGAGAAAACCAACTCTGAATTTGTATTATTGGGACAGTCACAACGAAACCATACGCATACTGAACTTTTCACTAAAGTTCTAGAACTAGAGCTATCGGAAGACAAGAGCCAATTGGCACCTTTTTCACATTTATGGTACGTGCCAGTTAAATCACGTGAAGAAAGTGCACATTTGAAACTAAGCGGGTTTGCTCATAATGGAGAGAAGTATCAAATAGAAATCCATAAAACAGCTAGCTGCTTTGATATAAGGGTAAAAGGTGGTGACATCGGAAATGCACCTGAGACTCTAACAGGTTTATTAGAGAGTGAAGGCTTTGAGTTGAATGATATGGCATTGCCTAGCCTCGGCTTTTATAGATACTACAGTGATAAAAATCAGAAAAGTATCGAAGATGTAACATTAAAGATCCAAAAGCTATGCACAAGTTTAGAGGATTTAAGCGATGAGTAACGTTGGCCAGCGTGAGCGTGCTACCCAAAATCGTATCGTTCGGTTTTTTCAAACTGACTTAGGCTATCGCTATTTAGGCGACTGGCAGGATCGCGCTGATAATAAAAACATAGAAGTGGATATCCTGATTGATTGGCTAAATAAACGCGGTGTTAGCGAGGCCTTGATCAGTCGAGTTATTCGCCAATTGGATGCGGCAGCAGCGCTGGGCGAAGGTAAAAATCTCTATTACGCCAATAAAGAGGTTTATCGCTTGTTGCGTTATGGCGTGAAAGATAAAGAAGGCGCTGGCCATCTTAATGAAACAGTCTGGTTGGTTGATTGGAAGCATCCCGAGGCCAACGATTTTGCTATTGCTGAAGAAGTATCTATTAATGGTGAAAACAAAAAGCGTCCTGACATAGTGCTATATGTAAATGGTATCGCGCTGGGCGTGATTGAGCTGAAACGCTCTTCTGTGTCTGTCTCCGAAGGTATTCGTCAGAACCTCGATAACCAGAAGAAAGATTTTATCCGTAACTTTTTTACCTCTATGCAACTGGTGATGGCGGGTAACGATACACAAGGCTTGCGTTACGGAACTATTGAAACGCCGGAGAGGTACTATCTGGAGTGGAAAGAGGAAGTCGCTAATCCTTATGGCAATAAGCTGGATTTTCACCTCAGCCGCATCTGTAATAAAGAGCGCTTTTTGCAGGTTATTCACGATTTCATCGTCTTTGATGCGGGTATAAAAAAGACCTGTCGTCACAATCAGTTTTTTGGTATTGAAGCGGCAAAACGGCATGTGGCCAAACGCGAAGGCGGGATTATCTGGCACACCCAGGGTTCCGGCAAAAGCTTGACGATGGTTTGGCTGGCCAAGTGGATACGTGAAAATGTAAAAGACTCCCGCGTGCTGATCGTGACCGATCGTACAGAGCTGGACGATCAGATTGAAAAAGTATTTACCGGTGTCGATGAAGATATTTATCGCACGAAAAGCGGTGCCGATTTAGTGGCGACGCTCAATCAACCCAACCCTTGGTTGGTTTGCTCTTTAGTGCATAAATTTGGTCGACATTCTGATTCGGAAAACGATGCTGCGACAGAGGAGTTTATCGCCGAGCTGAAAAAATCATTGCCTTCGGACTTTAACGCCAAAGGTAATTTGTTTGTGTTTGTGGACGAGTGTCATCGCACCCAGTCCGGCAAGTTGCATGTGGCGATGAAATCCATCCTACCAGAAGCTATGTTTGTCGGTTTTACCGGCACGCCTTTGATGAAAAAGGACAAAAAGAAATCCATCGAGGTGTTTGGCTCTTACATTCATACTTATAAGTTTGATGAAGCCGTGGCCGATGGCGTCGTGCTCGATTTACGCTACGAAGCAAGAGATATTGACCAGCACATTAAATCTCAAAAACATATTGATAACTGGTTTGATACTAAAACAAAAGGACTTTCTCGTCTTGGACGAACTCAGCTAAAGCAGAAGTGGGGCTCCATGCAAAAGCTGCTTTCCAGTCGATCACGGTTAGAGCAGATTGTGGCTGATATTTTGATGGACATGGATACCAAACAAAGGCTAGTGGATGGTAGAGGTAATGCCATGTTGGTATGCGCCAGTGTCTATCAAGCTTGCAAAGTCTACGAAATGTTTAATGACTCAAGTTTGAAAGGTCGGTGTGCGATAGTGACCAGCTATCACCCGTTAGCTTCACAAATTAAAGGTGAGGAGTCTGGAGAAGGGATTACTGAAAAGCTGGAAAAATATGATATTTACCGACAGATGCTGGCGGACTATTTTGATCAGCCTAAAGATGAGGCTTGTAAACGTATTGAAGAGTTTGAACTGAGTGTTAAAAAACAGTTTGTAGACGAGCCGGGACAGATGCGGCTGTTGATTGTAGTCGACAAGCTATTGACTGGCTTTGACGCTCCATCAGCTACTTATCTTTACATCGATAAACAAATGGCTGACCACAATCTATTTCAGGCGATATGTCGGGTTAATCGTTTAGATGGTGAAGACAAAGAGTATGGATACGTTGTCGACTACAAAGATTTGTTCAAGTCACTGGATAAAGCTATTCAGGATTACACAGCTGAGGCCTTTGACGCCTATGATAAAGAAGATGTTGAGGGATTACTTAAAAACCGCTTGTCGGAAGCTCGCGCTGATTTAGATACAGCCTTAGAACAGGTCAAAGCCTTATGTGAACCAGTGAAAGCGCCACGACATCAGATTGATTACCAGCATTATTTTTGTGGTGTGTCGGGAGAAAATGAAGCTGAGCTGATTGAAAAAGAACCGCTTCGTCTTGTGTTGTATCAATCTGTTGCCAAGCTCATTCGTACTTATACTAATTTGGCTAATGAAATGATCGAGGCAGGTTATACTGCTGAGCAGGCTCAAATTATTGCTAAAGAGGTTGCATTCTATTCTAAGCTACGCGATGAGATTAAATTGGCAAGCGGTGATTTAGTCGATATGAAGTTATATGAACCAGCAATGCGGAGGTTATTGGATTTGTATATTGATGCAGATCCAAGTGAGCAGTTAATTGATTTTGATGAAATGGGATTAATTGATTTGGTTGTCGAGCGAGGTGTTGATGGACTGGATGAGCTACCAACGTCAGTTCGTGACAACGAAGCAGCGATGTCTGAAGCAATTGAAAATAACATTCGTAAGACGATCGTTGATGAAAACCCAGTTAATCCTAAGTATTACGCTCGGATGTCTGAGCTACTGGATGAGTTGACTGTGCTGCGAAGAGAGCGAGCTCTTAACTACCAGGATTACCTTGAAAAAATTCGAGAGCTTGCAAATAAAGTTAAAAATCCTGGCGGCAATTCGGCTTCCTATCCTGAAAGCATATCTTCCAACGCTCAGCGTGCACTTTACGATAATCTTGGTCGAGATGAATTGCTAGTGACGAAGATCGATATGACTGTCAGACATACAAAAAAAGCTTTTTGGCTTGGTGATAGAATGAAAGAGCGTGAGATAGCCTTGGCGATTCATGAAGAGACGGCAGGTTATGACCTTAATATCGATGAAGTAATGGATTTAATAAAGGCACAAAAGGATTATCACTAATGCCTGAAGTAACAATAGGCAGTCTTGATGTTGAACTTAACCGTAAGGATATTAAAAACCTTCATATTAGTGTTTTACCTCCTGATGGTAGGGTAAGAGTATCTGCACCGTTAAAACTTACTGAAACCGCCATCAGAACAGCTGTAGTGCATCGTCTGCCGTGGATTAAGAGACAGCAACATAATTTTGCCAATCAGCTTAGAGAATCTGCCAGAGAGTTTGTGAGTGGAGAAACTCACTACTTATGGGGGAAACGGTATCGACTGGAGGTTATTGAGCGCTTTGGTAAACATGAAATTAAGCTCTCTGGTAATAGACTACGGATGTATGTGCGTAACGGTACGACATTAGAAAAACGAACAGAGCTGCTCAATAGCTATTATCGGCAAGAAGTAAAGCTCAAGCTGCCGATGCTGTTGGAGTTATGGGGGCAAAATCTTGGTGTCAGACCGTCATCCTATCTTGTCAGGAAAATGCGAACCAAGTGGGGCAGCTGTAATCAAAATCAAAAACGGATTCTGATAAATTCGGAGCTAGCCAAAAAACCAAGTGATTGTCTTGAGTTTGTTGTTTTGCATGAAATCGCGCATCTACTTGAGCGGCACCACAATGATCGCTTTGTTGCCCTTCTCGATAAAAACATGCCGCAATGGCCGGAAGTAAAAGCATTGCTGAATAAGCTACCAGTTCACTTCGATTGATAACGTAGATCAATTAATCACTAAAAGTAATTTTAAACCAAGAAAATATCACGGTCATTTGTCCGGAGAATTGTCCGGAGACGAAAAAAAGGGCTTGCAGAAACTCTGCAAACCCTTTCTATATCTGGAGCCGGAGATAGGACTTGAACCTACGACCCGCTGATTACAAATCAGCTGCTCTACCAACTGAGCTACACCGGCAATGAAGAAGCGCATTATACGGAGGCATTTTTGACCTTGCAAGCCAAAATCGAGATTAATTTTGAGTTTTTATGCAAGTTATTGTTTCAGAATGATGAAACTGAACAATTAAAAATGACAAGAAAGTAAATCGAGTCTTTTTCGACTGGATCAACGAAGTCTTTAATTTATGATGCGATGGAAATAATCTTAAGGAAGGTGGGGTGAGTGATGGGGCTCGAACCCACGACAACCGGAATCACAATCCGGGACTCTACCAACTGAGCTACACTCACCATTATTCTTGTATGAGGTGTGGATGACTTAGGATGTCGACCTCAAGAAAGACGATAATTCTACTGTGATTATTTTTCTGGTCAAGGAAAATCTCTGATTAGATGAAAAATAGCCTTACGCAACGTTCATCTCATTCAGAAATAAATGGCTGTTATTGTTTCTTATAACAGCCATTTATATTATTTCGTCTCGACTAATTCCAGATCAATTTTTTTCTCATCGAGATCGACACGAACCACTTTGACTTTTAGTGTATCGCCTAAGCGGTATACTTTGCGCGTACGCTCCCCCGTGAGGCGGTGCCCTGTCGGATCAAATTGATAATAATCATTTTTCAAAGAGGTAACATGCACTAAGCCTTCTATATAGATATCGCTTAGCTCAACAAACAGCCCAAATCCTGTAACACCACTAATCACGCCATCATGAACTTCACCAACACGATCTCGCATGTATTCACATTTCAGCCAGTCACTGACATCTCTTGTGGCTTCATCGGCTCGACGACTGGTCATGGAGCAATGTTCGCCTAATTGCGCCATGTCCTCATAGGAGTAACGCCATTTTTTGTCTTTTTTCTGGCTAAGTACGTGACGAATGGCTCTATGCACCAATAAGTCAGGGTAACGACGAATCGGTGAGGTGAAATGTGCATAGGCTTCAAGCGCTAAACCAAAGTGCCCAATATTTTCAGGACTGTAAACTGCTTGTTTCATACTGCGTAACATCACAGTTTGCAGGAGGTGACCGTCAGGCCGTTTACTCGCCGTTGCCAGTAATGAGGCATAGTGACGTGGCTCAGGTTCTTCACCACCACCTAAAAATAGACCGAGTTCACCCAAAAAGTCGCGAAGACCAGAGAGTTTTTCTTCTGAGGGTGTTTCGTGAATACGATATAAAACCGGTAATTCACTTTCCAACAAAAATAATGCAGCACTGACATTGGCGGCAATCATAAATTCTTCAATGAGACGGTGAGCGTCATTACGTTCACGAGGTTCTATTGATTTAATTTTTCTATTTTCATCAAAAAGAAATTGCGTTTCCGTCATTTCAAAATCGATTGCACCGCGCTCGTGACGAGCCTCAAGCATGACGTTATAAAGGTCATACATCGTCTCTATGGCTGGTAACACGTGTTGATATTGCTCACGTAAAGCGGTGTCGTTATCCACTAGCATGGCCGCCACTTTGTCATATGTTAACCGCGCTTTTGAGTGCATAACGGCTTCATGGAAGTCATAAGAAACTGTTTTACCGGTTTGATCGATTTCCATTTCGCAGACCATGCACAGTCTATCGACTTCTGGGTTTAATGAACATAACCCATTGGACAACGCTTCTGGCAGCATTGGAATTACTTGGCTAGGGAAATAAACGGATGTGCCTCTTTCCTGTGCATCCTGATCCAGCGGACTGTTGGGCAGTACGTAGTGTGATACATCAGCAATGGCCACCCATAAACGCCAGTTGCCGGATTCCAGCTTCTCAGCGTATACAGCATCATCAAAGTCTCTGGCATCTGCACCATCGATGGTGACAAGCGGCATATCACGAAGGTCGAGTCTGCCGTTGATCGCTTCCTCGGGAATACTGTCTCCCAGATTATTGGCTTGTTCTTCAGCTTGTGGTGACCATTCGTAAGGAAGTTCGAAAGCACGCAAAGCAATGTCAATTTCCATGCCTGGCGCCATATGATCACCCAATACGTTGACGATTCTGCCTAAAGGAGATCGATGTTTATTAGGCTGTTCGGTTATCTCCGCTTCAACAATCTGATTGACTTGTGCATGACTCAGATCGCTCGGTGGAATCAAGATGTCCTGGCTGATTCTTCGATTGTTGGGAATGAGATAAAAAATGCCGGCATCTTGAACCAGACGGCCTACGATGCGCTCGTTGTTACGCTTAACAACTTCAACTATGGCACCTTCTTTTCGACCTTTTCTGTCAGTGCCGGTTATACGTGCCAATGCACGGTCACCATGCAGAACCACACGCATTTCGCGCTCACTCAGAAAGAGGTCATCACCTCCCTCATCAGGGATAAGAAAGCCATAGCCTTCTGGATGCCCCATCACGCGACCACTGACAAGATTCATTTTGGAAACAACGCCATAAGCGCCTTTCCTGTTGCGAAGTAGTTGGCCGTCTCGTTCCATTGCTCGTAACCGACGGCGAAGCGCTTCATTAGCATCTTCACCTTTAACATCAATCAGTTTGGCGATGTTTTTGCGCGATAAGGGGGTGTTGTTTTGTTTGAGAATATCTAAGATAAATTCACGACTAGGGATGGGGTTGTCGTATTTTTCTGCTTCTCTATCGAAAAAGGGATCGTTTTCGCTATTATTGGTCATTGACAGTTTTTGTTTCACTCTGTATCTTTGCGCGTCTGTTGCCCAGGTGGCGGAATTGGTAGACGCGCTAGCTTCAGGTGCTAGTGTACTTATGTACGTGGGAGTTCGAGTCTCCCCCTGGGCACCATTCCAACAGCATATTCATATGCTGTATAAATCTCGATTTTTTATTGTATTCTATTTCTAAAGTCATCATTCAACAATATTTTGACGACTTCATAGTGCTACTCTAACAATCATCGAATTTTCCTGCTACTCAATTCTGTTCAGATACGAATGCTATCCAGTGCAATGATAGTAATGCGAATGAAATATCGGTCTTGTGAAAGATTAAATGAACTCCACATAACGTCTAACCATATGATTTGATTAATGCTTATGTTAGTGCTGAATAATTTTTCAGATATTGTGGCTAACTCTGCTCAAGCTTTCGTGCTAATGTCCGCTATTATTTCTAGACATATTCACGTTCATTTATTTGAGTTTTGCGAGAATTCATATGGCCACATTTATTGATTCCATCGACGAGCGAACCAAACTAGCTGGTACTAATCATCTGGAGGTTTTGTTGTTTAGCTTAGGAACGAGTGATGAAACAGGAAGAAACGAACTGTTTGGTATCAACGTTTTTAAAGTTAGGGAAGTACTGAATATTCCTGAAATAACGACTGCCCCAGAAATGCCTGATGGCGTTGAAGGCTTTGTCAGTCTTCGTGGTGATATGGTTCCCATCATTAATCTCCAAAAGTTTTGCAAACTCAGATCTAAAGATAAACCACGAATCCTGATGATTACTGAATATAACACCCATGTTCAAGGATTCTTGGTCAGCTCGGTAGATACCATACAACGGTTGAATTGGGAGCAAGTCAAAGAGCCACCACAACTCATCTCACAACGAATGGGTGGCTTAGTTACTGCCGTAGCAGAATTGAGTGACAAGCGCCTAGTCATGATTATGGATGTTGAAAAAGTGCTGGCAGATGCTGGTGACTTTTATGATGAAACTGTGTTTGATGGCATCAAACAAGTCGATAAAAGAGGGCACTATCGCCTTCTCTTTGCTGATGATTCAAATATCGCTCGTAAGCAAATTACCAAAACACTTGATGTGATGGGTGTTGGGCATATAGGAGCTGTAAACGGCGCCGAAGCCTGGAAAATGCTAAACAAAATCGCTGCTCAATGTGAGCAGGAGGGTCGTGATATTACAACTGAAATCCAAATGGTGTTGACTGATGTCGAAATGCCGGAAATGGATGGTTATGTACTGACACAGAAAATAAAATCCGATCCAAGAATGGTAAATTTACCGGTCATTATGCATTCTTCATTGACAGCCAAAGCTAATAAAGCAATGGGCGTTGGTGCTGGTGCTGATGATTATGTTTCGAAATTTCAGCCACGAGATCTGGCTGATACACTCTTCAAGTATCTGGAACGCCAGGGTTAAAGTCTTGTGCATCAATGCCTAAGGATTGAACTCATACTTAAAAAAGTATATCTTTTCTGGTTGGATACTGGAGTATCGCACTAAATAATCTGGGTGCCATGGAGTGCTCCATCATTTAATTCATGAGCATACAAGGCATGTGGCAATGAATCACAATAGTATTAGGATCATAGATAATCTCGCTGAGATTACCAGTTACCACGATCGACATGTTCTTGAAAAAAGTTTACTAAAGACAATAAATGAGCTATTTCCGGCAAAAGACATTAGGTTGTTCCGGGTTAGCGAGCAGAGTGATAACCACGATCTCAGTTTGCTCGCATACTGTGTTAATGACGTTATTGTGTCCAGTGATGAAAATCCGAGGTTAGTGACTGAAGACAAAGGTATCAGTGAGACTATCTTTCAAGCGATAGAAGCAGGGGATGTACAGTTAAGCTCGACAGAAAATGGTCTTTGGAATCTAGTTTATCCAGCATTCGATGCTCATGGCGACATTTTCGCTGTATTATTAATATCAACAGACCTAGTACCTTCAAATGGCGATCAAAGACTGATTTACGGAATACTTCGCGTGTATTCTAATTATCTAGCACTGATTGAAAAAACGCAGAAAGACAAATTAACGGGTTTATATAATCGCGAAACCCTTGATAACGAAATCACTAAAATTCTTGTTCGTCAGGGCCGCCATTTCAACGATCAGATTACCTCTCCTAATGACTCCCGTCGACGTAGTTTTGCAGTAAAATACTGGTTAGGCGTGATCGATATCGATAATTTTAAAACCATCAATGATAATTTTGGTCATCTATACGGGGATGAAGTCATTATTCTTGTCGCTCGACTGATGACTTCAGGCTTGATTAGGGACGATGATTTAGTCTACCGTTACGGTGGTGAAGAGTTTGTTGTCGTGCTAAAAGCAGCCAACGAAGATGATGCAATGCACACATTTGAACGAATCAGAGAGATGGTCGCTGCCCATAAGTTTCCTCAGATTAATCAAGTGACGATTAGCATTGGCTTTGTAGAAATTGTTGCCCAATCATCACCGGCAGATGTCATCGGTGAAGCGGATGAAGCGTTGTATTATGCTAAGGGTAATGGCAGGAATCAGGTGCACAGTTACAGCCGTTTGTTGCAAGAAGGCAAAGTTAAGTCAGTATCCAAAGTAGCACACGGTGGTGTTGAATTATTTTAATGGTAGGTCTTGTTGTATGTTCAAAGTAAGACAGTTAAGTTTGATTGATCACGTTATTATCGAGTTAGACAAAGCCATTACTACGGTGGTCGGAAAGCCTGAGACAACACAACGTCATGTACCTGGAAATGAGATTGAAGAAGCGACAGCATTAAGCACTGCAGAACAAAGGCATTCAGCTGGTCTGATGCGGGTAAATCACTCTGGTGAAGTCTCTGCTCAAGCCCTTTATCAGGGGCAAGCATTAACAGCTAAATTGCCTGAAGTTCGTCAGGCTATGGAGCAAGCAGCACTGGAAGAGAATGATCATCTGGTATGGTGTGCAGAACGTTTAAGTTCACTCTCATCACATCGAAGTGTACTAAATCCAGTTTGGTATATCGGCTCGTTTGCCATAGGTGCTGTTGCTGGAAAAATAGGTGATAAATGGAGTTTGGGCTTTGTGGCCGAAACAGAAAAACAAGTCGTTAATCATCTT
Organism: Methylophaga marina; assembly: GCF_030296755.1. Classification (NCBI taxonomy): domain Bacteria; kingdom Pseudomonadati; phylum Pseudomonadota; class Gammaproteobacteria; order Thiotrichales; family Piscirickettsiaceae; genus Methylophaga; species Methylophaga marina. Next base: position 2,564,360 of record NZ_AP027741.1, read on the forward strand.
GATGAACACTTGGCAAAACTAAGTGCTAATGATCTAAAAAGTCGTGCTGTACTTGAGCAGATGCGAGAAGATGAACTTCATCATAGAACGACAGCATTGGAAGCGGGTGGTGCAGAATTACCTCGTCCTGTGAAAACAATGATGTCGATCACCTCAAAAGTCATGACAAAAACAAGCTATTGGATATAAATTTTACTGACTTTTTCTATTAGAATAGATATCAGGTATTGCCCGACCATTTCAGTATCAGCTTCTACCCTCAATACTTTTCCCTGAATAATAAACGGTGAGAATCTGTCATTTCCCGTATCCATGACAATTTCTAACCTGTCATGCTCAGCTGGTGAAAAGTCTGATTGAATAAGTAAACCGCTGGCACTTAAATTTTTACTGATCCCCCTGTGTGTTATTTCTTTATCGCCACTTAAGGAAAATGTAATAGGCGTATCGATTTTCATTCGGTGATATGCCCGTTTTTCATCATAATCATTTGGTGACATCTGATTCTCCCATCGTATATTGTCTATTTTTTCCTTAGACTTAAGCTTAAAGTAACTTATTCAAATCGAGAAAACTATGCCTGAGAGCACAAAATTACAAGTCAGTGAGTTATATCATCATTGTAATCCTGAACAATGGACATTTTCTTCCACTCAAGATCTTAAAGCGACGAATGAAGTTATTGGTCAACAGCGCGCATTGAGCGCCATCGAGTTTGGCAGTCATATTGATGCGGATGGTTATAACTTATTTGTGATGGGACCAGCTGGCGCAGGCAAATATACCTTAACCCGGCGTTATCTGGAGCAACATGTTGAGCATCTTCCTGAGGCCAAAGATTGGGCTTATCTGAATAATTTTGATGATCCACAACGACCTTATGCACTGAGTTTGCCAGCAGGGCAGGCTAAGCAACTACGCCAAGATATTGAGGATGTTATTGATGCATTGAAGGAGGAACTACCTCAAGCCTTTGATGATGAATATTATCGTGGGCGGCTAAGAAGTCTTGATGAAGCAACCCGTAAACATCGCGTCAGATTATTTGGCGTATTACAAAAGGAAGCTGATCGGAAGGGTATTGTCTTATTAAGGCTGCAAGATGGGCATTATGCTTTTGCTGCTCAGCATAATGGCGAAGCGATGACTTCTGAAGAATTTGAGCAATTACCAGCGGCTCAGCAGGAAGATGCAGAGAATGCCATAGCAGATTTACATGAAGACCTTCAATACACCCTATTAGAAATCAGAGAGTGGGAGAGAAACAATACAAAACAGTTACAGGCTCTCAACGATGAAGTCGCACTGGAAGTGTTGAGTAAACATGTCAACAAACTCAAGCATGCCTATCCAAGCTCAAGCAAGTTACAGCACTATTTTGACGCTATGCTTAAAGATCTTCGCAGTAATGTGGATGCTTTTCTGAAAGATGAGCAATCTGCTGAAGAGGCTACCAGTGACATTAACATACACAAACGTTATCAAATCAATCTGTTCGTAGATAACAGTCAAAAGCATGGTGCACCAATCGTGTATGAAAATTTACCCAATCATCAGAGCTTACTTGGCTGCATCGAAAATATGGCGATGATGGGAGCTCTGGTTACCGACTTTACTTTGATTAAAGCAGGCGCGCTTCACAAAGCAAATGGTGGTTTTTTGATCGTTGACGCAGAGCAACTGCTTTTACAGCCATACGGTTGGGAAGGCTTGAAGCGAGCATTAAAATCACGTGAAGTAAGATTTGATGCTTTAGAGCAAATATACAATCTCGTGGCGACAGTGTCTCTAGATCCTGAGCCAATACCCTTGGACCTGAAAGTTGTTTTACTGGGTGATAGAGAATTGTATTACCTGTTATATGAGATGGATCCCGAGTTCGCTGGCCTCTTTAAAGTCGTTGCTGACTTTGAAGATGAAATGACACGAAGTGTTGAAAACGACACCTTATTTGCTCAAATGATGGCAAGCACCATTGAAAAATATAAATTAATTGATTTCGATAACTATGCCATTGCTAAAGTCATTGAACATAGTGCCAGGAGCATAGAAGACAGCCAGAAACTCTCTCTGCATATGGGCAATATGGCTGATTTATTACGAGAAGCATCTTTTCTGGCGAAACAGCAAAAGAATCCACTTGTCACCAGAGATAATGTGCAAAGCGCCATCAAGTTAAGAGAACAAAGGCTCGATCGGCTGCGAAGCCAGATTTATCAACAAATTGAACGAAATATTATTGATATTTCAACATCAGGCTCAGTGATTGGACAAATCAATGCATTATCGGTGCTGGGAATTGGTGGCTTCAGCTTTGGTCAGCCATCCAGAGTGACTGTTTCAGCTCGTTATGGTGATGACAACATCGTGGATATAGAACGTGAGGTTGATCTCGGTGGCGACATACACTCTAAAGGCGTATTAATTCTGAGTGGTTATTTGGGACGAACATATGCATCTGATAATCCGTTATCGATGTCAGCAAGTATCGTTTTTGAACAAAATTATGGTGAAGTGGACGGTGATAGTGCCACGGTTGCAGAACTATGCGCTCTATTATCCTCCATCGCCAACATTCCAATGAAGCAGTCAATTGCAATAACTGGATCCATGAATCAAATGGGGCAAGTTCAGGCTATTGGTGGTGTGAATGAAAAAATCGAAGGTTTCTTTGATATTTGTCAGCTCAGTGAGTTAACCGGTGAGCAAGGGGTGATTATCCCTGCCACAAACGTGCAGCATCTCATGCTACGAGAAGATGTGATCAATGCTGTGGAAAGTGGACAATTCCATATCTACGGTGTGAGTCATGTCAATCAGGCTCTGGCATTATTGTCTGGCATGCCAGCAGGTGAGTACGATGAAGAAATTGGTTTTCCGGATGATACATTTAATGCGCATGTGATGAAGCAAATACAAAAATGGGGTGATCATAACCGTAACGATAAAGAATCATCATCTGAGTGACGGGTTTATTGAAGACTCTGATGTTGATGACGATAAGTAGAGTAGATATAAAAATGACGGAGTAATCACATGCAAAGATTAAGTGTTCTATTGTGTTTTATCTATATGGCCTTTTCAATGAATGCTTATGCCATGACACTACCACCCGTACCTGCTGAGCCAATTTATTTTGAACCGCCAGTGGTAAAACCCGATCAAAATATGCAACAAATGAGCTGTTATCAAGTTGATAAAGCAATCAATCAGTTACATCCTTACCGGTACACTTATAAGCCTAGTTTTTATAAAGATGATGCAAATAAAGCAGCTACCGCACTCATCATGATCGATAGCATACCGATTGTTCAAGGCTGGCTAGGATTAGGCTATTTAGGGTATTCTGCTTTAGTAGAAGAAAAAGAAGATAGACGACAGCTACAAGTAGAGCAACAGATATCAGCGTTACAACGTATAAAAGCAGAAAAGCACTGTTATGAGTAAAACTGATCTCAATCAAATATCCTACTGATTTTGTTGTGAACTTGATTAAAAGTCATGTACTATCAGAATACTTAAATGCCCAGAGAGGTAAGAAATATGACTAGCACGTTTGAAATTAAAGCAAAATGGTACGAAGCTAATCTAAAAACAGCGAGAGAATCCAGAAGCAAATGGTATGAGGCTAACCTCAAACCATCTATAAACATTGCCAAACCCTGGTATAACGCTAACAAGCGTCCAGCGAAAGACGTTGAGATTCCTTGGTACAAAGCTAACTTGGTTGAGCATATTGAAACCAAAAATAAATGGTATGCAGCTAATCTAGACCAAGCCGTTCAGTCTGTACGCGCTACTCGTAAATGGTATGAAGCCAACAGAAGTCAATCTGAGGTTGAAAAACGCTGGCAACATTTTAGTGAAGAAATGTACAGTGATGTCAAAAAAGCTTGGATGCGTGTGAATCTTGATCAGGCACGTGAAAAACGTATTAAATGGTATGAAGCAAATCTGAACAATACTCCTACCGAAAAACATTGGTATGAGTTCAGTGATGAAAAATATTCAGACACCAAAAAGAAATGGTACGAAGCTAATTTACAAACAGCTCGTATTAATCACAGCAAATGGTATGAAGCAAATATTCATCCTGATCCTCACGCTGAAGTCAAAAAACGTTGGTATGAGTCTAACTTAAGTTTAATTCGCACGCGTCAAGTCAAAACCAAATGGTTTGCAGATAACGCGGCTATCGCTAGAGAGAACCAAAAGTGGTACGAAGCCAACCAGCGACCAGCTAAGGTTTCTGATACACCGTGGTACGAGGCTAATATTGCAGCGCACATCCACACTAAAAACAAGTGGTATGAAGCTAACTTGAAATCTGCAGTCGCAGCTGTTCGTGCAGAACGCAGTCGTTGGTACGAAGCGAATGATAACCAGCCTACGCAAACGCACTGGTATGATTTTAGAGAGGCTAACGACACCGATTGGAAATTAGCTTTCCGCGAAGCGAACTTAAAACAAGCTCGTGAAAAACGTATTAAGTGGTATGAAGCGAATCTCGATAACACACCGACAGAAAAACATTGGTATGAAATCAGTGATGAGCTGACAACTGAAACAGATAAAAAATGGTACGAAGCCAATCTGGAGAAAGCGCGTATCAGCCATAACAAATGGTACGAAGCTAATATGCATCCGGATCCACATGCTGATATTAAGAAAAAGTGGTATGAGGCTAATCTGGACTTAGCAAGAACACAAAAAGTGAAAAGTGATTGGTTCAAGCAGAATATGATTACTGCACGCGAATCAAGCAAAAAGTGGGATAAGTAAACTGTAGAGAGAACTCTACCTGAAGGCGTCAACGGTCATGGATTTTAGATGTTAAAAATCGAATGTATCACCGTTGGCGCCTTTTTGGTGAATACCTATTTGATTATTGATGAAGCGACAAATGAGGCCGCCATCATTGATACCGGTGAGACAACAGAGCTCGCTGATTATCTTGAAACTAAACGTGAAGAATTTAAGCTAACTAAAATTCTACTAACACACGGTCACCTTGATCATGCTGGCTCTTTAAAAGACATACAGCATCTATTTGACGCAGAAACCTACCTTCCAAGATTAGACAAACCTTTATTCGATACACTGCCACAACAAGGCGACTGGTTCGGTGCTCCACATATGAATCGACCATGTGGCAGAGTTGATCATTTTGTTGATGATGGCGATGTCATCAGTCTAGGAGAAACAGATTTAACCTTTATTTCAACCCCAGGACATACACCTGGACAAGGTTGTTACTATACAAATCAAGACATTTTCGTGGGAGATACCTTGTTTGCCGGCAGTGTAGGGCGCACTGACTTACCCATGGGAGATGCTGCTCTGATGCAAAAGAGTCTGATAAAGCTGTCTTCATTACCCGGTTCTTTGATTGTTCACTCCGGTCATGGTCAGACAACTACATTAGCTGATGAGAAACGTCACAACCCTTTTTTACAATTTTTGAGATAACAATAACAACATGCCGACGACCTATAAATTACTAGAGGGTTTTTCTCGATTTAAAAAAACATACTTTGGTGATGACAGAGCACTGTATGAGAGTATGAAAACAGGGCAGCCAACAAAAATACTCATGATTGCCTGTTGTGATTCTAGAGTTGATCCTGCGATTTTAACGGATTGCGACCCTGGCGATATTTTCACCGTAAGAAATGTGGCAAACCTCGTTCCTCCTTGTGAAACAGATAATAACCATCATGGTACAAGTTCAGCATTGGAGTTTGCTGTGAATTCGCTAAATGTAGAGAGCATCGTAGTGATGGGCCATGGCAATTGTGGTGGTATACGTGCTTTATGGCAAAGTGATGGTGTTGAAGATTCCAAATTTATTCATCGCTGGGTGTCTATTGCGAAAAGCGCTAAGGACTGGGTAAAAGTGAATCATAAACATGAATATGAAAGTATTCAGTTAAAGATGTGTGAACAAAGAGCCGTACTTGTTTCTTTAGAAAATCTGATGACATTTGAATGTATCAAAAACCGTGTTGAAGCCGGAAATTTACGATTACACGGGTGGTACTTTGATCTCGATAAAGGTGAATTGATGTGCTATAACCCAACCACTGATAAATTTGAAAAACCAGCATAAAAAAGGCGCCTTTGGCGCCTTTTTTGTTATTGAATGTCTCTGTCAGGAATTTGCTGTTGATCCACATCAGGTTTAGCGGGATCCGTGCCTTCAATAACTTCAATGTCCTCGTCATCATCCCCGAGACCCACCAGACTTTTTAGCTTTGAATACAGGCCAGTATTTTTCTCTGTTAAAGGCACGATAACATTTTTATCCTGGCGTTCAACCTGTGGTAGATCTGCTCTAGCCACAGTACGTGTATCACCATCAATGCGTGCCAATTTTTCTGACTCATCAAAGTAAAGGGTGATACGGCGTTGTTCGCGATCTTCTCCGCCGGGTTGATAACTATAGACATAGTCCCAGCGATTCGGGTGAAAAGTATCAATGAGTAATGGTGTGCCCATAACATAGGCGACCTGATTTTTCGTCATGCCAGGCTCAAGTTGATTGATCATTTCTTGAGTAACATCATTACCTTGCTGGATATCTATGCGATAAACACCAGGTATTTTATCGGTGCTGCAAGCTGACAATGACAAAATAACTGCCAAGGAAAGGCTGTAAACAACGGAGCTTTTCATTTAGTATTGATTTCTGTAGTTAATTACCAATCTGCGATGATACTCTATTCGCAGCATTTCTACGAGGCAACAATAATAATGGAAAGACAAGATTTACGAAAAGCTGGATTAAAAGTGACGCTACCAAGATTAAAAGTCTTGGAAATTTTGGAAACATCAGATTTGCGTCATATGAGTGCGGAAGATGTGTACAAAGCACTTCTGGATATGGGAGAAGAAATAGGCTTAGCCACAGTTTATCGTGTACTAACGCAGTTTGAGGGAGCCGGACTAGTTTCCAGGCTCAGCATTGAGGGTGGACATGCTGTATTTGAGCTACAAGACGGTAGTCATCATGATCATCTACTGTGTGTGCGCTGCGGCAAGATTGAAGAGTTTTTCGATGAAGTCATCGAGCAACGCCAAAAAGCCATCGCTAAAGAAAAAGGTTGGGAGATGACGGATCATAGTTTATATATCTATGGGATCTGCCAAACGTGTTTAAGAGAAGAATAGTAAATAATCTAGCGTTGAGCCTGATCCAGCATTTCCTCTGCATGAGAACGTGTTTTAGTGGTCAGGTTCACGCCACCTAGCATTCTAGCTATTTCTTCAATACGCTGTTGTTTATCGAGTTTATCAACAACAATATGAGTGCTGTCTTTTAAATGTTTTTTACTGACCTGTAATTGATGGTGTGCTTGCGCAGCTACTTGCGGTAGATGTGTAATACAAATCACTTGTTGCGTTGCAGCTAACGCTCTTAAATGTTTACCCACCACCTCAGCAACACTACCACCAATACCTACATCCACCTCATCAAAAATTAAGGTTGGGACCGTTCGTTTTCCAGCCGTGACAACTTGAATTGCCAAGCTGATCCGGGCAAGCTCACCTCCTGACGCTACTTTGGCCAGCTCACCTGAGGGTTGTCCAGGGTTTGTTCTGACTAAAATTCGAACACTGTCCATACCGTACTCTGAAAATTTCTGATCTGGATTGGCGATGACTTCAATATCAATTTCACCAGATGGAATGGCCAGCTGTTTGATAGAGGCTGAAATTTGCTTTGCTAGTGGTTTAGCCGTTTTGATTCGTTTCTGGTGTATTTCTTCGCTTAGTGTTCGGCAAACCTTCTCTTTTTCAGCTAATTGTGTTTCGAGTTCAGCTAGATGCACTTCACTGGAAGAGAGTCGGTCGAGTTCTGCTGTTAATTCTTGATAGAGTTCGGGTAACTCCTCGACTTCGACTTGATGTTTTCTCGCGATATCGTGGAGCTGTGATAGTTCATTTTCAATACTGTTTAATCGTTCCGGATCGAGATCGATATGATCCAAGTATTGACGTAACTCATCTGCCGTTTCATCAAGATTGATAATAGCCGCATTAAGTGTTTCTACAGCGCTAGCGAAACGTGGTTCAACATGCTGAAGCTTTTCAAGTTCGCTTAATGTATGGTTGATGATGTCGTATGCAGCCGCTTGTTCCTCATCAAAGATACGATGTAAGCCTGCTTCTGCTGTACTAATCAACTCAGCAGCATTAGCAAGTTGGTTTTGCTCTTGAAGAAGCTGCTGGATATGTGATTCCGATAATTGGAAATTAGCCAGTTCACCCACCTGATATTGCAATAATTCCTGTTTGGCGCGTTGCTCATCGGACTGGCTTTTCAATTGTTGGAGCGCTTGCTGTGACGATGACCAATCTCGATAAGCCAATTTGAGTTTATCGAGTAATGCTTTGTTATCAGCGACAATATCTAATATTTCGCGCTGAGTCTGAGGCCGTATTAATGATTGATGTGCATGTTGTCCATGTATGTCGATACTTCGCTCACTGACTTCTCTTAAAAGTGCCAGTGGAACCATACGACCGTTTATATAACCTTTTGAGCGTCCATCACGACTGATTGTACGACGAAGGTGACATTGCTCCTCTTCATCTAATTCATGGTCTTTTAACCATTTAGCTAAGCTTACGTTGTTGTTCAGATTGAAGTCGGCTTCAATTTCAGCACGCTCTGCACCGTGCCGAATCATATTCGAGTCTGCGCGATCACCTAGCACTAAGCTAAGCGCATCCACTAACATCGATTTACCAGCACCAGTTTCTCCAGTTAGCGATGTCATGCCAGGCTCAAAATTAAGAGCAAGATCTTCTACCACCGCTAAGTTACGAACACTCAGACCGACTAACATGTTAACTTTCTTCCCCATTCCAGTTTGGCGCGAAGAATAGAATAATGGTCGTGATCTTCAAGATGCAATAGCCTGATTCGACTTTCGTGTTTTTCTATACGCACAGTCTCGCCGGGCTGAAGAACAAGCCCAGGGCGTCCATCACAAGTTACCATTGCGGTAGTGATATTGTTTTCACTTAAAGTAATTTCAATGACATTATTTGCTGAAACTACTAGCGGCCGATTACTGAGAGTATGTGGGCAGACTGATGCTAAAACCACCACATCCAGGTCCACATCCAATATTGGACCTCCTGCAGACATCGCATAGGCAGTTGAACCCGTCGGAGTCGATACCACAATACCATCTGCACGCTGACTGTTTAGAAACCGGCCGTTGATATGGGTTTCGAACTCAATCATATGCAAATTCTGATATGAATGAATGACCACATCATTCATTGCGATGCTTGGAGGTTTCGTACCGCCAGTGATGCTTGCATTCAGCAGAAATCGACTGTCATTCCGGTAATGACCACAAAGAATGGCATCAAGCTGATGTGATAAATTCGTTAAAGTAACATCAGCGAGAAATCCTAGACGGCCAACATTGATACCCACAACGGGCATATTGGTACCGGCAAGCGCTCTTGATGCAGAGAGCAGGGTGCCATCCCCGCCTATAGCGATGGTCAGATCACAATGAGTTTTGAATTCCTTAATGGAGATAACATCAAGTGATGGTAAAAATGAAAGTGGTTCGTTACATACAACAGTCAAGTCACGTGTAGCTAGAAACTCGTTTACCTGCTCAACCGCATTTTCCATAACAGGGTCGTCTTTACGAATAAAAAGTCCGATACGCTTAAATGCAGATTGGGTAGTCAAAATGGCTTCCTATGGTTATAAAACGGTCATCTGATAGTAATGCTTTTGCCATAAAATCCAAAGTAAAAACAGATTTAACGTGATTTGTTTCACAACATTGATATTAGATGGCTGAGAAATGCTAGAATATCAGGATTTTCTTGACTCAAATTAAATATAGAGGAATAACATGGCGATTGAACGCACTCTTTCTATCATCAAACCTGATGCTGTTGCAAAAAATGTGATTGGTGAAATTTACACACGTTTTGAAAAAGCGGGCTTAAAAATTGTGGCTGCAAAAATGATGCACTTATCACAAGAAAAAGCAGAAGGTTTTTACGCTGAACACAAAGAACGTCCTTTCTTTAAAGATCTTGTTAGCTTCATGACATCTGGTCCAGTCATCGTTCAAGTTTTAGAAGGTGAAAATGCTGTCTTAACACACCGCGACCTAATGGGCGCAACTAACCCTGCTGAAGCAGCAGCGGGCACTATCCGTGCTGATTTCGCGCAAAGCATTGATGAAAATGCGGTTCACGGTTCTGATTCTGTTGAGAGCGCTGCACGCGAAGTGTCTTACTTCTTCGCTGATGATGAAGTTTGTGCACGCACACGCTAAGAGCTGATTATGACTGAACGCACGAATCTTCTTGGATTAGATCTGAATGGTCTGGAAGCGTTTTTCGTCGAACTTGACGAAAAACCTTTCCGTGCACGTCAGCTTTTACAATGGATACATAAGTATCGAATAACAGACTTTGCTGAAATGAGTAATTTGAGCAAGGCCTTAAGAGCAAAATTAGACGCTGTCGCTGAGATTAAGCTGCCGGAAGTGATGCACGAGCATGTTTCTCAAGATGGAACACGGAAATGGATTATCAAGTTATCCTGCGGTAATGCCATTGAAACGGTCTTTATTCCTGAGGGGAGTCGAGGTACGTTATGTGTGTCTTCACAAGTTGGTTGTGCACTGACGTGTACTTTTTGCTCAACAGCGCAACAAGGTTTTAATCGCAATCTGGATGCCGCGGAAATCATCGCCCAGCTATGGATTGCTAATGAAGCTTTAGGTAAGGATCCCAAAGGCAACCGTGTTGTCACGAATGTCGTGATGATGGGCATGGGGGAGCCATTAGCCAATTACAACAATGTCGTTACGGCGATGAATCTAATGCGAGATGATTTTGGTTATGGTATTTCGTGGCGACGGCTCACACTAAGCACGTCAGGTATGGTGCCGATGATTGATAAACTTCGTGAGGATTGTCACGTGAGTTTGGCTATTTCACTGCATGCCGCGAATGATGAGTTAAGAAGTCAAATCATTCCGCTCAATCAAAAATATCCCATTGCCGAATTACTAGCGGCATGTAAGCGTTATGTTGTTGGACAACAGCGTCGTCACATTACGGTTGAGTATGTCATGCTCGATGGCATTAATGATTCAATACAGGATGCAAAAGATCTCGTCAGGATTTTAAAAGATATTCCCAATAAAATTAATTTAATTCCTTTCAATCCTTTTCCTGGCACGCATTACAAATGTTCATCACGTAATCAAATTGTGCGCTTTCAGCAATATTTGATCGACCAAGGTTTAGTGGCTACGGTCAGAAAAACAAGAGGTGACGACATTGTCGCTGCCTGTGGTCAGTTAGCAGGTGAAGTGCAAGATAAGTCGCGCCGTAGTGAACGCATGAAGGCCCAGGAGGTTGTAATTCATCGATGAGTAATCGTGTCAGTAATGCTTTAGTCGTGATGATGTTTGTTGTACTTACAGCGTGTAGCAGTAATGGTGGAACAAGAAGTCAATATGTAGCAAAGGATGCAAAAGCAGCTGATATCAATATGCGTCTTGGCTTGAATTACATGCAACGAGGCGATTACAAGATCGCACTTGAAAAGCTTGAGAAAGCGCTGAAACAAAATCCTAACCTACCCAGTGCGCACAATACCATCGCTCTTTTGTACCAACGCTTAGATGAAAATGAAAAAGCCGAAGAGCATTTTGAGAAAGCGATTCAGCAGGAACCAGATTATTCTGAAGCTCAAAATAACTATGGCGTCTTTTTGTGTCAGCAAGGCCGCTACGATGAGGCGGAGAAACGGTTCCTGAAAGCTGTAGAAAATCCGCTCTATTCAAGCGCGCCGCTTGCCTATGAAAATGCAGGGTTATGTACAGCAAAAGGGGGAGCCATTGATCGCGCTGAAGGCTATTTCCGTAAAGCATTACAGATGGTGCCTGGGCTACCCAAGTCTTTGTTACAAATGGCTGATATTAGCTATCAACAACAAAACTACTTACAGGCTAGGGCTTACATTCAACGGTTCCAGCAAGCAGCCAACTGGACGCCCCAGGCTCTCTTGTTAGGCATCAGAGTGGAAACCAAATTAGCTGATAAAAATGCGGTATCTAGCTACAAACTTATTTTGCGTTCTCGTTTTCCTGATTCGGATGAGATGCGTATTGTTAACCAAGGGCTTGTTGAGTAATGAGTGATTTGAATGACGATTTTGTGGTGAGTTCTAACAGCCCGAGTTTAGGGGCCCGACTCCAACAAGCACGTGAAAGCAAGAATTTGTCACTAGCAGAGGTGGCGACACAGCTGCGGCTCACCAAAGACATTGTCATGCATCTTGAAACGCAACAATGGGACAAATTGCACGGGCGGACCTATGCCCGCGGATATTTCGCCAGTTATGTAAAATTCTTGGGCTTACCCCAAGAAGAAATGCTGGCCGTCTTCAATGATGAATACAAACAGAGTGACAGTGAACCAAGGTTGGTCAAGCCGGTTGGTACTGAAGAACAAAAACCATTGCCATGGTTGATGATTCTCTTTTTTCTTGTCGGAATTTTCATTCTCTGGTCAGCATATCAACAATGGCAGTCCAATAGAGCGGCTGATGAAACAGCCACGAGCGAGTCCAGTGAGATCGTTACCGAGCAAAACGACATGGATGAGGCCAGCAATACAACCTTTAATGACGATTTGTCTCAATCAGAGCCAGAAGACTCATCAATCTCAACAATGAATGACTTGAACAATACAACCGAGTCAAGTGAACAAAATGATAGCGACAATAACATCACAGAGTCGGAAGACCTTGCTTCTGTTGAGGTGAATGAAGACGTTGAGTCTGTTACAAGTGCTGAGCCACATCAAAATATTCTTAAAATGTCTTTTTCTGGTGACTGCTGGGTTGAGGTAACAGATACAGCAATGAATACTTTACTCAGTCAAGTCATGCGAGCAGAACAATCTATCGAACTTAAAAGCGAATTACCTATGAAAATATTATTAGGTAAAGCCACTGTTGCTGATGTGAGCTACAACAATCAACCTGTTGACTTGCAGCCTTTTACACAAGGTAATGTTGCAAAACTGACTTTAGGAGCTCAGTCATAATGGAAAACTCAACCGTTAATATTCAGCGAAGAAAATCTCGTCAAATTATGGTGGGGAATGTGGCTGTCGGCGGTGATGCACCTATTGCTGTACAGAGTATGACAAATACGGAGACAACAGATGTCGCTGCCACAGTAGGTCAAATTCAGGCATTACAAAAAGTGGGTGCAGATATTGTGCGTGTTTCTGTACCAACCATGGATGCGGCAGAAGCCTTTGGTAAAATTAAACAGCAGGTATCTATTCCTCTTGTCGCGGATATTCACTTCGATTACAAGATTGCGTTACGCGTTGCTGAATTAGGCGTGGACTGTTTACGTATTAATCCCGGCAATATTGGTCGAGAAGAACGTGTACGCGCCGTTGTTGACAGTGCACGTGATCACGGTATACCTATTCGAATTGGGGTAAATGCTGGTTCCTTAGAAAAAGAGCTTCAGAAGAAATATGGCGAACCGACTCCCGATGCATTAGTTGAATCAGCATTGAGACATATTGATATCCTGGATAGATTGAACTATCCCGATTTTAAAGTCAGTCTCAAAGCGTCAGATGTGTTTATGACTGTGCATGCCTATAGAAAACTTGCTCAGCAAATTGAACAGCCTTTACATCTGGGTATTACGGAAGCCGGTGGGCTTCGTTCTGGTTCTGTTAAATCTGCTATTGGCTTGGGTATGTTGTTGTCAGAAGGGATTGGCGACACCATCAGGGTTTCGCTTGCAGCTGATCCGGTTGAAGAAATCAAAGTCGGTTTTGATATTCTTAAAAGTTTGCGCATTCGAAGTAAAGGCGTGAATTTAATTGCATGTCCTTCCTGCTCGCGCCAACAGTTTGATGTGATCTCAACCGTTAATGCACTGGAAGCAAGATTGGAAGACATCACTGAACCGATGGATGTGGCTGTTATCGGTTGCGTTGTTAATGGTCCCGGTGAAGCTAAAGAAGCTGCTATTGGGCTGACAGGAGGTACACCAAACCTGCTGTACGTTGATGGTAAGCCAAACCACAAAGTCGAAAATGAAGCGTTGGTAGACGAATTAGAACAGCAAATACGTAAACGTATTGAAATACAAAAACAGCAAAAAAATATTAAAACAATTCCGATAAAGGATCTGAGTTAGACGTGGCAGAGATAATCCGCTCTATAAGAGGAATGAATGACCTTCTTCCTGAAACAACACCATACTGGCAGGTCATAGAAACGACCTTGAAAAATGTCCTTGCTGGTTATGGTTATCAAGAAATTCGTTTTCCGATTGTCGAAAAAACAGAGCTTTTTAAACGCTCCATTGGTGAAGTCACAGACATTGTAGAAAAAGAAATGTATACCTTTGAGGACCGCAATGGAGACAGTTTAACGTTGCGTCCAGAAGGGACAGCAGGTTGTGTTCGTGCTGCCATGGAAAACGGTTTACTGAATCAAACGCAACGCCTTTGGTACATGGGGCCAATGTTTCGTCATGAACGTCCGCAAAAAGGCCGTTATCGCCAGTTTCATCAGTTGGGTGTAGAAGCATATGGCTTCGATGGCCCAGATATCGATGCTGAAATGATTATGCTGACAGCGCGTCTTTGGAAAGCGTTAGGTCTGAAAGGTGTGACTCTCCAGATAAACTCACTTGGAAGTACTCAAGCCAGAATAGCTTATCGCGAAGTTTTAATTGCCTATTTCGAAAAGCACCAAGCTGAACTCGATGAAGATAGCCAAAGACGTCTACACTCAAATCCACTACGGATTCTGGATAGTAAAAATCCTGCAATGCAGGCATTAAATGAAGCGGCCCCCAAACTGATAGATCATTTGGATGATGAATCTAAGCTGCATTTTGAACAGTTATGTCAGATCCTCGATAGTGTTGGTATTGACTACGAAATTAATCCAAGGCTGGTCAGAGGTTTGGATTATTACGGAAAAACCGTTTTTGAATGGGTAACCGACCAGTTGGGTTCACAAGGTACTGTCTGTGCTGGTGGCCGTTATGATGGTTTAGTGGCTCAATTGGGTGGAAAAGGCGCCACAGCGATTGGTTTTGCTATTGGTCTGGAGCGACTTGTCGCACTGCTCGAAGCAACCCAATCATTACCGGATATTAAACAAACTGATGCCTACTTAGTTGCTGTCGGTGAACAGGCAATGGCACAAGCACCATTATTAACGGAACGTTTGCGTGATGAACTTCCTGGCATAAAGTTGATTAGCCACTGTGGTGGTGGTAGTTTTAAAAGCCAATTTAAACGCGCAGACCGAAGCGGAGCGCGTTGGACACTTATTCTGGGAGATGATGAAGTGTCCAGCCAAACAATCGGTATAAAAACCATGGAGACAGGGGAGCAGCAGACCATAAAGTGGGCTGATCTGCCTTCATTCCTCAGTCAATAATTATAACTAATACAAGAAATCTAAGAACTATGACACCTTTGAATATACCTGAATGGCAGTCTTTGGTCAGACACTATTCTGACCTGAAATTCGTATCCATGCGTGAACAGTTCGCGTTGGACTCAAGCCGGTTTGAACGATTTTCAATCAAAAGTGGTGATTTGTTACTGGATTACTCCAAAAACCGCATCACCCAAGAGACCGTAGATAAGTTAATTCAGTTGGCTGAGGCTGTTGAGCTACAAGACTGGATTGAGCGTATGTTCAAAGGTGAAGCGATCAATCACACTGAAGGCCGGGCTGTTTTGCATACTGCCCTTCGAAACCGAAGTAATACGCCTGTCATGGTAGATGGCAAGGACGTTATGCCAACGGTTAATGCTGTGCTTGAAAAAATGCGTAACTTTTGTGAGCAAGTACACAATGGCACATGGTTGGGCTTCTCCGGTAAGAAAATTACCGATATCGTAAACATCGGCATTGGCGGTTCTGATCTGGGGCCAGCGATGATTTGTGATGCGCTTGAACCTTATGGCATCGAGGGTATGGGCGTGCATTTTGTCTCAAACGTCGATGGTACTGATCTCAGCACAACTTTAGAAAAATTGAATCCTGAGACAACCTTGTTTGTTGTGGCTTCAAAAACATTTACCACTCAGGAAACAATTACCAATGCTCATTCAGCACGAAATTGGTTTCTGAAAAAAGGGAAACAGCAAGATGTGGCCAAACATTTTGTCGCAGTGTCTACCAATGCCACTGAAGTAGCCAAGTTTGGTATCGATACTGCGAACATGTTTGAAATTTGGGACTGGGTTGGTGGTCGTTATTCCTTGTGGAGTGCCATCGGTTTACCCATCGCCTTGTATACGGGAATGGATAATTTTGAGCGATTGCTTGATGGCGGTCATCAAATGGATAAACATTTCCGTGAGCAGCCTTTAGCAGAAAATATTCCTGTCATTATGGCGATGCTGGGGATCTGGTATGTGAATTTCTTTAATTCACAAACGCAAGCCATTGTCCCTTATGATCACTCATTAGCTCGTTTTCCAAGCCATATGCAGCAACTTGATATGGAGAGCAACGGCAAGTTTATTAACCGTTCTGGTGCACGTATTAACTACAAAACAGGTCCTGTAATTTGGGGCACGCCTGGTACCAATGGGCAACATGCATATTTCCAGCTGATTCATCAAGGCACGCAATTAATTCCGGTCGATTTCGTTTTACCTGTGAATAGTCATTATCCAGAGTGTGATCATCAGTCTATTCTGCTTGCGAATGGTCTAGCACAGGCCGAAGCATTGATGAAAGGCAAAACCGCTGAGGAAGTGCGTGCTGAGCTGGTTAAAGAAGGTTATGAAGGAAAAGAACTCGAAGCATTATTACCGCACAAGGTTTTCCCGGGTAACCGACCAAGCAATGTATTGCTATTCCCTAAATTAACGCCTGAGATGTTGGGACAGTTAGTGGCCTTGTATGAACATAAAGTATTTGTTCAAGGGGTTGTCTGGAATATTAACTCTTTTGATCAATGGGGCGTGGAACTCGGCAAGCAATTGGCAAAAGCGATCGTGCCAGAGTTGAAAGATGATGCTGATATTTCTGCTCACGATAGCTCAACAACGCACTTGATTAAACTCATTCGCGAGTTAAGACAGTAACAAAAATCGCTTAATCTTCCCCCTGAGAACTCAGGGGGAATCATTCCTGTTCAAATTTATTAATGTTTCTTCTGTAATATTAGCCCAGAAAGTGGTGGTAAATTCAGCTGAATTGAATAAGGCCTATCTGACCAAGCCGTTTGTTCAGCTGAGATAATACTGGGGTTATGATAATTACTTCCTGCGTAGTACTCTGAGTCTGAATTGATAATAATTTCATACTCTCCAAGCTCAGGCACGCCGAGTCTATAATTATCTCGGGGGACTGGCGTAAAGTTAAATATTGCAATGATAAATTCTTCATCATTTTTGCGTAGATAACTTAAAATCGAATGTTCTCTATCATTGCAGTCAATCCATTCAAAACCTTGTGGCTCGAATTCGTGCTTATACAAAGCGGGTTGACTTTTATAGGTGGTATTGAGGTCGGCGACTAATTTTTTTAGCCCTTGATGCACAGGGTAGTCCAGTACATACCAGTCTAAATCTTTTTCACAATTCCATTCACTGCCTTGACCAAATTCACATCCCATAAACAGCAGTTTCTTACCTGGGTAACTAAACATAAAGGTATAAAGCAGTCGCAGATTGGCAAATCGCTGCCATTCATCGCCCGGCATTTTGTATATCATTGGACGCTTGCCATGAACTACCTCATCATGTGAGAAGGGCAGTACAAAGTTTTCTGTAAAAGCATACAAGAGGCCAAATGTCAGATCGTCATGATGATAGCGGCGATGTATCGGATCTTGTTGCATATACTCCAAAATATCGTGCATCCAGCCCATGTTCCATTTCATTGAGAAACCTAAACCACCAATATCTGTTGGCCGTGAAATCATTGGGTATGAGGTTGACTCTTCTGCCGTGATAATACAGCCAGGATGTTCACTGTGTAGTACGCTATTCACATGTTTGAAAAACTCGATAACTTCAAGGTTTTCACGGCCACCATATTGATTAGGTAACCATTCTCCTTCTTTTCTTGAGTAATCGAGGTAAAGCATTGAGGCGACGGCATCGACGCGTAACCCATCGATATGAAACTCTTCCAGCCAATAAAAAGCACTGGATAAAAGGAAGTTAAAGACTTCTTTTCTTCCGTAATTGAAGATAAGTGTGCCCCAGTCTTGATGTTCACCACGCCTCGGATCCGCGTGTTCATAAAGGGCTGTTCCATCAAATTTGGCAAGCCCGTGTGCGTCTTTAGGAAAGTGGCCCGGTACCCAGTCTAAGATCACACCGATATCGTGCTGGTGACACTGGTCAACGAAATACCGGAAGTCATCAGGCTTACCAAAACGGCTGGTAGGTGCAAAATAGCCTGTGGTTTGATAGCCCCATGAAATATCGAGAGGGTGCTCTGTAATCGGTAGTAATTCAATATGAGTAAAACCCATCTCATTCACGTAGGGAACGAGTTCATCGGCAAGTTCACGGTAATTATAAAATCGCCCATCCTGATGACGCTTCCAGGAACCAAGATGCACTTCGTAGACAGAATGCGGCGTGTGCAGCCAATTACTTCGTTCACGGGTGGTCAGCCATTCTTCATCCATCCATTGGTGAGTGGTTGGTGTGCTTACGATTGAGGCTGTTCCAGGTCTTAGCTCACATTGTTGTCCGTAAGGATCCATCTTAAGATGTAAAGAGCCTCCTTGACGGCTACGAATTTCGAACTTATATAACTCACCTGGCATCAGCTCGGGAATGAACAGTTCCCATACGCCAGTGGCGCCTCTGACTCGCATTGGATGACGTCGACCATCCCACTGATTGAAATTACCAACCACACTGACACGTTCTGCGCCGGGCGCCCATGTTGCAAATAAGGTGCCTCTGATTCCTTCTATTTCATAATAGTGCGCACCTAGAATTTTATAAGCATGCCAGTGCTTACCTTCTGCAAAAAGGTGAAGGTCATAATCTGATATTTGAGGCATGATGCTGTAGGGATCATGATATGCGACTTGCTCACCATTATGGCGGTGACGGTGAATTTTATAGGGCCATTTAATCGTTTCCTGTGGACCTTTCCATAAGAAAAAGTCACTTCCTTCAACACGTTGCATGGGTAATTCGCCATCTATAAATGCCTTGTCTGTATCAGGCAAAAAGGCACGGATTTCGGCTTGCCCGGCGTTTTGATGGAGCCCTAGAACACTGAAAGGATCATGATGACGTGCTTCTATAATTTTAATGATGTCTTCATTCAAATTGTTGTCAAAAATCATCGTCATAATGTCCTGTAAATTTTAATTGCTGTATGTAGCTCGCTTGTGGCAGGCTAACAATATTACAGCACAAATAATAGGTTTTTTGCCGGAGAATTCATCTATGAGTGAAAACAATAGTACCCGTTTTGTCAGTCGTCTTACACGAGATACCTTGGCATTAATTTTAGCCGGCGGTCGTGGTTCGAGGCTTAAACAACTGACAGACTGGCGTGCTAAACCCGCAGTTCCTTTTGGAGGGAAGTTCAGAATTATCGATTTTCCTTTGTCTAATTGCGTTAACTCAGGCATCAGACGTGTAGGCATACTGACTCAGTACAAGGCTCACTCATTAATCAGACATGTCCAGCAAGGATGGGGATTTATGCGAGGTGCGCTGGGAGAGTTTGTGGAGTTATTACCCGCGTCACAACGAAATGAAAGAGGCTGGTATGCGGGTACAGCTGATGCTGTATATCAAAATATAGATATTTTAAGAAACCACGGTCCGGAATATGTATTGATTTTAGCAGGCGATCATATCTACAAAATGGATTATGGTGATATGCTAGCTGAGCATGTCGCTCAGAATGCTGATATGACGATTGGCTGTATAGAGGTACCTATCGAAGAAGCCAAGTCCTTAGGTGTCATGTCGGTCGATGCAAATAGACGTATTGTTGCGTTTAATGAAAAACCTGATGAGCCGACTCCCATTATTGGCCGAGAGGATGTAGCGCTTGCATCCATGGGGATTTATGTTTTTAACGCGGCATTCTTGTACGAGCAGCTAATTAAAGATGCTGATACTCGCACTTCTAGTCACGACTTTGGTCATGACATTATTCCTAACTTGATTAAAAATTATAAAGTCGTTGCTTTCCCATACAAAGATGTTCAGGGAAATGACCCGGGCTATTGGCGTGATGTGGGTACTATTGATGCTTTTTGGTCAGCCAATCTCGAATTGATTGGTGTTACACCTGAATTGAACTTGTATGATGATGATTGGCCTATATGGACACATCAAGCACAACAGCCGCCGGCAAAATTTGTTTTCGATGATGATGACAGAAGAGGGATGGCCGTAGATTCGATGGTGTCAGGTGGATGTATCATCTCCGGCTCTACCGTTCGACACTCTGTGTTGTTCTCGAACGTTGAAGTTCACAGTTATTCATTAGTTGAAGATAGCGTTATCTTGCCGGATGTGACCATCGGCCGACATTCTGTTTTGAAACGAGTGGTCATCGATAAAGGCTGTGTTATACCAGAAGGTACAGTTATCGGTGTGGACTTGGAACAAGATGCAAAACGTTATTATGTCTCTCCTAATGGTGTGGTTTTAGTCACGCCAGAAATGCTAGGACAAAATTATCGTTATGTCAGATAAAATTAAAGTCGTACTATGCTGGCACATGCACCAGCCACAATATAGCGAGCCTATGGGTGGCATGTATCAGCTACCTTGGACGTATCTTCATGCTATTAAAGACTATGTTGATATGGCATGGCATCTAGAAAATGTGCCTGGTGCGAAAGCCGTGGTGAACTTTGCCCCGACGTTACTGGAGCAACTTGCCGATTATGATGAACAGTTACAGGGACGCTTCAAAGGTACGGGGCGGCTGAAAGATCCATTACTCATCGCATTAGATTCTCCTGTTCAGCCGGTGCATGCCGAGGAGCGTAAGACATTGATTAATGCATGCTTACGCGCTAACGAGGAAAAACTGATTCAACCATTTCCACATTTTGCCAAGTTAGTCAAAATGGCTCGTTGGTTGATGAATGACCCAGAGCGTCTTAACTATGTGAATGATCAGTTTATGATTGATATGCTGGTCTGGTATCACTTGGTTTGGATGGCTGAATCAGTTAGACGAAGCGATGTTCGTATTCAGGCATTGATGAAAAAAGGTCGTCATTATACATTTCATGATAGGCGGCAGTTGATGATAGTGATTGGTGAGCTCTTAAAAGATTTGCTTCCGCGTTATCGTCGTCTAGCAGAAACCGGGCGCGTTGAATTATCTGTCACACCTTATGCTCATCCTATTATCCCTCTTTTACTGGATATGAACTCAACGCATGAAGCCATGCCCGATGCTGATCTTCCTCTAGAGACACACTACCCTGGAGGTGAGCAACGCGCACATTGGCATATGGATGAGGGGGTGAGAGTCTTTGAGTCTTTCTTTGGATTTAAACCAAAAGGGTGTTGGCCATCAGAAGGCGCCGTATCTGAAGACACATTAACCTTAATTGCAAAACATGGATTTAGTTGGGCTGCAACGGGTGAAAATGTGCTTCGTAACAGTTTAAAGCTCTCTGGTATGGCTGATGCCAGTATACATAAACCATACAAGCTACCCGGCACATCACCTGTATGTTTTTATAGAGATGATGGCTTATCAGACATGATTGGCTTTACCTATACAAAATGGGGCGCAGATGATGCAGTCAATGACTTTATTCATCACATTCAAAACATAAAAGCGAACACAGAAGGGGATGACGATAGGGTTGTTTCTGTGATTCTTGATGGTGAAAACGCCTGGGAGTACTACTCCTACAATGGCTACTACTTTTTACAGAGTCTTTATCGAAACTTGTCTGAGCATCCCGATATTGAACTTACTACCTTTAGTGAGTGTCTTGAAAATGGTGTTCAAGCAGCTGAGCTTCCCAAAATGATGGGCGGTAGCTGGGTATATGGAACCTATTCCACTTGGATTGGTGACAAGGATAAAAACCGAGCTTGGGACCTACTCAGTGATGCAAAAAAAACATTTGATAAAGTGCTGAATAATGAAACCTTTGAACCTGAAATGAAGTTGGCGTTAGAGCGACAGTTAGCTATCTGTGAAGGATCGGATTGGTTCTGGTGGTTTGGTGACTATAATTCTGCTGACAGTGTCAGTGATTTCGAACGTTTATATCGTCTCCACTTATCGAATCTTTATCAGATGCTGGGTGAAGTTGTTCCCCAGAAACTTTCGGAAGTTGTTTCTCAAGGTGGCGTCGGCGCAGAGCAGGGCGGTACCATGCGACGTGGAAGCTAAATAGTGGCTCAAGCAAAAGTATTTAATAAACGACGAAGCGGTATTCTCTTACACATAACGAGCCTGCCATCGGGAAATTTAGGCACTGATGCCTTTAAGTTCATAGACTTCTTGTGTGCTTCGGGTTCTACCGTCTGGCA
This sequence comes from Methylophaga marina, assembly GCF_030296755.1. Taxonomy (NCBI): domain Bacteria; kingdom Pseudomonadati; phylum Pseudomonadota; class Gammaproteobacteria; order Thiotrichales; family Piscirickettsiaceae; genus Methylophaga; species Methylophaga marina. Next base: position 2,586,941 of record NZ_AP027741.1, read on the forward strand.
AATGCTACCTCTCGGACCTACCCATGAAGATGGTTCACCCTATCAATGTCTTTCTGCTCATGCGGGCAACAACCGGTTTATTTCACGCGACATACTCAAATCACAAGCCTGGGCAGAACCCGCTAAGCTAAACGACACGAAGATGTCCCGACTGATGGCGACTGCATACCGACAGTTCATAAAAAATGCGACTGAGGCTGATAAACAATTATTTAATGAATTTTGTCAGGAGCAGCAATTTTGGCTGGATGACTACGTACTATTCCGTGAAATTCGCCATCTTAATCAAGCACGAGCATGGTTCGACTGGCCAGTTGAGCTGAGAGACAGACAACCTGACGCCATAAATAAAATCAAAACAGAACGTGACGAAGCTTTAATGATTCGTCGGTTTGAACAATATATTTTTTTCTGTCAGTGGGGGCAGTTACGCCAATACGCTAATGCAAATGGAGTGAAGCTATTTGGGGACATGCCCATTTTTGTCGCTCACGACAGTGCTGATGTCTGGGCTGAACCAAACTTATTTACACTTGATTCGCAAGGAGTGGCAACACGTGTTGCTGGCGTTCCGCCAGATTATTTTTCTGAGACAGGACAGCGATGGGGTAACCCTTTGTATGAATGGCAGAACCATATTCAACAAGATTTTGATTGGTGGAAACGACGATTAAAAACACAACTTCAGTTATTTGATCTGATACGTATTGATCATTTCCGTGGATTCGAATCCTGCTGGGAAATTCCTGCGAGTTGTGAAACGGCTATAGATGGGGAGTGGAAGCCTGCGCCTGGTGAACAGCTATTCGATTCCTTATTAGCTTATTTTGGTGAACTACCACTGGTTGCTGAAGATTTGGGCATTATTACTGATGAAGTGACCCAGCTGCGTGAGAGATATGGTATGCCAGGTATGAAAATTCTCCAATTTGCTTTCGGGGGTGATGCTTCAAACCCCTATTTACCTCATCATCAGTGTGAAGATAGTGTTACCTATACAGGCACGCATGATAATAATACAACGCTGGGTTGGTATCATCAGCTTGATGAACACACAAAAAAACATGTGCATGCTTATTTTGGCGAGACAGCAGAATCAATGCCTTGGTTATTCATTCGATCTGCCCTGAGGTCGGTATCCGAACTAGCGGTTCTACCTTTGCAGGATGTGTTATCACTTGATGGTAAACACCGTATGAATGTTCCTGGAACCATAGAAGGCAATTGGTTATGGCAGTTTAACTGGGATATGTTTAATTCAGATAATGCAAATAAGTTGAAAGCATTGAATATTTTGTATGGCAGATGCTAGCGACAACCATCAGTTGAAACGGTTTTATACCTCCCAGCATATTTGGATTGATAATACACTCGACCCTGATGAAATAACGTTAGGAATCACTGAGTTTTATCAGGATTTACTGGGTGATATTACTCATATACAAATGCCTACAACTAACAAAACATACAATGAGGCTGAGAGATTATTTGTGATTGAGTCTTTGAAGTCAGCAACGGAGTTCTTGTCGCCCTTCACTGGCATGGTTACCAAACTAAACTTATCTCTGAATGAAACGCCAAACCTGATCAATCATGATCCATTTGGTAATGGTTGGATATGCCAACTACGAATAGATAAACAAGTAAAGCTTGAACAACAATTTATGACTTATATGGACTATGAATTGATGTTGGATGGATAAATAGCACCTAGTATGCTTGGCTTACGTGCGCCGGTGACGGCTGGAAGATTGCCAGCTTGGTGAGCTAATGTTCGCATGGCCAGCCATGAGAAGGCACAAGCCTCAACCCAATCAGGCGCAAGCCCTAGTTTTGACGTTGTCTCTACGCTGATACCAGGCAAGTGTTTTCTCAAGGCATTCATCAAAACTTCGTTATGCGAACCGCCGCCACAAACATAGACGGCATCTGTGTCTTCCGTATAGGTAGTTATAGCGTCTGTAATTGAACGTGCCGTCATTTCCAATAATGTTTTCTGAATATCTTTAGCGGGAATCGCTTTATCAACCTGCGTCAGTATATTGGCTAGCCATTTCAGGTTGAAATATTCCCTGCCAGTGCTTTTGGGGATCGCTTGACCAAAAAAACTGTCCATCATGAGGATATCAAGTAACTCCTCATCCACAGTGCCATCACGAGCCCAATCACCATTTGCATCATATAAATCGAGATGATGTTGTTGGTACCACTCATCCATCAGAACATTACCGGGACCCGTATCAAAGCCGGACACTAGGTTTTTTTATCTTTCGGCAGGATAGTGATGTTACCAATACCGCCAATATTGGCGATCACTCTGTTTTCATTATGAGAGTGAAATAAAGCTTGATGAAAAGCGGGTACCAAGGGAGCACCTTGTCCACCCAGAACCATGTCACGCTGACGGAAGTCAGTGATTGTCGTAATGCCTGTTTTTTCAGCAATCACATTGGCATTGCCAATCTGCATACTAAATGGATATCGACAATCAGGCGCGTGAAAAACAGTTTGTCCATGACAGCCTATTGCGACAATATGATTAGCCGGGATTTGTGTTTCATCAAGAAGTTGGTTGATTGCTTCACTGTAGGCATGACCAAGTGCGATATCAATCTGTCCGAGTTGATGTAAATGTGTTCTCGCTGTAGCGATTAGCTGATGAAGGTCTCGTCTTAATTGCTCACTGAACGGATAGGTTTCCGCTGCAACAAGTTGTATTTGATCATCACTGAAGTCTGTGATCGATACGTCAATACCATCAAGACTGGTGCCAGACATAACACCAATATATAAGCTCATAGAATTTTAATGTTGGTTCATGGCCAGTGTAGGCACCTTGAGAGATTCCAACTGCACAAGTAGAGTCTGTGACTTTTGTTTAAAATCGGCCATATACTTAGCATTAAGAGGCTCAGCCTTTGGTAAAGCAACCGTAAGAGGGTTGTGATGTACACCATTTATACGGAACTCATAATGTAGATGGGGTCCTGTTGCCAAGCCACTCATTCCAATGTAACCAATCACTTGTCCTTGCTTTACTCGTTGGCCACGTTTTAATCCTGATTTGAATTTCGACATATGAGCATAAAGCGTTGTGTATTTACCACCGTGAGACAAGATAATTACACGGCCATAGCCACCTTTATTTCCAATAAATTCGACTTTACCATTGCCTGTGGCCAAAATTGGTGTGCCGGTCGGGGCCGCATAATCGACACCACGATGAGGGCGACTCGTTTTTAGAACAGGGTGTTTTCTATTAGGATTAAACAAAGAACTGATTCGACTAAAATGAACAGGAGTTCGGGTAAATGTCTTTCTCATACTCTCACCTTTTGGGGTGTAGTAGTGAGTATTACCCTCTGTATCTGTATAACGGACAGCCCGAAACGTTGTGCCTCTGTTCGTAAATTCAGCGGCTAATATATCGCCATCATCAAATTTTTGTCCCTCAAGATAGTCTTCTTCGAAAATGACTTTAAAACTGTCACCTTGACGAAGATCTAAAGCAAAGTCGATATCCCATCCAAAAATATGTGCTAGTTCCATCACTAGTTTGTCTGACAGACCAGCTTTTAAACCTGAGCCGAATAGTGAAGATTCAATTTCTCCGTAGACTTGTTTTTGACGTTTTTCCGTTTCTTTGGTCAGTGTTTCTGCTTTGTATCCATCATCAGTTACTGTTAGCTGCAAGGTTTTAATGGGACTGAAAACAAGTTCAAGCTGTTTTAATTCTGTATTGCCATCGTTATCAGTACTCAGACCAAAGCGAATTTCTTGTCCTGGTTTTAGGTTTAATAGCGGTTTTACCGCTTTCCCTGTCTGAGCGACATTGAAAACATCTCGAGCTGACAAGCCAACTTTAGGAAAAATCAGTGACAGGTTGTCTCCAGATTGAACTGTAACCTGCTTCCATTCTATGGATGAAGTAGTGAGCGTTTCATCCGCTGGAGTTTCGATGTCGTTATCATCGTTTGATTGGTCTAGCTCAGAAAGATGAGCTATTTCAAGTGCGATTCGCTCGAGCTCAGCAGGATCTGTAACAGGTTTGTTCTCTAAATCAGGTACCTCTACTAAGTCAGTTTGAGGGTTATTGTTTAGTTCTGTCGTTGGAGGGGCTAAGGTGATTTGCGTTGTTTGCTCTGTCAGGGAATCAGACGTTTCAATACGTTCGTTACCAATTTGGCCTGGCAAGTTGATTGTTTGTGATTTGGTATCTGTATTTACTGGGGTGCTGGTGGCAAGAACCATACTGGTCACGAAGACGCCAACGATGCTTGCTATGGATAAAGTGATGAAGTGATGTCGTTTGCCATGGAATTTTTTGTCACTTGAGAACAGTCTTGATTCAGCTCTGGAGTTCAAAAGTCTATTACGTTTCATATGCAAACTCTTGGTGAAATTAAAAATTCTCTCAATTCTCTCAATATTTGATCAGAATTGGAACCCCTTATTTTATGTATGTTGTGATAATATTGCCGACCTCATAAAACACAAGAACTTGGAGTAATCTAAATGATGCCTGTAGATGATGCGATGCTTGAAATTCGCCGTGGTGCGGAAGAAATTTTAGTTGAAAGCGAGCTTGTCGAAAAATTATCATCAGGTAAACCACTGCGAATAAAAGCTGGGTTTGATCCTACAGCACCTGATTTACATTTAGGTCACACTGTCCTCATCAACAAACTACGTCAATTCCAGCAAATGGGACATACCGTAATTTTTCTGATTGGTGATTTCACTGGACTCATTGGCGATCCAACTGGGAAAAGTGCAACTAGGCCACCACTGACCCCTGAAGAAATTGAAGAAAATGCTAAGACATATAAAGAGCAGGTGTTCAAAATCTTAGACCCTGATAAAACGGAAATACGTTTCAACTCTGAATGGTTTAATGAAAAAGGTGCTGACTTCATGATTAAGTTGGCAGGTAAATTAAGTGTGGCACGCATGCTTGAACGAGATGACTTCAAGAAGCGCTTTAAAGCGAACCAGTCTATATCGATTCATGAATTTCTTTATCCATTAGTACAGGGTTATGACTCTGTCGCACTGGAAGCTGATGTCGAGTTAGGGGGAACAGATCAGAAATTCAACCTATTAATGGGGCGTGAATTACAAAAAGCGGAAGGGCAGGACTCTCAAGTCGTGATCATGACACCATTATTAGAAGGCTTGGATGGTGTGAAGAAAATGTCTAAGTCTTTGGGTAATTATGTCGGTATCACCGAAGCCCCTGGCACAATGTTTCAAAAGATTGTGTCTATTCCAGACTCACTCATGTGGCGCTGGTATGAACTACTATCATTCAAGACTATTAAAGAGATAGACAGCTTAAAAGAAATGGTAGAACAAGGAGCAAACCCGCGTGATGTCAAAATTGAGCTGGCACGTGAGATCGTTGCACGATTTCACGGAGAAGAAGCGGCAGCCAATGCACATAAAGGTGCAGGTAACGTCATTACAGAAGGTGAAGTGCCAGAGGGAACACCAGAAATAGAAATTGAACTGGATGGTCAGGTCGAGTTGGCAATTGGAGCCGTGATCAACAAAGCCAACC
>NZ_AP027741.1:2895000-3106976 GCF_030296755.1 Methylophaga marina
TAATTGCCGGTATTTTAATTCTGATGGTACCGCGACTATTGAGTTACATTGTTGCGATTTATCTGATTATTATTGGTTTAGTTGGCTTATTTGGTACCAGTATTAATTTAACACCATGAGATAAAACACATAATGCTGAAGAAGCCTCGACATTTCATCGGGGCTTTTTTATGTTTATCCCTATGACAGCGTTATGACGATATTAGATTGCATCGCCTTATTTTTTCTGCTTTCTGCAATGGCGGCTTTGCCAAGTATCAGTGTGATGCTGGTTGTATCACGTACCTTATCAGGCGGCGTATCACAGGGTGTTATGGTCTGCTTGGGAATTGTAGCGGCAGACTTGCTGTATCTGTTACTAGCCATGTTTGGACTGACAATAGTGGCTATTTGGCTTGAGCAACACCGGTGGCTACTGCAAATAATGGCAATCATTATTTTAGTGCTATTCAGTTATCAGCTTTGGCACTCGCCTTATCGCCATGCTGCTATGGCAACTTCAGGAAAAAAACTAGCTTGGCTAGCTTTATGGCTGGTTTTACTTTGACCTTAGTCGATTATAAGGCGATATTTTTTACCTTGGCATCTTGCCTGTTTATCTCGGTAGCAGCGATATCACATTATCTTCATTGCTTATGTTGTTAAGTACTACTGCGATTGCCGTAGCTTGGGTAAAATTAGCTTATGTTTTGCTTGCCAAGCATGTTCAAAGTGCTGTCGTTTTGCAAAAAAGTTATCGATTTATGTCAGTCATCTTGTGTCTAATTGCATTTTGGCTAACCGTGGATATAGTTCTCAGTCAGTTTAATTAGTTAGCAACTCACATCGATATGAGTATCAAACAGAAGTGGAAGAGATAAATATGAGTGATGATTGCCAGACGCGTCTGGATGAAGTCATTTGCGATTGTAGTGGCACAACCCGAGCCAAAATAGAAAGCCTGTTTGAACAGGGAATAGTTGATATTGATACTATCTCTCGTAAAACCGGTGCCGTGTCTGGCTGTGGTTCTTGCGAATGGGATATTGAAGCATTGTTGGATGAATTAGTTCAGGGCTTAGATGGTTAAGTTTTTAGGTTTTCTATGTAAAGCATCGTTGCCCCAGCGACTGCGGCTGGAATCACTAAAAAGTTAACGATAGGAATCATGGTGGCAAGCAACGTAGCAAAACCAAATCCCAGCGCCAGACTTCGGTGTTGGCGAAGTTTCTCACGTTGTTCTTTAAAACCTAATAAATGATTCCCCATGGGGTAATCATGATAATCAAGTGCAAGCGTCCAGCTTGAGAAGAAAAACCATAAGACTGGCGCAATAAGGTTTAAACCGGGTATCCAGGATAACAGTAATAATGGCAGCATCCATCGTAATAAATAAGCGGTTTTACGCAGTTCATTCATCACCATTTTTGGTGTGTCTTTGATGACTTGCGTCCATGGCATATCGGGTGGACTGGCTCCTGACATCTTGGTTTCAACCATTTCAGCGAGAATGCCATTAAAAGGTGCCGCTAGGATATTGGCGATTATGGAGAAGGTAAAAAACACAATTAATGCCAGTAGCACAACAAACAGCGGCCAGATGATCCAAGTCAGAGCACTTTCCAACCATGACGGTAACCAGTCGGGCATCAATGCCTCAAGCCAACCATCAAAATGAGATAAGCCAAACCAGATGGCACCACTAAACAGCAAGGTGTTAATGAGCATCGGCAAATAGGCAAATCGTCTGATGCCAGGCTGATTAATTAAGCTAAACCCCTGAATCAAGTATCGTGCGCCCTGGATCATTTTTCGCATAATGGCCTCATTCAGTGTTTAGATTTGATAACTAGCGTCATATAGAAAAAAGCGATACTGGCTGGAATCAGTATCGCTCATTATGCATTTATGGAAGTGTGACAGGTTCTGGTGCGACCCAGCCTTCTTTACGATATTCCGCTACGACTGTGGTGTAAACGCCGCCACGAACGTTAAATATCCCTGTGATGCGCATGAATCTTGGCTGACATGCCGCTACCAAATCATCCAGAATGGTATTGGTCACTTTTTCATGAAATGCGCCTTGATCGCGGTATGACCACATGTAAAGTTTAAAGGCCTTTAATTCAACGCATTTTTCATCTGGTACATAGTCCAGTTTGATGGTGGCAAAATCGGGTTGTCCGGTCTTGGGACACAGACAGGTAAATTCAGATGTTTCGATGTGAATGGTATAATCGCGCTCCGGTGTTGCATTATCGAAAGTTTCTAATTGTTTGCTTGGCTGTGTAGACATGGATGCTCTCTAAAGTAATAAAATAAAATGACTATTATCTCTTAAGTGAAAGATTATATTAAGTGTCTGAAATAATTATCCTCATTATCGTTATTATCATCGCGTTTGTTGGCGTCAGTTGGTACGCCAATTACAAGAGCCAGCAACGTGCCAGGGAATTTGAGCGTGAACTGGATCTTCACAACGATGAAGACGACGAATTCAAAGAACGCTTTGACGCACTTTTTGAACAAGAGTTGCATGAACAGACGCCACACCCAACTTCGTCGTTTAGTGAAACAGAATCCAGCGAAGTCGACATGGACTTGTTTGATGAGCCACTCTCCAATGAAGAAGCTGTGAGTGCAGAACCAGAGCCACCACTCCAGGATATTCAGCAAGAAAAACCAGCTAAGAAAGCCAAACCAGAACCTGCGCCAGCGCAAGACTGGGACATGGTTATTGCTTTTACGATTATGGCTGAGTCAGGCACGATGTTTTCAGGTAAGCAGGTCAAGGCCGCGCTGGAAAATCAGGACTTACATTTTGGTGATATGCAGATTTATCATCGGTTTACCCAAGGTTCACGCAAACAGTCGTTATTCAGTGTGGCGAATATCATTGATCCTGGCACACTTTTACCTGATAAATTTGTGTCCATGTCGACCCCGGGCTTACTGATTTTTGCGCGATTACCCGCACCAATAAGTGGTTTGGCATTATTTGATGACCTACTGGATACCGCTAAAAATATGACGCAATCATTAGGTGGCGTGCTGTGTGATGAAACTCGACAGCCTGTGAGTGATGCCGCCATAGAGTCGATGCGTACGAAAATTTTCGAGTACCAAATGTCCGTTCAAGCTGAAAGTGATCACCTGTCGAATGACTATTTCAATTGATGTTAGGCAGCGTGCTGCCGAGTTGCGCGATACTCTCAATCACTACAGTTACCAGTATTACGTATTGGATAATCCAGAAGTACCGGATAGTGAATATGACCGTTTATTTCGGGAACTGCAGAGCTTAGAACAAACGCATCCTGAGTTACTCACTGCCGATTCGCCTACACAGCGTGTTGGTGGTCAAGCGTTAGATAAGTTTGATGAAGTTCAGCATGCCATCCCCATGTTGTCTTTGGACAATGTGTTTGATCAGCAAGAGTTAGCTGCATTTGATAAACGTGTGCGGGATTGGTTGAATACTGATAAAGAACAAACCTATGCGGCGGAACCCAAACTTGATGGTCTTGCCATCAGTATCCGTTATGAAAATGGTGTCCTGGTTCAAGCAGCAACGCGAGGCGATGGTTCCACAGGTGAGGATGTGACTGCCAATGTACGCACCCTCAATTCTGTGCCATTGAAGTTACAAGGTGGACCTATTCCTGCGGTTGTTGAGATTCGTGGTGAGATTTTTATGCCTAAAGCTGGTTTTGAAAAGTTGAACCAGTCTCAGTTGGCAAATAATAAAAAACCATTTGTGAATCCACGCAATGCTGCAGCCGGATCGTTGCGTCAGCTTGACTCAAAGATCACCGCATCCAGACCGCTGGAAATTTACTGTTATGGCCTTGGCGTGATTGAAGGTATGTCGCGTCCCAGCAGTCACTCTGCCGCTATGAATTTGATAGCAGAGTGGGGCTGTCGAATTTCACCTGAACTCAAAGTATTAGAGGGTTTAGAAGCCTGCCAGCAATATATCGATGAGCTGGCAGTACGTCGCGACAGCCTTGAATATGATATCGATGGTGTGGTGTTTAAAGTCGATGACACCGTTTTGCAGGAACGACTTGGCTTTGTTTCGCGAGCGCCACGCTGGGCAATTGCCTACAAATTTCCTGCACAGGAAGAGATGACTACGGTAGAAGATATTGAAATCCAGGTCGGTCGAACAGGTGCCTTGACTCCGGTTGCACGCTTGAAGCCGGTATTTGTCGGTGGTGTAACCGTGTCTAATGCCACATTACACAATGAAGATGAGATTCGTCGTAAAGATGTGCGTATCGGCGACACAGTGATTGTTCGACGTGCAGGTGATGTGATTCCGGAAGTCGTGAAGACAATCATCACTAAACGTCCTGATGACGCACGCGAGTTTGTCATGCCAACAGCTTGTCCCATTTGTGGCTCGGATGTAGAGCGGGAAGAAGGGGAAGCGGTATCGCGTTGCAGTGGTGGTTTATTTTGTGCCGCACAACGGAAAGAGGCGATCAAACACTTTGCATCGAGAAAAGCCCTGGATATCGACGGTCTTGGGGATAAGTTAGTTGAACAACTGGTGGATGCCGGACACATCAAAGATGTCGCCGATTTATTTTTATTAGATGTCGACACTATCGCCAGTTTGGAACGTATGGGGCAGAAATCTGCTGAAAATCTGGTGAATGCTTTGAATGCAGCAAAATCAACACGTTTCCAACGGTTTCTGTATGCGCTTGGTATTCGTGAAGTGGGTGAAGCCACGGCACGTGCTTTGGCTTTGCAATATGCATCGCTGGAAGAATTGATGCAGGCCTCATCTGAGAGTCTTATGGAGATTGAAGATGTGGGCCCTGTTGTGGCTCACCACATTGAGACCTTTTTCCAACAAACGCATAATCGTGAAGTGATTGAACGTTTGTTAAGCGTGGGTATTCACTGGCAAAACGAAGAGAAAAAACAGACTAATACGGCTTTGAGTGGTAAGACTATTGTGCTAACTGGAACGCTACAGACTTTATCGCGCAGTGAAGCCAAGGAAAAATTATTAGCACTCGGTGCAAAAGTAGCCGGGAGCGTGTCGAAAAAACCGATTATGTGGTTGCCGGCGCTGATGCCGGCTCGAAACTCACCAAAGCAGAATCATTAGGTATTGATGTAGTTGATGAAGCAACATTACAAGACTGGTTAACACAGGAAAAATAATGACAGCACTCGCAGACGCAATTAAAAAAGTTGCCACTGGACCGCATCTCAGTAAAGATCTGACGGAGCAAGAAGCATTTGATGTCATGATGGAAATTCTGTCTGGTCAGGCTGACCCTGTTCGTGCAGCTATATTTTTTATTGCCATGCGAATGAAACGGGAGACTAATGAAGAGAACTTAGGCATTCTCAGAGCCTGTCAGTCCATTACCGATAGCCAATCAGTCAATGTCGACCAGTTATTTATTTTTTCTGACCCATTCAATGGTTTTAATCGTCATTGTCCGATGACAGCCTTTTTACCGGCTGTTCTGGCAGCCTGTGGTTTACCTGCAATGTCACAAGGCGTATTTGAAATGGGGCCAAAATTTGGTGTTACCCATGCTCAGGTTTTAAAGCTGGCTGGCTATAGTACTGAAAAGTCGACAGCTGAAGCAGCTGAAGCGGTAGTGAACAATCAGATTGGCTGGGCCTATTTAGATCAAGCTCAGGCAAGTCCTGCATTATTTGCATTAGAAACGCTACGGACACAAATGATTAAACGTCCGAGCTTGGCAACATTAGAAAAAATGATTATGCCACTCAAAGCAAAGCAAAAAACACATTTAGGTATCGGCTTTGTTCATAAAGAATATCCCGATATTTTAGCTTGGTTAGCAAAAGCTTTTGGTTATGATTCTGCGTTTATTGCACGGGGTCTGGAAGGTGGTCTAGTCCCGACGCTGAGAGAAGCATCAAATAATCATCGATTAGTGAATGGCGCAGTTGAGGCCTGCACACTGGAACCTGAAAACTTTGGCATCGAACAAGATACGCGTGGTGTTAAGACGGATGATACGGTCACAGCTCAACGAACATTGGATGAAGGGCTGCAAGCCCTAGCCGGTGAGAAAGGGGCGGCATACGACAGTTTAGTGTATGGTGCGGCGATCATACTTTGGCATTGTGGCCTGATTGAGTCACAGCGAAAAGCCGCTGATGTTGTCAGACAAGTCATTGATAGTGGTCAGGCCAAATCACACTTTGAGGCTGGACTCGTATAATGGTTTTTCAACGTACATTAACATTCAAAACGCTAGGACGTGGCACCACCAATATCACCCGCGATATACAAGAATTGGTTGCAGAGTCCGCAATAAGCACAGGTACTTGCCATGTCTTTGTTCAACATACCAGTGCCTCATTAATGCTCTGTGAGAATGCCGATCCCGATGTTCGTCACGATCTTGAAACCTTTATGCAGCATTTAGTGCCGGATGGTGATCCCATGTTCAGACATCAAGACGAAGGACCTGACGATATGAGTGCTCACATTCGGACGGTATTAACCAATCCAGATCTGACCATGCCTGTGAGTGCTGCACAGTGTGATCTCGGTATTTGGCAAGGTATTTATTTATGGGAACATCGTGCCCATCAACAGAGGCGTCGCGTGATCGTGACCATTATAGGTGAGTAAAATTTATGTCAGATTTTGAACATGATCAGGATGCAGATTGGCCGGCTGACTGGGAGTTTGAGAAAAGTAAAACGCAAGTAAAACAGGAGCTTAATGCGTTAAAAGAGCTGGGCCGTGCGTTAATCGCGTTACCTGTAAAAGATCTACAAAAGTTAGATTTATCTGAAGATCTTTATGATGCCATTCTGAGTGCACAATCAATGAGCAAAGGTGCATTAAAAAGACAAGTTGGTTATATCGGTGGCTTGATTGCAAACAGTGATCACGAAGCGATAAATACGAAGTTACAGCAATTAAAGCAACCTCATCAGGGCCAGGTAAAACAGTTTCATCAACTAGAACAATGGCGTGATCGTTTGCTGTCTGGTGAAAATGAAGTCTATGCTGAACTTATTCATGCCTTTGATGACTTTGATGTTCAGCATGTCAGACAACTCGTCAGAAATGCACAGCGTGAAGCGAAACAGGACAAGCCTCCAAAGTCAGCGAGGCAGTTATTTCAGTACCTTCAGTCACAGCAGCAAGATTAAATTCTCGGTAATTCGACAATAAAACTTGCCCCACCTAGGCGGCCACGTTCTAGGTGGATATTACCTTCATAGGCCATGATGATATCGCTGACGATGGCCAGGCCAATGCCTTGTCCCTCAGCCTGGGTATCGATACGATGTCCGCGTTTAATAATATAGCTTTCTGCACGGGTCGGAATTCCAGACCCATCATCTTCGACACGGATTTTGACCATGTTCCCTGAACTGGTGGCAATGACATGCACTTCTTGCTTACCGTACTTGTAAGCATTTTCCAATAAGTTGCCTAATAACTCATACATATCACCTTCGTCTGCATGAATGTACGCATCACGCTCAATCTCACATTGTGCATGTATATTTTTGTTTTTGTAGACTTTATCAAGGCTACCTATGATTTTATGAATAATCTCACCGACAGAAACGGGAGCGAGCAGGCTGCTCTTACCTTCTGTTGATGCTCGTTGTAGTTGGTAATCAACCAGGGTACTGATTCTGTCAAGCTGCTCATAGCCTGTTTTCTTCAAGTTTTCCAGATCGTGGTTATTAGCCAGTTCGCCACGAAAAACAGATAAGGGCGTTTTTAAACTATGTGCAAGATCAGCTAGCGAATTCTTGTAGCGTTGACGGCGTGATTGTTCATGATCAAGCAGGGCATTAATATTGTTGGTGAGTTGCTTGAGTTCACGTGGGTACTCATCATTTAAACGATCATGCTCACCGGTTTCAATCGCATGCAAATCTTTGGCAACGTCATGTAATGGGCGCAAACTCCACTTGAGGATTAACCATTGTGCTAATAACAGCATTAATCCCGTTCCTCCTAACCAATACCACAAACTGCGCTGAAAACTGGCTGTGGTTTCTTTAATGGTAGACATGTCTTCAGCCACATTAATGGTATAGTCAAGCTCTTTACCGGTTTCAGTTTCCCAGACAATGCCGAAAGCCAGGTTTTGTAACTTCATTCCTGCATCTATTTCAACGACAGTGTAGTGTTCATTCGATGGCCCGGGTTGAAAAGGCAGAGATAAAAAATGACCGATTGCTGAAGGAGATTGCCATACAATCTTACCGTTACTGGTGATTTGTGCATAAAGACCGGAGTTAGGTATAGAAAATTTCGGTTCTGCCAAATCGTGAGTCATTTTTAACTCACCTTTATCATTGATCTCGGCGGCTGTGAGTAGAGTATAGACATAGTTTTTTAAACGTTTCTTTTGTTCCAGCTCTGCACTGGTTTTAAATGCATTATTCAGACTGATGGCAGAGATACCCAGAAACGCTGTTAGTACGAGACTGACAGCAACAAGAACCCGGTTGGATAAAGAGAAATTAATGACTTTCACGGGGCAGGTTAAGCCTGTAACCACGCCCACGTAATGTTTCTATTGGATTAAGTTGTTTATCTGGATCCAATTTACTACGTAAACGTTTTACAAATACCTCAATGACATTACTATCACGATCTTGATCTTGTTCGTAGATATGGTCGGTGAGTTCTGTTTTTGAAATGACTTCGCCCGCATGCAGCAATAGATAATGAAGTAAACGATATTCGTAAGCTGTTAGTTCAATTAGCTGACCGTTTTTGGTGACTTCTTGCGTGGCCGGGTTGAGTGTGATTGGACCACAGCTTAGTGTTGGATTTGACCAACCTGATGCGCGGCGGCTAAGTGCGTTGATACGTGCGATAAGCTCTTCAAAATGAAATGGTTTGACCAGGTAGTCGTCAGCACCAGATTCAAGGCCTTCAACTTTATCTTGCCAGCGACCACGTGCTGTTAATATCAGGATAGGGTAGTCAAATCCTTGTTTGCGTAATGACTGAATCAGTTCAATACCAGATAGTTTCGGCAGCCCCAAATCAATAATAGCCACATCGTAGGGATACTCTGCCCCCATGAAAAGGCCTTCTTCACCATCTGCCACAGCATCGACAGTGAGATTTTGTTGTTTTAATTGTTGGGTAATTTGTTCACGAAGATGTTTCTCATCTTCTACTAATAAAACGCGCATGCAACCTCATGGAACTGAATGGCCGGAGTCACGATCAAATCGGTGATTTTTTACTTTTCCATCGTTATGCAGCACTTTAACACGAAATACCGTTTTGCTACCGTAGTGCTCTTCTTCAACGGAAAGGATTTTTCCGCCTGTTTCAACTTTTGCCAGTTCAGCTGCTGTATGTGTCGTTAAGGGTAAAGCAATTTCATTAATGTTGTTGCCCGGCTCTTGTTCGTAAGGTCGATGTTCATCCGCAAATGCAAGGAGTGGTGGACAGGTAAAAAGAAGTATTAATAAAACTCTATACATGGCTTGGCCTTACTATTCCGTGAGTAAATATAAGCAGCTGAATTGAATGGTAAAGGTTCATCATAAACACTGACATCAGTCGATCAACTCGGGTGTTACAGCCCCAAGCGCGCCATCAGCTCTGGCCCTTAAGTAACTATAAATTCTATCTCTGTTTTTCATAACGCTATCATTCGATTGCCAAGCAGGCATTACCCCAATTCGGCCTTTTTTTCCTCTGGCAACAACAGTAAAAAACTCATCTCTATCCGTTGTTTTTAAGGTTTTTGTTAAGTCACTGGCTGCCAATCCTTGTCCGAAGGTGCCATGACATCTTGCACACCAGGTTCGATAGACTTTGTAGCCAATGAAGGTATCAGAGTCTACTTTGTTATTTGCTTTCACTGTATATGGTCTACCATCCGCAAACAATGGACATGATGCTAATAGTGTACTGGCGAATGAAAACAAAATGGCAACTGATTTTATAGGGTTCATAGCCGCTCTTAATATGGTTATTGAAGTGATAAAGAACATCAACAGCCTGTCTTATTTATACGTTCAACTCAATGGCCATTACCATTAATGTGCATGGTATTGTTTCACTTGGCGTACGGTTTATTGACGCCATCTATCTTCGTTTAATGCGTATTTTCATGCCATGACACAGGTCATGATTATTCTATTCTTTTCAATACTAAGTGTACCTGCTTAACTTCGGCTGCAGAATTGATACAATTGCTCATGCCTGATAGCAATAAGAAAGATATCATCCAAACGAATTCACCTCCGCTCAGTCATTAAGAGAACAATAGCAGACTTAAACTGAACTACTCCTGAATAAAGCTGGTGTTGAATATCAATTTTTCGTATTCTCGTGAACTGTCTCACACGTAAATCATCAATAAGTATGATTAACTGTGTCATCGTGTGAATCAGTTCAAATAATTAAATACATTTACGATTCTGGAATAAAGTTGGAAACGGTTAGCCAAACTCACTTAGAGCGACATGCTCAGAAATTTAAAATTAACAAAATGCGAGTCGGCATTTTGTTACAGCAGGGCTTTATCGCCAGTATGACAAATATTGTCATCCTTATTCTGACTTTGCTTGCTTTACATTCATCAGAAAATGCAAGTTCGCTCTTCATTTGGGGAATGCTTACTTTTTTGGCCATCCTTTTTAGGATGTTGCTTATTCACTATCTCAAGAGTCATTTTACTGAACATGAACAAACGGCATCGACAGTTGCTCGTTACGAGAAAATATACGCCGCTGGTGTGCTGTTATCAGGACTGGCATGGGGCAGTCTGGGATTTGCTTTTGATGGTGATTCACAATTTAATCATCAATTGATTATTCCTCTGGTCATTGCCGGTCTCTGTTCTGGTGCAATTTATTCAATGCTCAGTAGCCTCACCAGTTATGTCGCTTATGTCTATCCGATGCTAATCTGCATCATAGGCGCTATGTTTTATGTCGATTTAGAAGTAGAAGCGCTGACATTAATCACCTATATGATCGCCTGCACAATGTTATTTAGAAATCTGCATGCAAGGGTCATGGAAAGTCTGCAGTTGCGTCAAGAAAATGAACACCTAGTAGAACATTTAACTCAGATAAATGAAGCACAAACCCACCTTGTTGAAACGCTACAAAATAAAGAAGTATTTCTGACACAGACTTTTGAAAATGCTGGCGTTCCCGTTTTTGTCACCAATGCTGATTTAATTATTCTTGATGTGAATAAAGCGAGTTGCGATTTATTTGGTTATAGCAAGACAGAATTCAAAGGCATCAATATGCTGCAACTACTGCATGATGATGAACCTGATCAACCAGGAAATGATTTTTATAAATTAGTTGAAGGGGATGTTGAGCAATATCAGATCACCAAAAAATGCTTGGGTCGTGACAAAAAACCATTATGGTTATCAGGCACCGTCTCAGCAGTAAGAAATAATAAAAACGAAGTCGATTACATTGTCATTCATGCGCAAGATATTACGGAGCAGAAATTACTTTCAGAAGATCTTCAGTATCTTGCGCTACATGACACATTGACAGGATTACCTAATCGATTTGCCATAGAGAAACACCTACAACTGCTACTTCAGGAGCAAACAGAACCTAATCATGTGTTTTGTTATATCGATGTTGACCAGTTTAAAGTTATCAACGATACCTGTGGTCATAAAGCAGGTGATAAATTACTGATACAAATCGCGCACCTAATCAAATGTGAACTTCAGCCTTCTGATGTGCTTTCCAGGCTGAGTGGGGATGAGTTTGCCATTCTTTTCATGGATACGTCTGCAACACAGGCACAAGCGAAGTTGAACAAAGTGATGGATAAAATTCGTCATTTTGAATTTATCGATCATGATTTATCGTTTAACTCTTCTATCAGTGTTGGCATGGTCAACATCACGCCCACGAGCACGATGACTGATATCTTTAAACAAGCAGATAACGCCTGTTACGCCGCAAAAGAAGCAGGCAGAGATCGTATCCATGTGTTTAGCAGTCATGATCAGGAAATCGTACAACGTAGTGGCGAAATGCGATGGGTCTCAAGAATACAACAGGCATTAAGTAATGACCGGCTGGTACTCTACAGTCAACCTATTGTGGCTACACAAAAGAAAAACAGTACCTTACCTCACTGTGAGTTATTGATACGAATGCTTGATGATGATGGCTCAATTATTCCACCAGGCCACTTTTTACCTGCAGCTGAGCGTTATAACCTGGCAGCATCGATTGATATGTGGACAGTGAGTCATGTTTTGTCACGTATTGAGCGTGCCCGTAGTGAAGGGCGAGACGTCAGTGGTGTATATGGTATTAACTTATCAGGCCAATCTCTGGGCGATACACGCTTTTATGACAAAATTATCTCGTTAATCCATGCTGCTGATTTAGTTGATTCTGGCGCGGTGCTGTGTTTCGAAATTACAGAAACAGCTGCCATTACCAATATGCACAGTGCTCTTTATTTTATTAATGAACTGAGAAAAGTAGGGTGTTTATTTGCCTTGGATGATTTTGGTAGTGGTTTGTCGTCTTTTGCTTATTTGAAACAATTACCCATTGATTTCCTCAAAATTGATGGCATGTTTGTTAAAGATTGTGTGGAGAATTCAGTTAACCTGGAAATCGTCAACTCTATCAACGGTATAGGTCAGGTACTGGGGCTTAAAACGGTTGCCGAGTTTGTTGAGGATGATACGACGCTAATCAGCTTGCAACATATTGGTGTTGATTTTGTGCAGGGCTACCATGTGGGGCGCCCCGCACCATGGGTTATTTAATAATAATCAACATTCTTGCCACTGCTTTTCCAAGCGCTTACCCGAGATGGGGTAAGCGGTTTTAAGCTCTTGAGCAAAGACTGAAATACGAAATTCTTCCAGCATCCAACGATACTCTCTAAAGGCTGGTGTTTCGATTTTGTTGACCTTATTGATGAACTTTTGCCAGTGAGGCATGACTTCGGACATGCGTTGTTTGTCTTTATTGGGATCGGTCAATAGACGATCCAATCTGATACCTGCAGCCTGACAATATACGGGCAACCTGGTCAAGGCTTCATCTGGCGTATCATGCACAAACCCCTGATAAATCAAAAAGCTTAATTGTTGTTTGATATCGTTTACAGAGTTAATGGCGGCCAGTGGGATGTTGCCAGACAGTCTTTTTGCAATTGCATGATATTCAGCAAGCGGCTTAGCAATACTCTGAGCGAGTTTAGCGGCTAGATTAATTAGCTCACTTTTTCTTTCGGCGATACGTTGTTCGAATGCATTTTTATCCGTGATGGCCGGCTTATCCAAAATAAAGCAGCGGTCAAAGGCCACTTGAATTAAGTCGGTTTTAAGTTGTTCACACGGCGTCAGGTCTGTTTGTGCATCATCTGAGTATGGCGATGGCGGCACATTGGCATAGTGCAAGCACATCTGTTTGATATCTGGTAGATTTTTATGCAAATACTTGACTGCATCTGCTTGATTTAACATGAAAAGGCGGCGAAGCCCGTGTCGTGTTAAGGCCTGAGCCTGAGGTTTTGTATCCATTAAGGTTAAATCAACGCAATCCCCTCTATCGACAAGCGCTGGATAAGCGGTGACTTGTAAGCCGTTTTGTTCTAGTGTGATATGTTCTGGTAGTGAGTCAAATGACCAGGTTGACAGTCCTTTCTTTTCATAGTCACTGTCAGGAATTTGCCTGAAACTGGCAGCGGCTTCTCGTGCCCAGTTTTCTTTTAGTTTATCCAGGTCACGACTTTCATCTAATAGTTCACCTTGCTCATCTACCAGCTTAAAATTCATTTGCAGATATAGCGGCAGATCTTCAGTACGCCAATCCGTCACATCAATTTCAATACCTGTCAGTTTTCTCAGTTGTTCACTGAGCGCTGGTAATAGAGCGCCCGAGTCAGCCGACATGGATTTGATGCATTGGTCGGCATATTGAGGTACTGGAATAAAATGACGACGCAATGATTTGGGTAGCGCTTTAATCAAGAAAATCACTTTCTCGCGAAGTAAGCCTGGTACCAACCACTCATAACGTTCTTTACTTGTCTGATTCAACAGAGAGAGCGGAATTGTCTGAGTGATGCCATCTTCGGCTTTACCGGGTTCAAAATGATATTCAAGCGGCAGAGGAACACGATTGATAAGAATCTGATCGGGAAACTGATCGACGGTGACTTGTTCAGCCTGATGTTGCATCAGAATCTCTTTGCTTAGCATGAGCAGATTAGGGTCTTTCTTTTCTGCTTGCTTACACCAGTTATCGAAACCGGCACCGTTAATGATGTTATCCGGTACTTTGCTGCGATAGAAATCAAACAAGGTATCGTCATCGACTAACACATCTCGACGACGAGACTTTTGTTCAAGTAACTCAATTTCTTCAATGAGACGTTGGTTATGTTGGAAAAATTTTGCCTGACAATGCCAGTCACCTTCAACTAATGCTGAGCGAATAAAAATTTCATTTGATAAAGAAGGGTCAATAGGTCCGTAGTGAATACGCCTGCGATTAACAATGGGTAAGCCATTCAGTGTGACTGACTCAAAGGCAACCACCTGGGCGGGTTTTTTCTCCCAGTGTGGGTCAGTGTATTGACGTCTGACCAGGTCACCAGCAATTGGCTCAATCCATTCGGGTTCGATTTTAGCCACAATGCGCGCATACAATTTACCGGTTTCAACCAGCTCAGCCGCCATGATCCATTTAGGCCCTTTTTTATGCAAAGCTGAGCCAGGAAATATTTGTAGCTTGAGGTTTCGTCCGCCTGTGTATTCAAACTTATCTGTTTTTGTGGCGATGTGACTCAGTAAACCAGCGAGCAGTGCGCGATGAATACTGTCATAACTGGCCTCTTGTTGATTGAATTTTAAGCCCAGTTCAGCCAGTTGCACATGCAGTTGTTGATGGATGTCATGCCATTCACGAAGGCGTAAGAAGGAGAGAAATTGCTCTTTACAATACTTTCTTAGTTTATTCTGACTAAGGTGTTTTTTCTTATCGTGATAATGATTCCAGAGTTTAATAAAAGCAATAAAATCAGAACGTTCGTCCTTATATTTAGAATGGGCCTCATCCGCCGCCTGCTGCTTGTCCATCGGTCTTTCACGTGGATCCTGAATACTCAAAGCACTGGCAATAATGAGCACTTCAGTCAGACTGTTTTGTTCTGCACCTGCAAGCAACATCCGGGCTATTTTAGGATCGATGGGCAGCTTGGATAACTGTCTGCCAATGTCAGTAATACGACGTTGTTTATCGACGGCACCCAATTCATCTAAAAGCCGATAACCGTCGTTGATCATTTTTTGTGGCGGCGGATTAATAAAAGGAAACTTAGCTGGATTACCCAGTTTCAACGCTGACATTTGTAGAATGACTGATGCCAGATTAGTGCGAAGAACTTCTGGATCAGTAAATGCCGGGCGGTTATTAAAATCCTCTTCGTCGTACAACCGTATACACACGCCAGCGGCTACACGGCCACAACGCCCTGATCGTTGATTCGCACTGGATTGGGAAATTTTTTCTATCGGGAGACGTTGTACTTTATTGCGAACACTGTAACGACTGATACGTGCATTTCCTGGGTCAACAACGTAGCGAATGCCTGGCACCGTTAATGAGGTTTCAGCAACATTAGTAGATAAGATAATTCGTCGTTGCCCACCGGTCTTAAACACCCGGTTTTGTTCAGCAGCAGATTGTCTGGCGAATAAAGGTAAAATTTCAGTTTGTGGCGGATGATGTTTGCGTAAAGCTTCTGATACATCACGAATATCACGCTCGCCGGCCAAGAATATCAATACATCTCCGGGCCCTTCTCGGCAGAGCTCATCAACTGCTGCCACAATACCTGAGACCATATCATAATCGGGTGAGTCTTCATCGGTTGTGAGGAGAGGGCGGTAGCGAATTTCTACTGGGTAGGTACGGCCACTGACTTCAATCACCGGGGCATGCTCAAAATGTTTGGAAAAGCGTTCGGTATCGATTGTTGCTGAAGTAATAATGACTTTTAAATCAGGGCGTTTGGGTAACAGCTGTTTGATATAACCGAGTAAAAAATCAATATTGAGACTGCGTTCATGGGCCTCATCGATAATCAGGG
Organism: Methylophaga marina; assembly: GCF_030296755.1. NCBI lineage: Bacteria > Pseudomonadati > Pseudomonadota > Gammaproteobacteria > Thiotrichales > Piscirickettsiaceae > Methylophaga > Methylophaga marina. The sequence continues at coordinate 2,911,097 of NZ_AP027741.1, forward strand.
TGTCGTATTGATTCAGGAAGCGATCATTTTGTGTCTCAGCCAGTAAAATACCATCTGTCATCAGTTTGATATAACTGTTTTCAGCATTCACTTGATCATGAAAACGGACTTTGTAACCCACGGTTTGTCCAATTTCTGAGCCTAACTCTTCGGCAATACGTGTCGCTACCGTTCTGGCTGCGATTCGGCGTGGCTGAGTATGGCCTATCATGCCAGTAACACCACGGCCTAAATCCAGGCAAATTTTGGGTAACTGAGTGGTTTTACCAGAGCCGGTCTCGCCACAGAGAATAATGACCTGATTCTCTTCAATAGCTTTGGCGACTTCATGTCGACGTTCGATAACGGGTAAGTCAGCACTGAAATCCGGTTTGGGTATCTGTTTCAAGCGCTGTTGCGCACGTTCAACGGATCGCAACACACGCTGAGTGAAGGCGCTGATTTTTTCAGCATCTGCCTTATTTTTACGTAATTGCTGCCACTGACGTTGAAGACGATAACGATCAGATAGCATGGAGGACTGGATAAGTTGCGTTAAGTTTTGCTCAGCGTTATTCACAGTATGTTTACAGCAAAAAGCGGGTATTCTACAGCTTCCAGGCTAACGAGACAGTATATTTAAAATCATTGGGGTCAGTATCATCATGTACGGTGGAGTCATATTCGTTGGTAATACCAAGCTTGAGTGCTACACCCACGAAGCTATTTAAGTCCAGAATCCAGTCGAAAGAGGTGAGATTACGGTAATCGCGGTCATTGAGGCTGGGGTAGTACGTATTAGAAAACTCTACATGCTGATATTGATTCATACTCCACTTGGTTTCAATTCCTAACATTCCCTCTGGTGTAAAGTCCTGCTGCTCACCGCCAAAGGTTCTATTAAAACCGAGACCGCTTCTCCCCACGAATAACCAAGAATCTGTATTCACAAACTCATAACCAAATCCAGAACTGGCATTAGCACGGTAATCCCAGTCTTTGAATTCATCCAGATCAAAACGTCCACCTGCAAACTGAAACCAGGGAGAGTTGGGTCTCAACCAGTCTCGGTTCATTGAAGTAAAAAAACTTTGTGAAGATAATTCATGATCAGATTCGGCTCGGAAGAACGCGGTTTTATGCGCAGTCCGCATTTGTTTTGATTCATAATCGGCATTAAATCCAACGTTCAGTTGGTTTGTGCTGGACTTACCGGCAGTACCACCAAAGCCAAGGTCAAGCCGACGTTTCCAGTTGGTGTAAAGCCCGGTTCCGAACAAACCTCTGTCAGCCTCTACATGTTTCACTTCTGGTTTTTTTCTGGTGGCGGCGGTGTAGGCGTTGTATCTGTCGATGAGACAAGGCTTTTTATACGTGCTCTCGGGATAACCATCACACCAAGCAAGGGGTGATTAAGTTTTAATGTGTCGTCTGTTTCAGCGACGACATCAGCGGTAAGCGTATCACCGTTAATCAATTCAATTTTACTTGGGGCTGCATGCGTAACTAGTGGTGTTAACAAAATAGCTAATAATAGATATCTGATTGGCGACACTAGCGAATTCCTCCGCATCCTACATAAAAAAGCAGCCTGAATCAGGCTGCTTGAACGTTCATACTGTTGTGCGGTTATGGGCATCCGCTATTGTTGACTTCACCATCTGGCATCGTAGTGTTGCAGTACATCACGCCACGTAATTTTGCGCCTTCAAGCTTTGCACCGGTTAAATCCGCATCAGTGAGATCCGCGAAAATGAGCTGAGCACCAGAGAGATTGGCCTTTCTTAGGTTTGCACCATTCAATTCAGCATAATCCATCAGTGCATTGGTAACGGTCGCACCTTCGAGAATCGCACCCTGCATTCTGGAATGTGTGAACCAAACACCATGTAGTTTAGCGTTGCTTAGATTGATTCCCTTGAGATTAGCTTCACTCATATCAGCACCATTTAATTCATGGCCGTTTAGATCGGCTTCGCTCAGATTACAATAATTACATTGCAAGGATTTAAGTAATCTATCCAGATAGACTTTTTCATAAGCAGAAGCCGTGGTGGCTATCATGGATAAACCAAGCACAATCAGCATTTTTTTCATTTTCTCTCTCCTAATAAGGTTATTTTTTTATGACCACTTATTCATGAAAAATGCTTGTTCTAAAGGACGACGTTGACGAGGAGAAAGTTCTCTTTCTAATTGTTCCTCGGTCAAATTGTCCAGTGCCGCCTGATGACCAATGGCGATCACTGACCACATATGAATATCATCGGAAATGGCAAATGCCTCACGGATTTTTTTATCGTCAAAGCCGCCCATTTGATGGCTCATTAACCCCATAGATGTTGCTTGCAAGCAAAGGCTGATGCTGGCAGCACCCGTGTCATACCCTGACCAACGGTTGGGTTTATCATTTTGGCTGAAGAGAGGGACTGAAGCCGCTAAAATTAACACTGGGGCGTTCTTTGCCCATTCCTGATTGCCGGGGGCCAAGGCTGATAACAGTTTTTCCCATGCAGTGCGGTCAGTATTTTTATCGCAAACCAGATAACGCCATGGCTCATCCCCAAAACATGAAGGGGCCCAGCGTGCAGCTTCACAAAGTGCAGTGATTTCTTCTTGAGACACCATAACGGTAGGGTCATATGCACGACCACTCCAGCGTTCTGCCATGACTTTTTCGATGGGTTGAGCTGTATCAGCGGGTTTTTGAATCATACAATCACCTTGGTAGTTGAATTAAAGCTTTTTTTGATGGGCGATAAAAACCGCCAATATGTCCGATCACTTGAACTAAATCTGCGCCACTTTCTTCTGCAATTTTGTCTAACATGGCTTTTCTATCTGCGCGTTCCTGCCCACTCACTCGGACCTTTATGAGCTCGTGGTGTTCCAGTGCATTATCGATTTCAGCAAGAACAGATTCTGTTAAACCACTGTTACCAATCATAACAACCGGTTTTAATGTGTGGGCAAGCCCTTTTAGATAACGTCTTTGTTTGTCAGTAACTGCCATTAGTGTGCTCACCTGTATTAAAATGATCTGATTATATCAGGAAGGCAATATGGCTAAACAACACAAGTTTACGGTAACAGCAGCAAGAGGTATGTTGCCACTGCTTGCGGATGAACTAAAACAATTAGGTATCAAAAATACCAAGCAAGATCAGGGAAATATCCGTTTCACCGGCACGTTGGCTGACGCTTACATGGTCTGTTTATGGTCTCGTGTAGCCATCAGGGTATTATTACCTATTGCCCATTTGCATGCTGAGACACCAGAGCAGTTATACGAAGGGGTGAATGCACTTCCCTGGGAAGAACATATCCACGAACTTGATAGCACCATTGCTGTTGATTTCAATAGTTTCCGGTCAAAAATAAAACACAGCCAATACGGTGCACAGCGCGTGAAAGATGCGATTGTCGATCGCTTTCGTACACTGTTTGGTCTGCGACCTTCGGTAGACTTATACCAGCCGGATGTGCGAATTAATGTCTACCTCAAACACAATCAAGCTACTGTGAGTATCGATTTATCCGGTGACAGCCTGCATAAGCGTGGTTATCGAGTCAGCAATACGACTGCACCATTAAAAGAGCATTTAGCTGCCGCTATTCTGCTCAGTGCGGAGTGGCAAAAATTAGCCAGGCAGGGTTGGGCATTAATTGATCCGATGTGTGGCTCTGGCACTTTTTTGATAGAAGCTGCCATGATAGCTGCCGACATCGCTCCCGGTATTTTGCGTGACTATTACGGGTTTACCGCCTGGAAACAACACGACAAAGATAGTTGGAAACAACTCAAAGCCGATGCCGAGCGAAGAAGACAGTCTGGCCTGGCCAGATGTCCAGTTATTGTCGGCGGAGATGCTGATGCGAGAGCCATTGAAGCGGCCAAAAATAATATTGCTGAAGCAGGATTACATGACCGTATTCAGGTTAATCAGCGCGATTTAACTGAATGGCCGAAACTGGCTGCAGATTTACCTAAAGCAGGTTTGTTTGTGTGTAACCCTCCCTATGGTGAACGAATCGGTCGTGCTGATGAGTTACATTATCTGTATGAAAGCCTGGGCAATATTATTAATGAATCGTTTTCAGGCTGGCGAACTGCACTGATTACCGATAATGCACAATTAGGTAAATTTACGGGCTTAACACTTTTCGACAGTGTGCCGTTTGATAATGGGCCAATTGCTTGTGATGTCCTGTTTTACCGTGCGCCACGACCTGTTCGTTTTAATGAGTTAAGCTCAACGCCTACACAATTTGTGGACGAAGAGTTCGATGATAAAGAACATGCACCTGTTGAGATGACAGAGCAGGGAGCGATGTTTGCTAATCGCTTAAAGAAAAACAAAAAGCATCTGGCCAAATGGGCGCGTAAATCAGATATCAGTTGCTATCGTGTTTATGATGCTGACTTGCCTGATTATGCTTTGGCGATTGATCTTTATGACGAACATATCCATGTTCAGGAATATGCTCCCCCAAACAAATCGATCCTGAGAAAGCGATAGAGCGACTACAGGAAGCCATGCAGATTATTCCTGAAGTATTCGAAGTCCCTGTTACTCAGGTGGCACTGAAAGTCAGGAAGAAACAACGTGGTAAAGAGCAGTACGAAGCTCAGGCAGCCAAAAATCAACGCATAGAAGTGCGTGAAAATGGACTGCGTTTTTGGGTCAACCTAACCGATTATTTAGATACAGGCTTGTTTTTGGACCACCGTGATACCAGACAACTTGTGAGAGACTTAGCCAAAGGCAAAGACTTTCTCAACCTGTTCTCATATACCGGTTCAGCCAGTGTTTATGCGGCTGCAGGTCAAGCAAAATCAACGACCAGTGTCGATATGTCCAATACCTATTTGTCTTGGGCAGAAGATAATATGCATTTAAATGGTTTCGTCAGTGGACAACATCGATATGTTCGTGCGAACTGTATTGAGTGGTTGCAACAAGCGATAGAAGATGACAAACGTTATGGCCTGATTTTTCTGGACCCACCGACGTTTTCTAACTCAAGCCGTATGGAAGGCGTGTTTGATATTCAGCGTGATCATGTCGCGCTTATCAAACAAGCAGCGGCATTATTAACAATAGACGGCGAATTGATATTTTCGACTAACCGTCGTGATTTTGAATTAGATACTGATGCTTTGAGTCAACTGACGATCGACGATATCAGCGTAACGACCATACCGCGTGATTTTGAGCGAAATAAAAAGATTCATCGATGCTGGCGAATCAAACTTGCCGTATGATTTTAGAATTCAGACAAGGTTTGTTTGATTTCTTGCCATAATTCAGCATACGCCTGACTGACGTTTGATTGTTTATCAAATGCCGGTAATGGTTGACGGTGATCCCCCATTCTTTCTACCACAGCAGCATAGGGGATCGCTGTTTTTAATCCATTTTTCAGCATCTTAGGTGGATGGGCAAGCATCACGCGATGCATACTTCTACGTCTGTCCACCATATTAAAAAAAGCATGTAGACGTTTAGGCTTTAATTTATGTTCTTTAAAGAAGTCACGGGTTTGCTCAAAAGTTCTTAACGACAGATGCGTCGGAATCAACGGTAGATACAAGGAATCAGCCGTAGCAAAAATCTGTTCTGTCAGTAGGGAAAAACTAGGCGGACAGTCCAAAATCATCAATGCATAATTTTCACTGAACGGTTCTACCAGTTTGGCAATCAGGTTCTGTTTACCCTGATCACTTTGTTCGCTCAATTGCTTATCCAAGTGACGGAAAGAAAAGTCAGCGGGAATGATATCCAAGTGGTCAAACTCGGTCGTTCTGACCAAATCACCGATAGGCGTTTTGCCCGAGAGTAATTTTTTGGGTTTCGTTTCCGATTGAGCATCGGTATTCAACAGCCAGCTGGATGCGCCTTGTGGATCTAAGTCCCATATCAGTGTGGGGATACCTTCATTGGCGGCATGCCAGGCGATATTGACGGCGGACGTCGTTTTACCGACGCCGCCTTTCAGGTTGAAAAAAGCAATAGTTTCCATAACGAGATTAGAACGACTTGGCCATTTGCTCTAATAAGGTCGTTTGCGCAGAAATTGATGGGGCGTCATCTTCTTTTTCAACACGATGATAACGGCCATCAGCATTTAAAATCCACGCCTGTGAATTATCTGAAAGATAGATTTCCAAGTCGTCCAAAATGCGATTACGTAATTTCTTAGATTCAATCGGGAAGCAGGTTTCCACGCGACGTAATAAATTCCGTTTCATTAAATCGGCGCTGCCAGCCCAGATTTCAGGTGAACCTTGATTTTCAAAGTAGAAAACCCGCGTATGCTCCAGGAAACGTCCGATAATACTTCTGACCTGAATATTGTCAGACAAGCCTTCAACTCCAGGTTTGAGACAGCAGATACCACGGACGATTAAATCGACTTTTACCCCAGCCATTGATGCACGGTAGAACGCCTGAATCATTTCCTGCTCAACAACCGCGTTGACTTTTACAATGATTCTGGCCGGTTTGCCAGCCTTGGCAGATTCGATTTCTTTTTCAATTTTGGCCAGTAAGCCTTCATGCAAGGTAAAGGGGGCATGCAGCAGTTTATGCATTTGCGGAATCTTACCGAGGCTGGTGAGCTGAATAAACAGATTGTTTACATCTTCACCAATTTGTTTATCAGAGGTCAGTAAACCGTAATCGGTATAAATGCGTGAGGTACTGCGGTGATAGTTACCGGTACCTAGGTGAACGTAGCGACGTAACTTACCATTTTCTCGTCTTAGAATAAGCAGCATTTTGGCATGTGTTTTATAACCCACAATGCCATACACCACATGGGCGCCAGCTTCCTGTAGGCGAGATGCCAGCGCGACGTTGGCTTCTTCATCAAAGCGAGCGCGTAACTCCACCACAACCGTGACTTCTTTCCCCGCCTGAGCCGCACTGACCAAGGCATCCACGATCGGTGATTTAGCACCTGTACGGTAGAGGGTTTGTTTGATTGCAAGCACGCTGGTGTCCGCCGCTGCTTGACGAATCATGTCGATGATGGGGGTAAACGATTGGTAAGGATGGTGCAAAAGCATATCTTGTTTACGCAGCGCATCAAAGATATCGACATCCAGAGTTAAGCCGCTTGGCCGACCTTGTGTGAATGGTCTGAATTTCAGATCAGGTCTATCAACTAATGAGCAGACAGTTTGAATTCGACTCAAATTGACAGGACCATTCACCAGGTAGACATTATCACGCTCCATCGCACATTCATTACGCAGGAATTCCACCATATCTTCCGGACAGTTGTGTGCAATTTCTAAACGAACTTCATCACCGTAGTTACGCTGGGTGAGTTCGTCAGCAATGGTGGCCAGCAGGTCACTGGTTTCTTCTGTATCAATGGCTAAATCACTGTTACGTGTGACACGGAACTGGAAACAGCCTTTTATTTTCATGCCAAAAAATAAATCTTCAGCAAAGGCATGGATGATGGATGACAGGAAAACGAACTTATATTCGCCTTCAGCATGCATTTCAGCTGGGAGCTGGATCACACGTGGCAGTGCACGAGGTGCTTGCAAGATGGCATATCCACGGTCACGGCCAAATGCATCTTTACCCACCAGTGACACAATAAAATTCAAACTCTTGTTGAGTAAGCGAGGGAAGGGGTGTGCTGAGTCCAGCCCCATTGGGCTGAGAATCGGCAAAATTTCTTCCTGAAAGTAGTTTTTCAGCCAGGCATTATGCTCATCTGTCCATTGTGAACGTGGTAGAACCTGAATCGATTCCTTTTCTAATTCTGGCAAAAGCACTTCATTGAGCACACGATATTGCTCTTCAACCAGCTCATGCGCGCGCTGGTTGATTAATTTGAGGCATTCCTGAGCCGTGATTTGATCGGATTCGATGTAGGGATCACCAATTTCAATCTGCTGAATCAAACCAGCAACACGTACTTCAAAAAACTCGTCCAGATTGGTGCTGGAGATACACAAATAATTGAGACGTTCCAGCAAAGGCACATTGGTATCAAGTGCTTGCTGCAAAACACGCCAGTTGAATTCGAGTAAACTTAATTCACGGTTGATGTAAAGAGCCGGGTTATTTAAATCGAGAGTGTTTTCTTCAGTCATATTGCCTTTGCAGATCGTTATTACACAGATTTTTTTATAATAATGCAGTTTTATGACAATGCGATGAATTACCAGCGGTATTTGTCATACATTTCCGGATTTGCCCAAAAACGACTATTCAGCCAATCTCGTTTGGGCTGGTAGTTTTCTATTGCATAACTGAAGATACGCAAACCTTCTTCTGTTCCCGCAATATGCTTAAATCCCATCGCCAGGTAATCAGTAAATTGCCATTGGTTGTTTGTCGCTAATTCAGTGTGGCTAATCAGAATAACATGAGGCGCATATTGATTCTTGATTGTGCCAAGCCACGCCTGAGCAGCAGGTTTGTCGATGGACTCCGTTAAATGACTGATAACAGCCAAGTCTACCGCTTCGATATGTTGAAGTTGCTGCTGTGTAAACGGTGTCGCGAGATGCTGCAATCTAGTATCATTATCGGTTTGCAGACAACTTGCTGCTGTCTCTCCAGCCGTTAAAATCGTTTTAGGATTAAACTGCTCGATGAGAGGTGTCAGTAAGCTGGATAGGGCGATTGAATCAGTCATGACTAAGCAGGATAAAACATCTACTGAGTTCTGGAAACATAAACGTCTCAGTCAGATGACACACGATGAATGGGAAAGCCTGTGTGATGGCTGTGGACGTTGTTGTCTTCATAAACTAGAAGATGAAGATGATGGGCGCATGTATTACACCAAAGCCGCCTGTTCTTTATTAGATATCAACAGCTGTCGATGCAAAGACTACGATAATCGTCAAACCATCGTCCCTGACTGTATTCAATTAAGTATTGAAAACGCGCATTATTTCGATTGGTTACCCGCGACTTGTGCCTATCGTCTCTTAGCAGAAGGCGAAGATTTACCCGAGTGGCATCCTCTTATAACAGGTAACCCAGACAGTGTTCACCAAGCCGGCATCTCAGTTCGTGAAATTGCACAGCCAGAAGATGATGTAGAAGAGTTAACCGAAGCCATCATTTCGCTGAGTTACGAGGCTGACTAGTTAAATGACACCACAAGAGAGCCGAGAGTTTACAGCCAGATTAGAGCAAGCAGCCATCCTGCTGCTTGAAATGGAGATTTACCGTAAACCTGATGATCTGGCTCGCCGATTTGGTCTCCCTGTTCCTGTTGTGCGTTACTGGTGGCGACAAACTGATCAGAAAACGCATCCGGTTGACCAGAACCAGTTAGCACCTCGAGAAGTGAAAGTGATTCGAAAAGCATCACAAACATTAGAAGGCTGGGAAAAAGTAAAACGTTATCGACCAGAATGCGGTGCGCGCCTGCCAGGTGGTAAGCGTTGCAAACGATCTGTCGCCATCCGTTCACCTGAAGGCTGGGGGATGGGCGCACTCGCTGATCGCTGTCGTTTACATGGTGGTTTATCGAAACGGCCCAGAAAAAAGTGAAAGAGGATGACGAGCTGTTATAAGCTAAACCGAACTCATCAACCCTCGTTCTGCAATCTATGATAGATAATACGGAAGTTCTTAAACAACTCTACACGCTGTCTCAGGCAGAGCAGACGGGGACTTTCTTTATTACCACAATACAAAATCGTGCCTGTCATATCTTGCTTGAACAAGGCAGGGTAGTGGCTTTATCTCATGGTCCTCATCGTGGTGAACAAGTATTAGAACATTGGTCTGAGATGGAGGTAGAGCGTTATTCGTTTAAACCAAACGTCAAGATGCCATTGGCTGGCCGTAGTTTTCTTGATGATGACACCAATATATTTCGTTTCTTAAATGTATCATTTGACTCTGAGCGTGACGATGTGCCTCACTCGGTTTCAGCCAGTAAAAAACGCATCTATCGCGGCGTTGAAATTGAGGAAAATGGACGAACTGCAGCGTCACAAACACCATCGCCGAAAGTCAAAAAGCCATTGCGAATCTACCGTGGTCAGGTAATTGATGATTAACATCAGTAACAAGCCCGCTTGAAAAATCGGTATCATAAGCCAATCTTTTATTAATCCCATGCAATGTGACGTTGATTATGAAATATACGCCAAGCGATTTTAACCAGGGTTTATGCCAATTCCTCGATGCTTCACCGACCCCGTACCATGCAGTAGCTTCTCTGCAGACATTATTAGAAGATAAGGGCTTTGAGCAGCTTCATGAAGCCGATAGTTGGGGACAGTTAAATGCAGGCCATTATTTTGTTATTCGTGAGGCTTCGATTATTGCATTCACCTTAACTGGGGATGATTTAAGCAATACGGGGATTCGTATGGTGGGAGCACATACGGATAGCCCATGCCTGAAAGTGAAACCTAAGCCAGAAAAAGTGCAACAAAGCCTGTTTCAGCTTGGTGTTGAAGTGTATGGCGGTGCCTTATTAAACCCATGGTTTGATCGTGACTTGTCACTTGCTGGCAGAGTGAGTTATGAGGATCCACAAGGCCAAATTGCTCAAGTCATTATCGATTTCAAAGACCCTATTGCCACTATCCCCAGTCTGGCCATTCATCTGGACAGAGAGGCGAATCAAAATCGCAGTATCAACCCGCAATTGCATCTGCCCCCGATTCTTGCTCAGATGGATGACGGAGATAAACTTGATTTCCGGGCGTTATTAGAACAGCAATGCCGACAGCAGCATCCTGAGATCAACATCGGTCGGGTGTTGGATTATGAAATGTGTTTTTATGACACGCAAAAAGCAGCAGTAATGGGCTTGTCTGCAGATTTTATAACAAGCGCCAGACTGGATAACTTACTGAGCTGTTATGTGGGGTTGCAGTCTTTACTTGCTGCAGACAATACAAGATCGGCATTACTGGTATGTAATGATCATGAAGAGGTTGGTAGTCAATCTGTTTCTGGCGCACAGGGCACTTTCCTGCAAGCCGTATTACAGCGACTCGTCGATGGCAATGAAGCGTATCAGCGTATGGTCGAACAGTCGTTGATGATTTCAGCGGATAATGCCCATGCCATTCATCCTAACTATGCAGATAAACATGATGCTGAACATGGTCCTTTACTAAACAAAGGACCGGTTATTAAAACCAATGCCAACCAGCGTTATGCTACCAGTAGCCAGACCAGCGCCTTATTCAGACAATTATGCGAGCAGAATGATGTACCGGTTCAAGATTTTGTGGTCAGAACAGATATGGCTTGTGGGAGTACCATTGGCCCTATTACTTCATCTCATATCGGTGTGAAAACGATCGATATTGGTTTGCCAACATTTGCCATGCATTCCATTCGCGAATTAGCAGGTAGTCAGGATGCGGTGATGCTACATAAAGTATTGACCGCCTATTTCAATCAAAAATAATTGAGGAGTTTTTATCCATATGGCTGAGACAGTGGACGAATTAACCGTTGAATACCATGAAGGTGACACGATGACGGTTAAAGAGCTAGACAAAGTGATTCTGACAAAAGGCGCATGGGCAACAGTAATGTTCCGTTATCAGGATCTTGATCGTAAAACCGGTGACTTTGGTCCTGATAAATACACCATTCGTCGTTATCAAAAACGCAATGGCGAGTACAGCCAGCGTTCTAAATTTAATATTTCAAGCCGTGACCAAGCCTCACAAATTATCAACACACTCACTAAATGGACCGATGAATAAGAGTTTAATAACCCACTTGGTAGCAGCCACATTTGTTGCTACCGGATTATTTATTGATTCAAACGCCTCAAAGGCGGTTCTGGCTACCGGCTTGTTTGCACTGGCCGGTAGTCTGACAAACTGGATAGCCATTCATATGCTATTCGAGAAAGTACCGGGATTGTATGGTTCTGGTGTCGTGGTAGAGCGTTTTGCTGAGTTTAAGGCCGGTATTCATAAGCTGGTCATGCAACAGTTTTTTAGCAAAGAAAATGTCGATAGATTTCTGGCTGAACTGGTCGCTGATAATGCGCAACACCCGCTGGATTTCTCGGATGTTATTGAGAATACGGATTTAGAACCCGTCTACGATAGTCTGGTTGCGACGATTATGGAGTCGTCTTTTGGCAGCATGCTCTCTATGTTTGGTGGTAAGTCTGCACTCGAACCCCTGCGTGAGCCGTTTATTAAAAAAATGACACGTTCTTTGGATGATATTGCTCACAGTGACTCATTTCAGCAAAGTATTCGTTCAAAACTCAACAGCCATGCCGTGTTTGATGATATCCATATGCAAATCGAACATATAGTGGAATCACGTCTTGATGAACTCACGCCGCTAATGGTGAAGAATATGGTTCAAGACATGATACGCACTCATTTAGGCTGGCTAGTGGTCTGGGGTGGGGTGTTTGGCGGCTTGATTGGTTTTATTACCAGCTTTTTACCGATTTAGATGACGGTTTCCTGTCCACTCTGCCAACATCAGGCCAGGGTGTTTTATCAGTTCAAACACCGTTTATATCATCAGTGTGATTTTTGTTATGGCGTGTTTATGGATCCGGCCTTATGGCCGGATCGCCAAGCAGAACAGAGCCGTTATCTGGAACATTTAAATGATGTAGAAGATAAACGCTTTCAACACTTTGTTTCTCCGATTACCCAAGCTGTTCAACAGTTTTTTAAATCGCATCATCAGGGGCTTGATTTCGGTGCAGGACATGCACCGGTGATTACACATGTCTTAAATCAGTCAGGTTTCACCATTGCAGCCTATGACCCGTTATTTTTTAATTATGATGAGCTGTTGAAGCAACAATACGACTATATTTGCAGCTGTGAAGTCATCGAGCATTTCCATCAACCGGCAAACAGTTTTGCTCTGCTCAGAGATTGTTTAAAACCAGGCGGGCGACTATTTTGTATGACGGAGATCTATCATGAGGCGATCGATTTTCATCGCTGGAATTATAAGAATGATCCGACGCATGTATTCATGTATCACCGTAACACAGTGAGCTATATTGCTGATAACTATCACTTTAATAAGCCATATATTGATGGGAGACTGATTGTGTTAGAGGCTAATAGTCGCTAATAAATTGTTGTCGGATAGCTTGCTGATGTTGTGCTGGCAGTACGATGCTAACCACGACTTTATCCGTAAAACTCTGATCGATAATTTCTCCACGTAGTTGTTTGAGCTGGTATTCGAGAAGTTGTAGCTGTGAGTAATCAATCTCTAATGTCATTTCTGCCATTTCTACCCATTTAACGATATCAGCCTCAGCAATCGCTTGTTTTGCTGCTGCGCCATAGGCGCGGGTAAGTCCGCCAGTGCCCAGTTTTACACCGCCAAAATAACGAATTACGCCAATGACTGTATTGATAAGACTTTGTCCTTCCAAAGGAGCGAGTATCGGACGACCCGCTGTACCTGATGGCTCACCGGCATCATGAAACCGTTCAGTTAAAAAGCCTTCTGGTTGGCGGATTCGCCAGGCAAAAGCGAGGTGATTGGCTTGTGGATGTTGTCCAGCGAGTTGACCTAATTTACGTAGGGCGTCATCTTCACTCTGACAGGGCATAATAACGCCAATAAAACGGGACTTTTTTATTTCATATTCCACCTCAGTGGTGGTCTCAACGGTGTAAAATTCTGTGGCCATGAACACTCGGCTATAGGAAAAAACAAGCCAACAATTTACCATATCGAGCCTAACAACATTTTTGTCGTCAACGAGGCTACATATTATCCGTCATAAAAAGCGTTTGAGCAGACGGTTATCATTATGCTTCAGTAATCAGTTTGGCGATGATAACCGTTGAACATTAAACATCGAGATAACGGAGCAAAACACATTGTCAGAAAGTGCATTTATCGTAGGCCAACGCTGGGTCAGTAATAGCGAAGCAGAGCTTGGTCTGGGTATCATTCAGGAAAGCAGTGGACGTCGTATTGAAGTATTCTTCCCCGCGGCGGCAGAGAGTCGTTTTTATGCTGCTGATAATGCGCCTTTAAGCCGTGTCATCTATTCTGAAGGGGATAAAGTCAGCACGCGTGAGGATGTGAGTTTTGTGATTAGCGCCGTGCAACCCTTTAATGGTTGTTATATCTATCAAGGCGATACCGAGACGGGTGAACCCATCAGTATCCATGAAATGGATCTGGATAGCCGTGTTCACTTTAACCAGCCTCAAGACCGCTTTTTCGCTGGTCAGGTCGATAAAAACAGTCAGTTTGAATTACGTGCAAAAACACTCAATTATCAGCATGAACTCCTAAAATCGCCGGCATATGGCTTATTAGGCGGCCGTGTTCAACTTTTACCACATCAGCTATATATTGCTCAGCAGGTAGCGCAACGATTTGCACCACGTGTGTTACTGGCAGATGAAGTCGGACTCGGTAAAACCATTGAAGCAGGTCTGATTTTACACAAACAGGTCTTATCCGGTCAGGTCAGACGAGCACTTATCGTTGTGCCAGATGCATTATTGCATCAATGGTTAGTGGAAATGCTCCGCCGCTTTAATCTGACTTTTACCTTGATTGACCACGAAAGGCACGAGGCGCTGCAAGAACTCGATGAAGGCAATCCTTTTGAGAGTGCTCAAATGGTGTTGTGTGGGTTAAATGACCTATTGGCTAACCCACAGATGCAGGTCGACATGTTGGCGACAGAGTGGGATATGCTGATTGTGGATGAAGCGCATCACCTGGCATGGTCACCTGAACAATCAAGTGAGGGTTACCAACTGGTTGAAACGCTCGCGGCTCAGATTCCGGCATTATTATTGTTAACGGCCACCCCTGAACAATTAGGTATTGAAAGTCATTTCGCGCGCCTGCGTTTGCTCGACTCTGATAAGTTTTATGATTTTGATGCATTTGTGAAGCAAGAAGCAGCATATCAACCGGTCAGCGAATTAATCGAACAGCTTGATGCCGCAGAAAGTTGGACGCAATTATCACCAGCGCAGCAGTCACAGCTTAAGGAATATCTCGATGAGATGTTATTTGAGCAGTTAAGTGCTGAAGAAGCGTACATCGATACAAAAGTGGATGCCATTCAACAACTTCTCGACAGACATGGCACCGGTCGGGTGCTGTATCGAAATACACGTGATGTGGTGAAAGGCTTCCCGAATCGACTACTTCACCAATATGAATTGCCGCTTCCGGATGCTTTGTCAGATGAAGATCTGAGTCATATTATTTTGCCTGAACAACATTTCACCGATGTTGACTGGTTAAAACACGATAGCCGCGTCAGTTGGCTGGTTGATTTTCTTAAAGCGCATCGCGACGATAAAATCTTAATCATCTGTGCTCAGGCTGACACCGCCCAACAGCTTGAGAACCATCTCAATATCAGTCAAGGCATACGTTCAGCAGTGTTCCATGAAGG
Organism: Methylophaga marina; assembly: GCF_030296755.1. Classification (NCBI taxonomy): domain Bacteria; kingdom Pseudomonadati; phylum Pseudomonadota; class Gammaproteobacteria; order Thiotrichales; family Piscirickettsiaceae; genus Methylophaga; species Methylophaga marina. Next base: position 2,926,472 of record NZ_AP027741.1, read on the forward strand.
GTTGAGCCTGGTGAATCGTGACCGTGCTGCAGCTTATTTTGCAGATGATGAAGATGGGGCGCAGTGCCTTGTTTGTTCCGAGATCGGCAGTGAAGGACGTAACTTTCAGTTTTCACATCATCTGGTGTTATTTGACTTACCGGTTAATCCGGATTTGTTGGAACAACGGATTGGTCGATTGGATCGTATCGGCCAGCACCATGATGTGCATATCCATGTCCCTTATTACGCCGATACAGCACAATCCATTTTATTGCAGTGGTATCACCAGGGTATGAATGCGTTTGAACAGGTGTTGGCTGCAGGACAGCGTATTGCGAATGTGACAAAACCAGCACTGGAAGCCGCCATGGCTGAACCAGCAAACCAGGCTTTATTAGATAGTCTGATACAACAAACACAGGAAGTTTCCGAGCAAACGCTGACAGAACTTCAGTCTGGGCGCCATCGCTTACTTGAGCGTCATTCCTTCAATGAGACTCAGGCAGAATCAGTTGTGGCGGATGTTGAAATCTTATCCCGTTCACTTGAGTTGGCCGGTTTTATGGATGATGTGTTTGATGCCTTTGGCGTAGATCAACATCCTCATAGCACAGACAGCATTATCATCGAACCTGGCACGCATATGCAGACACAGTTCCCGGAACTGCCAGATGAAGGACTGACTGCGACCTATCAACGCCACAAAGCACTGGGTCGTGAGGATATGAGCTTTCTGACATGGGAACATCCTATGGTGCTGGGCGCAATGGATATGGTGTTGAATAGTGATTTAGGCAATAGTGCATTTTGCACCCTAGCAACTGATGAGGTGAAAGCTGGCAGTTTATTGCTGGAAGCCATATTTGTTATGCGCACTATTTCGGAACGGGATCTACAGATTCAACGCTTTATTTCTGAAAGCCACATTAGACTGGTAGTGGATGAACGTGGTAAACAATACCAAACCGTGTTTGATGAGCATGATTTCAATAAAATAGCCGGTCGCATCCCAAGAGCAACAGCTCAGGAATTGATTCGTCATGCCCGTGCCCCTGTCGAGAACTTGCTCGCCCAGGCCAAAAATGCGGTGACAGACATGGAAGACACATTAAAGCAGGAAGCACTGGCTAATATGAATAATGAGTTGGACCAGGAATATCAGCGTTTGAGTGCCTTGGCAAAAGTCAACCCGAATATCCGACAACAAGAGCTGGATTATTTGAAACAGCGCCAGGAAAAGTTGAATGCTGGCATTCAATCAGCCTCATTATCGCTGGATGCCATACGGGTGGCTATTGTGACTGATCCCACTAACTAAAGAGACAGATATCAGAATGGTCAAGCTGAAAAAAGTTGTTATACCACTCATTATTTTTGGCCTGACTGTTCTGATAGTGGCTGCACTTATTGCCACTAAACCAAAAGCAACAGCCAAAGACACCAAACAAAAAGCCTGGCTGGTGAATGCTATTCCTGCTGAGTTCCAAACAATACGTCCACAAATAACTGTGTATGGTCGGATTGAAACACCACGTGATGCCAATCTTAAAGCGGCTGTTGAAGCTGATGTTGAATCAGTAATAGTGCTGGAAGGTGAAACTGTTGATCGAGGTGAATTACTACTGCAGCTTGATAAAACGGATGTTGAACTCGTCAAGCAGCAGCGACAAGCTGATGTGGATGAAATTATTGCTTCAATTGCCAATGAAAACGTGCGTTATCAACGCGACCTTGCCTTGCTTGAGAACCAGAAGCAGTTAGTCAATCTGGCAGATAATGCGGTTCAGCGAGCTAAAAAACTCGAGCAAAACAAGCTGACATCTCGTGCCACACTGGATGAGTCCTTATCAGCTTACCAACAACAAGTGCTGGCACTTAAACAATTACAGAATGATATCGCTGAGCATCCTTCAAGACTGGCACAGCTAGAGGCGGCTAAAAAGCGAGCTGAAGCCTTACTCAAACAGAGTGAGGTGAATCTGGGACGTACCGATATACGTGCTCCTTTTGCAAGTCGTGTCGCGACATTGAATGTGGCTATTGGCGATCGTGTTAGACCAGGCGATAGTCTGATTAAGGTTTATGATCTAAATAATCTAGAGGTGCGAGCCCAAATTCCCGGCCGTTACAGCCAGAAAATTCGTAAGATGTTGGAAAACGGGCAGCAAATCATCGCCTCCACTGTCATTGACGGTGAGCCAATCAAGTTAGAATTAAAGCGACTCTCAGGAGAAGTCAGGCTTGATAGTGGCGGTGTTGATGGCTTGTTCCGGCTAATGAATCATAGCAACACATTACCTTTAGGCACGTTTGTCGAACTGCAGCTCCAACTCGCAGAACAACAGCATGTTATTAAACTGCCGTTTAGTGCGCTATACGGGCTGGATCGTATCTATGTGATAGAGGATGGACATTTAAAAGCCATGACCATCGAGCGGGTGGGGGAAGTCATCACGGAAGATAATATTCAGCAATTGTTAATCCGAAGTGATGCTATACAAGCGGGTGACTTAATCGTGACGACACAGCTTCCTAATGCCATCACGGGTTTAGCGGTTGAGACTGCGCTGTGAGCCTGCCGGCACATCGCACAGATATCATTGGTATTTTTGCCCAGCATAAGGTAGCGGCAAACCTACTCATGCTGATGATGTTAATCGGTGGGTTTGTGTCGTTAAGTAAACTCAATACGCAATTTTTCCCTAACTTTGCACTTGATGTGATTACCGTCAGTGTTGTCTGGCGTGGGGCCAGCGCTGAAGATGTAGAAGATGCGTTGACCAGTCGCATTGAGCAAGAGCTCCGCACCATCGACTACGTCGATAAAATGACCTCAACTTCATCCTACGGCTCGTCTCTGGTGACACTGGAGTTTGAAGAGGGTACAGAGATGGGACAGGCGCTTGATCAGGTAAAAGATCATGTCGCTCGTTTGCGAAATCTGCCTAGTGATGCTGAAACACCTGAAATCAGTATTGTGACGCGATACGATAACGTCGCCAGATTATTGGTGACGACAGATGGCCACTTAGATGAGTTACGTGGACTGGTGCATCAAATTGAGCATGAGTTGCTTGATGCCGGCATTTCCAGAGTCAATATCACTGGATTACCTGATGAAGAAATGGCGATTAAAGTCAGCACTTCAACACTAGAGTCATTGGGTTTGAGTTTTGGTGATGTCAGTCAACGTGTCGCTGATCAAAGTCAGGATTTGCCTGCCGGGGAGATTGGTAATGGTGAAACTGCACGCCAAATCCGTAGTCTCGATCAACGCCGTGATGCTGATGCCTTTGGTGATATTTCCCTAAAAAGTGATTATGAGGGACGCGTTTTACTGATTGAGGATGTGGCCGATGTTGAGCGTCGTGCCATGCGTGATCAGGTCAAGGTGTTTTATCATGGCCAACCCGCCGTTGAGATTGAACTGCAGCGAACCGAAAATGCTGATGCATTGGCCTCTGCCAGGATTATGGAAAACTGGCTAGAACAAGCCAGACCCACTTTACCCAAAGGCGTGGATATTAGAGTCTATGATGCCAGTTGGTCATTGATTCAGGAGCGTATAAATCTGCTTCTCAGTAATGGTTTGGGCGGACTTCTCCTGGTATTAGCGATTCTCTTTTTGTTTTTGCATGGCAGAGTCGCTTTCTGGGTGGCCGTGGGTATTCCTGTGTCTTTCATGGCAGCGTTGACCGTTTTGTACATGCTCGGCGGCAGCATCAATATGATTAGCTTGTTTGCCTTGATCATGGCATTGGGCATTATTGTCGATGATGCCATCGTGGTGGGCGAAGATGCGTTATCTCACTACCAAAGTGGAGAGCGATCCCTATCCGCTGCAGAAGGTGGTGCAAGACGCATGTTAGCGCCGGTTATCTCATCGTCATTAACGACTATCGCTGCTTTTCTGCCATTGATGTTAATAAGCGGTGTGATTGGCAATATTCTGTTTGATATTCCTTTTGTGGTGATCTGTGTGATTATTGCCTCGCTTGTGGAGAGTTTTTTAATACTTCCCGGGCACTTACGCCACACTTTTCACAGTATGCATCATGATAAGCCAGGTCAGTTGAGAGTCTGGCTTGATGATAAATTTGAACAATTTCGTGAACAATTTTTTAGGCCTCTGGTTACTCTGGCTGTTAAAAATAGTGTGGTCACGATCAGTCTCACATTGGCGATATTGATTCTGTCTATCAGCCTGCTGGCCAGTGGTAGAATTTTATTTAACTTTTTCCCCTCGCCAGAAGGCACAACCATTACAGCGAATGCCCGTTTCGTGGCAGGCACCCCGAAGCAAGATGTTGAGCAATTTTTGCAGCACATCAATCTGGCTTTGGATAAAGCAGAGGCTGATTACGAGCAAAATATCGTCAAGATGGCTGTGACACGTTTAGGGAGTGCATCTTCTGCCAATTCTAATGTCAGTAGCAGTCAGGCGGATGAGCGTTTTGGCTCTGTTCAACTGGAGATGATTTCGCCTGATAAACGCGATATTAGAAACAAAGCGTTCATTCATGACTGGCGACAATATATCGAGCTTCCGCCCGGGATTGAAACGTTTACGATTAGTGAAATGCGTGGCGGTCCACCGGGTAGTGATATTGATATTCGTCTGAGTGGCGCGACAGCTGAGCAGTTAAAAAAGCCTCACATGAGATCGCCGAGAAGTTAAAAAACTATGCCGGTGTCAGTGCGATTGAAGATGATATGCCCTATGGTCAGGAACAGTTAATCTATCGCATCAAAGGGCAAGGCGATGTGCTGGGATTGACTGTTGAAAATGTGGGACGTCAATTACGAGCAGCATTTGATGGTCAGTTAGTTCAGATATTTCAGGATGGTGATGATGAAGTAGAAGTGCGCATTATGCTACCTGATGCAGAACGCAATACGCTAGCGACATTAGAAAATTTTATGCTCAGATTGCCTAACGGTGGCAGTGCACCGTTATCCAGTGTGGTTGAGTTTGAGTCGCGTCGGGGTTTTGATGTACTCAGACATACCGATACCCAACTAGCCATACATATCACGGCGACCGTTGATGCTGTGGTGAATAATAATAATGCCATTCTAAATGATATGAAAGCTTCGTTTTTACCGGCCTTATCCTCTAAGTATGGGGTGAAAATAGCGTACGAAGGTCGTGCCGAAGAACAAGCAGAGACCATGACTGATATGGCCCAAGGCACGTTGCTGGCTTTTGTGATGATTTACCTGGTGCTGGCTTGGGTCTTTTCCTCTTACGGCTGGCCATTGGTTGTCATGGCAGCCATTCCATTTGGTCTTATCGGTGCTTTAATCGGTCATTGGTTATTGGGTATTGATCTGACCATTTTGTCTTTGTTTGGTATTTTTGGTCTGTCAGGCATTGTGGTGAATGATTCCATCATTCTGGTGACGTTTTTCAAACAATTGAGAGAGTCTGGCCTTGCGACACATCAAGCCATTATCGAAGCGTCTACACAACGACTTCGCGCGGTATTATTGACTTCACTGACCACCATTGCCGGATTGACACCATTATTATTTGAAACCTCGTTACAGGCACAATTTCTCATTCCAATGGCTGTATCTATGTCATTTGGTTTGATGTTTTCAACAGTATTAGTGTTATTGGTCATACCTGCGATGCTGGCTGTTTATGAGCAGATGGCAGATAAGTTTCTACCGAAGCGAACACAAACAGTGACAATTTGATACTGTATTAAGTCTGACTTAATAATCACGGTGCATGCTGCTTAAATTTGAGCGAACAGCATTGAGTTAAGGATTTTACATGCGACGATATACACCTATTGTGATGGCCGCTTTTATAAGCACTTTCAGCCCGCTCACTTCTTTTGCAAACGATGCAGAATCCGTCAGCAAAGTGCCTTATTCTGCCGGACTGGATCTGGCTTCACTCACTGATAAAGTGTATCAGCGTCTACCCGGCCTGCTAGCTGAAGGTAAGTATCAGCAGCTGCAGCAGGCAAATGACTCATACAGCAATAGCTTATTTGCAGAACCTATCACCGGTAATTTAAGTCTGTTTAGTGATGAAGTTGGTACTGGACGAGGTTCTCAAGAGTGGGAAGGGGAGTGGACTTACCGCTTTGGTTACCCGGCCAAAAACAACAGCAACAAGCATTGTCAGCAAAAATAGCGGCTGAACTTCCTGCCTATCAGCAAGCATTGAAACTGGAAGCCTCGGGTGAAGTGAGGCAGCAAATCTGGCAAGTAAAATTAGCTGAAGCGCAGTTAGAACAAGCGAAACTGACTTGGGAAACCGCGAAAAAGTTACAAAACGATGTGGAGTCCCGGGTAAAAGCGGGGGATCTTGCTTCAACTGAACGACTACTGGCAGGCAGTAACACGCTGGAAGCACATAGCAAAATGGTCAATGCAGCATCGTTGCTTCAACAACGGTTGAAAATTTATCAACTGATTACCGGTGAAAACACCCTGCCAAAACAGGTCGAAGAAACCGTCATCACCCCTTCCGAAGACGTACAACAACATCCACAGTTGCAGTTACAGGATCAGTTGATAGCCAGATTACAGGCACAAATGGGACTGGCACAATATGACGGTGCAGTAAATCCTAGCCTGTCTGTTGGCGTCAGACGAGAACGGGGTGATAGAGCGGAAGACTATACCAATAGCTTGGGTATCGGGTTTAGCATGGCGTTGGATGATAAGGCATACAGGCAGCCTGCCATCGCTCAAGCCTCAGCCGAACTAGCTGATGCTCAGGTGACACGTCAATCATTATGGCGTGATCTAAAAACACGACAAGTCGCTGCTCATGAAGAATTAAACAGTAGTCGGCAGCAGCTGGATTTGATCACGGAACAAAATAAAACTACCCAGCAGTATTATCAATTACAAAAGCGCGCCTTTGATTTAGGTGAAATTAATTTGATTGATTTATTGCGCAGTCAGGCGTTGGCTAATGATAATGAGAGCAGAAAGCGCCTGTTGGAAGTACAAATAAAGCAACAGATTTCTAAATTAAATCAATCGCATGGGATAATCCTGTCTAATAATTAATAAAGCTTTTTAAGCTTAATTTTTCGTTAAGCTTTCTTTTTTAATCTAGCCTCCATACCACCTCCAAAGGGGAATTTTATGGAAGCTAGATCGTTGGCACAGTCTGTCACTAAAAGCCGCCCTCAACGCGTCGCAGAGCGACAAATTATTCAGCCTGTTTTTCCACTCACACTGGCAAAAGCCAATGAGCCGGGACGAAGGGATGCTGAACAATTTATTTATCAGCGCTTTGAAAAACAACACGGTGCAGAGATCAGCCATTTTCTGCCGTTTATCTTGTCTGCCAGGACAGGCGGTTTAGTTTCAGCAGCACTTGGTTTCCAGCCAGCCAGTTATTCATCACATCTTTTTCTTGAATATTATCTTGATAATGATATTCAAACGACGCTTAGTATTCTCACCCAAACAGTCGTTCAACGTGACGCCATTGTAGAAATCGGAAACTTGGCCTCAGGACGACAACGTGCGACTCAGACCTTATTTTTACTTCTTGCTGAGTTGTTCTATCAAGCCGGTTATGAATGGGTTGTGTTTACGGCTAATTCAGCCGTTTCACAGTGGTTGGCGAAATTAGATATTGAGACTATTGCCATCCGTGTTGCAGACCCAACCAGGTTGCCAGATAAAGGGGCAAGCTGGGGTAGTTATTACGATGATAAGCCTGTTGTGGTGGCCAGTCATATTCGCCAGACCATGGCAAAACTTAACAACAACCCCCTTATGTTGTATTTACGTCAGAGCTACCAACATCAATTAAATGAATTTGTCGCGAGTTTTCGTCATGACTGAGTTAGTCGAACGTTTACGTCGGATTGCGACACAACAGCCGAACGCACTGGCCTTGCAGGACCCATATCGTCAGCTGACTTGGCGTCAGATGATAGACGAAGTGGATAGACTAACTGAACGGCTATTACCTTATACACAGAATGTCGTTGCCTTATATGCCGACAACAGTGTCGACTGGGCGTGTATTGATCTGGCCTGTTATGAAGCCGGCGTCATCAGTTTGCCAATTCCAGCCTTTTTTCGGCAGAACAACAACATCATGCCATCAGTGAAAGTGGCGCATTAGCGTTAATCGAATCGAAAGGCACGACATTATTTCAATCACTCAAGCTGTTTGACCAGTTGCATCTGTCGTTAACGGACAATCTGATTTTGTTTCCATTAGCCAAGAAAGGTCATAGTCAAATTCCAGAGACAACCCAAAAAATTACCTTTACATCGGGATCTACTGGTCAGCCTAAAGGGGTGTGTTTGAGCACAGATAATCAATTAGCTGTGGCTGATGCCATTATCCAACGTACAGAATTACAAGCTATCAAACACCTGTGTGTATTACCGCTGACCACCTTATTAGAAAATCTAGCCGGCATTTACGCACCTTTGCTTAGCAGAGGATCGGTCACCTTATTACCAGCAGCCGAGCTTGGCTTTAATGGTGGACGAGGTTTTGATGTTCAGCAATTTTTACAAACGCTGAGCAAACATCAGCCAGAAAGTGTGGTGCTATTACCCGAATTATTACTGACCCTGGTGTCAGCCGCTGAAACAGGCTGGCCAGTACCTGACAGTTTGAAATTTATTGCCGTGGGTGGCAGTCGCGTATCGGCTGACTTATTACGTAAAGCCGATAATCTGGGATTACCGGTTTTCGAAGGTTATGGCCTATCTGAATGCAGCTCGGTGGTCAGTCTGAATAGCCCAAATCATCGGCTAATAGGCAGTGTAGGTCAGTGTCTTGACCATGTAAAAGTCAGTATTGAGTCCGGTGAAATCATTGTTAAAGGTAACTGCTTTTTAGGCTATATCAATCATCCTGATAGTTGGTATCCGCAGCAGATAAATACCGGCGATTTAGGTTTTATCGATGACAACCATTATTTGCATATTAATGGTCGCCGTAAAAATCTATTAATCAGTAGCTTTGGCAGAAATATCAATCCGGAGTGGGTGGAAAGCGAGTTATTGGCAAATCCTATTCTGGCGTATTGCACAGTGATTGGAGATGCAAAATCACATTGCAGTGTTTTAGTTCAGCCTCGTTTTGACACTATCACCGATGCCATGATTGAGCAATGGATAGCCTTGGTCAACAAACGCCTGCCAGATTACGCACAACTGGCAGACTGGCAGCGTTTTGAATGGCCACTCAGTGTGGAAAACGGCACGTTGACGGCGAATGGTCGTCCCGTCAGAACACAAATCCTAGACAGCTACTCTCACCAAATAAATGCTTTATACAAGGAGCAGGCATAAATGCTTTTTTCGATAGATTACAAACAGAAACAGCAGCAGCACGTGAGCAATTATTCAGTGCACCGATCATTGCCAAAGCGATGACAGGCGATATCACTACCGAGCTTTATATTAACTTTCTGACGCAGGCCTATCATCACGTTAAACATACCGTGCCACTTCTGATGAGTGTCGGTGGTGCCTTACCTGAACAAAAAGAATGGCTACGTAATGCGGTGGCTGAATATATTGAAGAAGAATTAGGCCATCAGGAGTGGATACTGAACGATATCGCCGCCTGTGGTGCTGATAAAGAAGCGGTCAGACACAGTCAACCAAATCTGCAGACAGAAATGATGGTCGCCTATGCTTATGACATGGTACATCGCATCAATCCACTAGGTTTTTTTGGCATGGTACATGTCTTGGAAGGCACTAGTATCACCACAGCGGATAAAGCCGCAGAAAGTATTCAAAATGCACTAGGTTTACCGACTAAAGCCTTTAGTTATCTGCGATCACATGGGGCGCTGGATCAGGATCATGTCAAATTCTTCGAAGGTCTGATGAATCAAATCACCGATACCGCCGAACAAGATCTCATTATTCACAGTGCCAAACGCTTTTATTATCTCTACGGCAATATCTTCCGTAGCCTGACTGAAGAGAAGATGCCATGCAGAGTCTGAGAGATGTCACCATTCTGATTACCGGTGCAGCCGGTGGTATCGGGCAAAAGTTAGCTAAGGCATTACACGAACAGGGGGCTAAGCTGATATTGACGGATGTTAATGCAGACAAATTAACTGAACTGAACGTCAGCTTAGGCGAAAAGCATGACGACTTTGTAGTTGACGTTAGCAAGACAACGCAGCGCCAGTCACTGGTGGATTATTGTGAAAATCTGCCTTATCCGCTGCAAATGATCATTAATCTGGCGGGTATCAACCGTTTTGCTGCCATCACTGATCATTCAGATAATGATATTGAACGGATGTTAACAATTAATCTGAGTTCACAGATTGCACTGACACGCGATTTTATTCCTTTACTGGAAAAAAATGCACCATCAACCATCGTCAATGTTGGCTCTATTCTGGGAAGTATCGGCATGCCCGGTTATAGCGTCTATTGTGCTACCAAGTTTGGCTTGCGGGGTTTTAGTGAAGCCCTTCATCGTGAACTGGCTGGCAGCGGAGTGGATGTGCGTTACTTTGCACCTCGTGCCACAAAAACAGCGCTTAATAACGACAATGTCAATGAACTGAACAAAGCATTAGGCAGTGCGATGGACAGCCCTGAGCAAGTAGCGAATGCCATTGTCGACTTTTTGCTTACGGATAAACGAAGACATTATTTTGGCTGGCCTGAAAAACTGTTTGTCAGAATCAACAGTATCCTGCCAGGCATTGTTGATAAATCAATTATCAAACAACTACCTATCATAAAACGTTATTTTTAATGGAGAAAATGATGAAAGCGTATATATTCTCAATGATTCTGGGGCTGGTGAGTCTACCTGTCAGTGCCGATGTGATGCAAAGCGTTGCTGATTTGCAGCATGACTGGGCTAAAGTGAATTACACTTTAACGGGTGATGCACAAGAAAAAGCCTTTGAAAGCTTGGTTGAAAAAGCGAATAGCGTGGTGAAGCAATATCCAGATGCGGCGGAATCACATATCTGGCGTGGCATTATTGAATCAAGTTATGCCGGTGCCAAAGGTGGTCTTGGCGCTTTATCACTTGCCAAAGCCGCAAAAGCAGACCTTGAACAGGCGATGAAACTAGATGATACAGCACTGGACGGTTCGGCTTATACCAGCCTTGGAACCTTGTATGCAAAAGTGCCTGGTTGGCCTATTGGGTTTGGCGATGATGACAAAGCCGAAGTGATGTTGAAAAAAGCCTTGACCATCAATCCAACGGGCATAGATAGTAATTTTTTCTATGCACAGTATTTAATAGATAGTAACCAGTATGAAGAAGCAGAAACTTATCTGTTAAAAGCTCAACAAGCACCTGCCAGACTAACTAGACCCCTTGCAGATGAAGGAAGACAGCAAGAAATCGAAAAAGCCTTACAGCAGGTCAGATACAAACTAGGGAATGAACAACATGCAGGTATTACTCATTGAAGATGATGTTTCACTCGCAAAAGGCTTACAAACCAGCCTGAAAAACGAAGGTTTTATCGTTAATCATTTGAGTGAAGGTAAGCAAGCCATTAATAGTATTGCTTCTTCTGAGCCGGATATTGTGGTGTTGGATCTGGGCCTGCCAGATATGGACGGTAATGAAGTCCTGAAACAAATTCGACGGCGTAATGCTGAATTACCGGTATTAATTTTAACGGCACGTAACTCTATTCAGGATAAAGTCGCAGGGCTCGATAGTGGCGCAGATGATTATCTGGCCAAACCGTTTGAAATGGATGAGTTACTTGCGCGCCTGCGTGTACTGGAACGCAGGCTCAGTAGCCTGAAACATGCTGATCTGACCGTAGGCAATGTGTCCATCGATACTCGTGCCCAGCAGGTGAAAGTTAACGGTGAGAATGTCGACTTTTTCCGTCGTGAATACATGCTGTTAAAAATGCTGATGGAGAATGTTGGCCGAGTGCAGACCCGCGATAGCATGGAAAGTAAGCTTTACAGCTGGGGAGAGGAAATCGCCAGTAATGCGATTGAAGTCCACATTCATCATTTAAGAAAGAAACTCCCTGAGAACTTCATCACAACCGTGCGTGGTGTTGGTTACACAATTAAAACGCAATGAAGTCTATTCGTCTGTATTTATTATTGGCGTTATTGGCCACAATAACGCTGGTAAACTTTGTATCGTTATTGCATGGCTACCAATCAAGCATGCATAAAGCACAAACATTGTTTGATTCCCGCTTAGAAAGTACAGCGATTTTGATTGCCTCTGCCAACTCGCGTCAGCTTGGTAAAGCAACCGTTACCAATCAGCAAACGCCTTATACCTTTTTTCAGATAATTGATGATAAAGGGGCTTTGCTAACACGTTCGGAAAATGCACCCGATAGAGTACTTAGCGACCTTGATGAAGGGTTTCAGAATACGAATTTTGGTAGCTATCGCTGGCGAAATTATGTATACCGTGACAAGGTTTTACAGCGATGGATCGTAGTAGCCGAGCGTATCGATATTCGTTATATGCTTGCTGAAGATGTGGTGATGGAATCGTTACTGCCTATTGTGATGGCAATACCTGTAGCCGCATTAATTATCTGGTTTGCAGTAGGGATTGGCCTTAAACCGCTCAACACCTTTGCCAGCCAATTGAGTGAGAGAAGAGCAGATGATCTCCGGCCTATCGAACTGGAGCGTGTGCCAAAAGAATTAACGACTGTGGTGAATAATACGAACAGTCTGTTATTGCGTTTGGCAGAGGCTTTTGACCGAGAACAGCGTTTCTCAGCCGATGCGGCACATGAGTTACGTACCCCCGTCAGCGTGCTCAAAGTGCATTTACATAATTTGCGAGCAAGATTGGGTAATGATGACGAAGACATCATCTTATTGCGTGATGGTGTTGAACGTATGGGACATCTTATCGAACAGATTCTTGCTTTATACCGAACATCACCCGATCAGGCGGCAGTCAAGTTTGAGAGTGTGGATTTATTTAAATTAGTTCAATCACTTATCGCTCGAAGTTATCATGCTTTTGAGTCTAAACAGCAAGAGATAGAAATGGATGGGGAGTCACACATCATCGAAGGTAATGTGTTTGCACTGGAAACGCTGATAAGCAATTTACTAAATAATGCGAATAAATACACACCGGAGAAAGGTCGTATTCATGTGGTGGTGAGGCGTCATGAAGAAGGGGTGTTACTTCGTGTCGAAGATTCTGGCCCAGGCATACCTGAAGAACAGTATCAGCGTGTATTTGAACGTTTTTATCGCCTGCATGGTGATCAGCACAATAGTGGTGTCATTGGCTGTGGACTTGGCTTGACTATTGTTAAACATATTGTTGATTTACATCATGCCCACATTCAGTTGGGGACATCTGCTTGGGGCCATGGATTAAAGGTTGATGTCATATTTCCTCTGAGAGCAGTCAATTATGCGTAGAGTTGGTTTGTTTTTATGCTTATCGTTTTTGGTAATGCCGGTGTTGGCTGGCCCTCCCGTGATTGAAATCGAAATTCGTGATCATCTTTTCTTTCCCGATGAAGTCAAAATCCCTGCCAATACCAAAGTCAAACTGTTGGTGAAAAATATGGATCCGACAGCTGAAGAGTTTGAAAGTTATGAACTAAACCGGGAGAAGGTAATTGCAGGCAATAGTCAGGCATTCATCTTTATTGGTCCACTTCCGGCCGGTGTGTATCCGTTCTTTGGCGAATTTTTCCCTAAAACGGCACAAGGCAAGGTCATAGCGGAGTAAATGACGTGTTACTGAATGCAGTAGTGATTGTTTTGCGCGAGGTGTTAGAAGCCTCATTAATTATTAGTGTATTTCTGGCGCTGAGTCAGATTTTGAATCGCAGTTTAAAATGGATGTTATTGGCATTAATCCTGGGGCTGATAAGCGGCGTTATTTATGCGCTAACGATTCGTCATGTATCAATGGCTTTTGGTGGTATTGGGCAGGAGCTTGTCAATGCCTCGATAAATATTCTGATTTTTATAGCCTTGCTCATTTTTGTCCATGTGGTGCCTCACCAAAATGACAGACGTTGTCGAGTTTTGACCATTCTGGCCATCATGAGCACCGTTATTTTGGCTATGATGCGCGAAGGTTCTGAAGTGTTGTTATTTATCACTGGATTCTTTGGCGTACCGGATTTACTAGGGCCAGTATTAATGGGCGGTGCGGTTGGCGCCGGTCTGGGTGTCAGTGTGGGGGTGTTCATTTATTATTTTATTGTGAACCTTATCCCCCGACATGGTGTGTGGGTTGGCTATCTATTATTGTTATTTGTGGCGGGAAGCTTAATGTCACAAGCGATAGAGTTCCTGATTCAGGCAGATCTATTCACCTCATCAGAACCTATCTGGAATAGCTCTAATATCATTGATGAACATTCTGTGGCCGGGCAACTTCTGTTTGCATTAGTAGGCTATGAAGCCACCCCTCAAATTAGTCAGGTTATTGCCTACCTTTTCAGTATGGCTACCTTGTTTTGTGTGGCGATGTTCAGCTTTATAAAGCGAGACCGAAACTCATGAAATACCGTTTAATCACCATTGCTAGTGCTTTATTTCTTACGCCTCTCCTGGTGCAGGCTGATGGTTCATCCATTGATAAAATCTACCATCCCTATGTGCAGCCATTAGAAAAAGAAGTCGAGTGGCGGATGATTAGCGCTGAAGGCGACAGTTTACAAAAACTCAGTTATGGGCAGTCATTGTCTGATCGACTCTATGTTGAAGGCTATCTTACCGCGAGTGAAGAAAACGATAATTTTCGTTTGCATAGCTATGAACTCGAAGCAAAGTGGCAACTAAGCGAGCAGGGAGAGTACTCGATAGACTGGGGACTGGTCACCGAGCTTGAAAAATCCAATATTCGTGATCAATGGGAAGCAGCTACTGGACTACTCATGGAAAAACAATGGGGTAGATGGGTAGGCGCTGCGAATCTGTGGTTAGAATACGAGTGGGGTGATGATATTGAGGAAGAGCTTGAAACAGCCTTAGGCATGCAAGCTCGTTATCGTTTATCCCCCAGCTTTGAACCTGCTGTCGAATATTATGCTGGTGATGAAACTCGTGCTATTGGTCCGGTTGCACTGGGCGATATTCGCTTTTCTGCAGGAAAAAAACTTCACTGGGAAACCGGGGTATTATTTGGTGTGGGCAAACAGTCCCCTGATGCCACATTACGTTTTCTGACTGAGTTTGAATTTTAGTCAATGTAAAGTTTTGTTAATCATTTAAGGTTTTGTTAATAAGCCATCACTAATATGACGACTATCTCATGAGAGTAGAGCCAAGTGATGCAAACAGGGATAATAAAACACCCGATCGAGATAGACAGTGGGCTGGCAAGCCTTATCAACACACATCTTCAAATACCACATCTGACAAACACAGTTTTGACTTTCCGTTTGAAAAAATCACCTGTGTTTTTTCCTCAAAACTGCCATCTATTCGGCTATCTAATAACGACCATACAAGCTCTGGCTCCCCACATACACTCTTTGGTCTTTACGCTTATTTCATCTCTCTTTTATTCAGGAAAACATGATGTTTAGTAATATATTGCGCCCCTTATTGATGACGATGACTCTGGGTTTATCATCGATCCCTGCATATGCGCAAAGTTTGCAGCTGGATAAAACCCAAATGGACAATCTTGGGGTGTCATATCAGGCTGCGGTATCCGTTTCTGAAACTAAAAGTCATCATTATCCCGCCAAAGTGTCTGTGCCTAATGCGAACCGCCATATTGTTCATACCAGTCAGGAAGGTGTCGTCACCCAAATGTTAGTAGCTGAAGGCGATGTTGTTAAGGCAGGTCAAGTGCTGGCCACACTTAATAGTCCAGCCTTGTTGACGCTACAAACCCAATATTTACAGGCTGAGGGCTTGTTATCGCAATTACTGACCGAGATGCAGCGTGATAAACAATTATTTAATGAAGGCATTATTGCCGAGCGTCGTTATCTGGATGCCAAAACACGCTACCAACAGCAAAAAACACTGGTTGATAGTCAAATTAAAACGCTGCAGCTAGCTGGAATGCCATTAGAAGCCATTAAAACATTAAAGCAACAACAAACCATGGACAGCCACTTACACGTTCGCGCCGCCAGTGATGGTGTGGTCATGGCACAAAATGCGGTGATTGGCCAACGGGTAATGGCATCAGATGTTTTATATGAAGTGGCCGATTTATCAACGCTCTGGTTGGAAATCCATGTACCACTTGCCATCGCCAGTAACATTAATACTGGCACAAAAGTGGTGGTGTGCGACAGAGATGTCTCAGCTGCTGTTATGACAGTCGGTAGGCAAGTTCATGATATTGATCAGGGTGTTTTAGTACGAGCTGAAACGGCCGAAAATGCCGATTTACTGACACCTGGCGAATTTGTACAGGTTTGTTTTGTGCAAAATAACAGTTCTGTGCTTTATGAGATTCCCTACAAAGCCATATTACGTATCGATGGCATAACCCATATCTTTTATTTTGATGGTCAATCCATCAGTCTGCGCCCTGTTCATATCATTTCTCAAACAGACAATAAAGTGACTGTATCAGATGAATTCTTAAGTACAGGCTATGTGGTAGAAGAAGGCGTGTCCTCACTTAAATCTGCCTGGCAAGCAGTAGGAGAATAGACATGGATGGTCTTATCCGTTTTTCATTGACGCAGCGTCTGGTGATGCTGATTCTGGTAGTTGTTCTGATCGGCTTTGGCTGGAAAGCCTTTAACGATACACCGATTGATGCCTTTCCTGACGTCTCGACAACACAGGTAAAAATTATCCTCAAAGCGCCTGGTATGACACCGGAAGAGGTGGAAAGCCGCATTACCGCTTTAGTCGAAGTTGAGATGTTGGGGATCCCCAAACAACGCATGTTACGTTCGGTTGTTAAGTATGGCCTGACAGATATTACCGTTGATTTTGAAGAGGGCACGGATATTTACTGGGCCCGCCAACAAGTCGCTGAACGTCTTTCAGCCATTAAGGATACCTTACCAGCCGATATTCAAGGTGGACTGGCACCGTTAACGACACCTTTAGGTGAAATGTTCATGTTTACTGTAAACAGTCCCACGTTGGATTTAATGCAGCGACGTGAATTACTGGATTGGGTTATCAGACCAGCCTTGCGTAGCGTCGAAGGTGTGGCTGATGTGAATTCATTAGGCGGTTATGTCAAAACTTTTGAAATTATTCCGGATTTAGCCAAGCTGGCTGCATTAAATATCAGCCTTGCCGACATCCAGCACACATTGGAAATGAATAATCGTAATGATGGGGCAGGACGCATCGATGAAGGCGAAGAGGTATTACTGGTTCGTGCACAAGGCAGTCTACAAAATCTGGATGATATAAAACGTTTAGTGGTTAAGTCAGATGCAAATGAACCCGTTTTATTGTCACAAGTGGCAGAATGCCGAATTGGTTCGTTGACACGTCATGGTGCGGTCAGTGCCAATGGACAGGGGGAGGCCGTTCAAGGTCTGGTATTGGGTTTGCGCGGTGCTAATGCCAAGAAGGTTGTCGCCGGTATCGAAAAACGTCTCGCCGAGTTACAACCCTCATTACCAGATGATGTGACGATCGACGTCTTTTACAACCGTGGTGAACTGGTCGCTGATGCCATTCATGGCGTGAATAAAGCATTGATTGAAGCCGTCGTATTAGTCTTGGTGTTTTTACTATTATTCCTAGGTGATATCCGTGCGGCTATTGTGGTAGCGCTTGTGTTACCACTATCTGCCATGATTACTTTTATCATGATGCGTCAGTTTGGTTTATCAGCCAACTTGATGAGTTTGGGTGGCTTAACCATTGCCATCGGTATGTTGGTCGATGCCGCCGTGGTAGTAGTTGAAAACATCGTGTCACAACTATCGGATAAATCTCGGTCAGCGGTACTGCCAAGACTGCATTTGATTTATCGTGCAGTGAAAAATGTCTCGGTGCCTGTCACCTCAGGCATCATCATTATCGTTATTGTTTTTCTGCCATTGCTGACTTTACAGGGGCTGGAAGGAAAGCTGTTTATTCCCGTCGCCTTGACGATTGTATTTGCACTGGCCGGCTCCTTACTTTTATCACTGACAGTGATTCCTGTGCTGGCCTCTTTTTTACTGAAACACGTCTCTCATGATGAACCGTTGTTACCGAGACTATTAAAAAGACTCTATTCACCTGTATTAGCCTGGTCTCTGGATCATACAAAAAGCGTGGTGGTGATAGCGCTACTGTTATTAGCATTTGCTGCCGTTTTATACACCCAAGTGGGTAAAGCCTTTATGCCGGTGATGGACGAGGGCGACTTGATTGTGCAATTAGAAAAATTGCCTTCAATCACCTTGGAGCAGTCAGTCGCTTTAGATAAACGCGTGCAACAGACATTATTAAAAAATGTGCCGGAAATTACTGGCGTAGTGGCTAGAACAGGGGCAGATGAACTCGGGTTAGACCCAATGGGATTAAACGAAACAGATATGTTTTTAATCCTGAAACCACGTGAGCAATGGCAAGTTGCAACAAAAGAAGACTTAAAGCTAAAAATAAGGCAGGTTCTGGAACAATTTCCAGGTTTGAATTACGGGTTTACACAACCAATTGAAATGCGTGTGTCAGAAATGCTCACGGGTGTCAGAGGTGATCTTGCCATCAAAATATTTGGTGAAGATGGTGACACGCTCAATGAGCTAGCGAAACAGGTTGTGCAGGTCGTTTCCGGTATTCAAGGTGCTGAAGATGTCATCACCAGCCAGAATGATGGGGCGCAGTATTATCAAATTGATCTGAATGCGTTAACACTAGGTCGTTTAGGCTTAAGTGTTGAAGATGTATTACCACAATTGCGCATGCTGGTTCAGGGAAGTCAGGTAGGCACGATTTATCAAGGGGCCAGACGATACCCTCTGGTCATTCAAGGTGAACGTAACTTACAGAAAATGGCTAGTTTGTTTGCGCATGCACGATTAAATGTCGCCGGTAACAGACAGGTGCAAATTTCTGATCTGGCTACATTAAGACGCGTTGAAGGACCTGTGTCTATTCGTCGAGAGCAAGGACAGCGTATGACGGTCGTAGTAGCAAATGTCGCTGATCGTGATCTAGTGAGTTTTGTTGAAGAAGCCCAGGCGGCGGTAGCAAAAAACATCAAGTTGCCTAGTGGTTATCAGTTTTCCTGGGGCGGTCAGTTTGAAAATCAACAGCGAGCAGCTAAACGCTTAATGGTGGTCATTCCTGTAGCTTTATCTTTAATTTTCTTATTATTGTTTTCCACTTTTCGTTCCCTACGCCAGGCCATACTGGTCATGAGTAATGTGCCTTTTGCTATGGTGGGCGGGATAACCGCACTTTGGCTGACCGGTGAATACTTATCCGTACCAGCTTCTGTTGGCTTTATCGCCTTACTAGGTATTGCTGTATTAAATGGCGTGGTAATGGTGAGTTACTTTAATGAGCTGTTAGAAACAGGTATGGCAGTAGATGATGTAGTCAGAGAGGGCGCGATGCGTCGCTTAAGGCCCGTGATGATGACGGCCACCATTGCTGCCTTCGGTCTCGTGCCTTTGCTGTTTGCCAGCGGGCCTGGTTCAGAAATTCAGCGGCCATTAGCCATTGTGGTTATCGGTGGTCTGGTCAGTGCTACCTTGCTAACCTTGGTTTTATTGCCATTATTATTCAGACGATTTGGAGTCGCAAAATGACATGTTTATTGGCACTGATTGTGAAGCCGACATTAGAAGCAGCATTAAGTGACTGGTTGTTATTACATCCATCCATTGATGGATTTACTACACAACAAGCGTCTGGGCATGGTACTGGACACCCTATGAGTATTACCGAGCAGGTGGCAGGGCAACGGCAACAATTGATTTACTGGTTAGAGCTGGATTCTGCGATAGCTAGTACTATAATTGATGAGTTGGCAGCGAATTTTTCAGGATCAGGAATTCATTACTGGCAATTACCGTTATCAGCAAGTGGGCTTATTCGCTAATCGCTTCTTCTGCCTGTTTTTGCATACGTTTTTCTAAGTCCTGCCATAAAGATAAACGGGATGAACCACCGACACGTTGGCCTTCGCCGCGTGACTTGGCCAGCCACAAACCAGTACCGTTGAAACTATAAACAGGGGTTAAATCGTTACGCTGGCTGGCAGGTTTGATTTCAGTGATTAAGTTATCCAGCACTAATGGCACAGAGCGTTTTGTTTTGAAGTAGGTCAGTACCATATGAGCTTGATTTAATTCTTTTGCTTTAACGTAGGTGATACGTAATTTGTCTTCATCAACACCCAACTCTTTCAAGGTGAAATATTTGGCTATTGAATAGTCTTCACAGTCACCACCGCCGATAGATAGCATTTCCAGTGGGGTTGCCCAGTAGTCTTTTTTATTCCAGAGATCGATGTCATCGATAAACAACACATTGGTGTTAAAAAATTGATTCACCAGTGCCAGCTTTTCAGCTTCCGGTAAGTCTTTATTTTCGTCCACCAGTTTTTGCCAGTCTTCGACACGCTGACGAGCAAATTTATTATATTGCGCCTCAATATTGTCTAACACACGTGTGCTGATATTGAGATCAGCGACAAGCGGCAACGACAATATCAAACATGTCAGTATCAGCAATAACGACAGAGGGCGTTTAAACAGCATGGATAGCTCAGACTTTAACGACTGATACCGTAGATGCCAGCTTGTTTAACAATCGCAAAATCTTCATCGTTTGTGACTGCCTCAGCAAGTACTTTGATATCCAGCAAGCGAGAGACTTCATGCATGATTTCCAAAAAGTCTGGTTTACTGGCGTTACTACCAATGTTCTGTGTCAAATCACGTGCGAGTCTGATGTAATCCAGATGCAAATGTCGTAACTCATCAATGGCAATAATATCCGCAGAATAACGTTTGATAAGACTATTTGCACCCAATGACTTCACAAAACGACTGAAGTTAGTAAAGGCTTTGAGGTTTTTAGTGGCGGCATAGGCCGAGACAGAAAAAGTCAGTAACTCAGCAGAAATAACGGACTGCTCGATACGAGATTCCAGCCATTTATGGAAACTGGCTGAATCAATTGAGTCCATCGTCAGGTTGATACTGACAGGACAGCTAATACGATCTTGCTCCATTTTGAGTAGGACTTTGTTCACAATGCAACGGTCCACAGGTTCCGACAATCCAAACTCTTGTGCCATAGAGAAAAAAGTCCCGACAGACAGGGTGTTACCCGCTTTATCTTTGACAAAGCTAAAGGCTTCCTGCATCACTTTGACAGGCTTAGGACCATCATAATTATAGGCTTCGGCTGTGAAGTAGATTTCTGGCGTATCACGATTAATAGCGTGGGTAATGGCGGCTTTCCATTCTTGTTCAGAAAGAGAACTGATGGAGTCATCTTTAATGAAAAAGGCGTTTTGTCCAATAATACTGGCCTGCTCATAGGCTTCAATTAAAGCAGGCATTAAACGTTCAAACTCACTGGTGCGATCAAATTTAACTAAACCAATGTGAACCAGATCGTCGACTTCATAATGCTCAGCCAGTTCTGTCATTGCCTGTTGCAGATTTTTAGCAAATGACTGAATCAGATTGATATCAGACTCATCATAAATAATGGCAAACTCGGCACCATACAGACGATAGGCATGACCATTGCCGGCCACGGCATTGTTCAGTATACGGGCCATATCTTTTAAGAGTGTATCAGCGAGTTGATTCCCTTTTTGTTTACTGATATCGGCTAAATCAACAAACTTGATGTAACTCACATACCCGGTATGGCCGCTTGATAGTCGCTTTTTCATGTCGGCGGTGAAAGTGGCTTGATTGAGTAATCGGGTTAAGCCATCACGTTTGAGATTATCATTCAGGGCATCGAGCCTTTGATTAAGTCGAGTGATGGTATCGCCAATCTTGACTGACATACTGTTCATAGACTGAGCAACATGGCGGACCTCTTTGGTCCAAGGCAGACGATCAATCGTAGTAAATTGACCGGAAGAAATTTCATTAGCCTGTTTTTGTATCGCTTTAAGTGGTTGTAAGGTAAACCGTAACACCAGCATGAGTAATGCAAATGCACCCACAAAAATAATCACGGAATACAATAAGGTTTCTTTGGCTTGTTTATAGAGTTTCAAATAAGCATAAGCAGGGTTGCTACTGACATACAGTGTGCCGGATATTGACCAGCCAGAGCTGATTTCTGATGAAGCTGTGGCAGACTTCATGGGTAACCAGTTGATTAGCCATTGGGGCACGCCTTCCATTTTGACTGGATTTTTCAGACTCACCAGTGTTTTACCATCAATATCTTCTAAACGCATTTCACGGTAATAACCCATATCAAAAATGGCGCTCATCATTGTTTGTAATATCGGATCATTTTCATCTTCCATATGCGGGCTAAGTGAGAGACCCAACGATGTGGCGGTATCCTGCATATGTATTTCAGATTCAACTTCGAGATAGTCACGGATACTGCCCATGCTGATCACAAAGCTTGCTGAAAAAACAATCAGAAAAAGTAAGCTGATTAGAATTAACAACTGCTTAGAAAGTGACATATTGATTTCCTTATTACGATGTTCAGGCCATTTTAAGTACTGCCTGATGTATATCGGCTAACTTGATGGAATCTGATGAATTATCACCAAAACGCTAACAATACCCTGACCACGACATCACAGCAAGCATCATCAGCGCGGGCAATAAGTCTTTTGTTTCAGCAGGTAGATTGCTACGATCAGCGTTTCATTTATAGGCGATACAGATGTTATTAGTATTAGTGCAGATGGGGCTTCTCATTGCCTGTGGTTTTGCCTGGAAACAATGGGCACCAAGGCATATTCCAGCTCTGGCACACCGCCGCGCCTTAACCGATCTGGTTTTCTTTATTTTACTGCCAGCCCTGGTGTTAGATGTCATCTGGGGCGCACCCATAGATAAGACCTCTCTTAAAATTTCTCTCACGGCATTTTCTGGTTTGCTAACAGCAAGCATTGTTATGTGGTGTTTATTGCGATTTATCAAAACCACGCCTGAACAAAAAGGCGCGCTGATGCTGGCTGCAATCTTTCCGAATGTGACCTACCTTGGTTTACCGGTCACTAATCAGGTACTCGGCTCATGGAGTAATGCCATTGTGCTGCAATATGACTTATTTGCTTGTACACCGGCGTTGATGACTTTTGGCATATTAATGGCGCATCATTTCGGTAGGGCGGGCCAGCAAAAAGTCCATCCCTTAAAAGAACTCACCAAGGTGCCGCCATTGTGGGCGGTTGTGATCGCGCTTTTATTAAATGTGCTGCATGTGCCACGCCCAGAACTGGTTCATCACACATTAACGACATTATCTGGTGGTGTGGTGCCACTGATGCTGATTGCCTTGGGCATGAGTATTCGCTGGGACAGCTTAAGACTACGTTATTTACCGCTTTTATTGCCGGTCGCTGTGATTACCTTATTATTAGTTCCGGTGGCTGTGTTTTTCACGGGGGCTGGTTCGAACTGCCTGCGGATATTGCATTGGCCGTCGTGCTTTTGGCTGCCATGCCGACTATGGTGTTTGGTGTTGTGATATGTGAACGTTACCAATTAGATAGTCCACTCTATGCTGCCGCAGTCACATTGACGACCTTATTAAGCGTTGTCACGTTACCTTTGTGGTTTCATTATTTACCCGGCCTGTAGTCAGACCAGATAAAGCCGGCTGCTTCAACGGCCGCAATCACATGTTGCATGGCTTGCTCAATTTGTTCAGCGTCACCACGCAAGCTGAATTCAATTTGAGGCTCATCGCCGAGTTTGGGCAAGCTTGATAATTTTAACTGCGGATATTGGGCGACAATCTCATTCATTGTCGGCAGTAAATCTGACTCACGCCCTTTCGTAATGGTAATGATTCTTTCCGCTTTGGGACGCAAGCCCTGTAAGTGTGGGTAATGGGTATCTAAAATCCATTCCAGCATGGGCCAGGACATTTCAGGGAAGCCCGGCATAAAGTGATGGTTATCCAGACTAAAACCCGGCACGCGATTAATAGTATTGGGAATAATGCGGCTACCTTCAGGTAAGTGGCCCATCAAAATACGATTAGGATAGGCATCTTTACCAAACTGATCTTCAATTGCTTTGACTGCATCAGGGTGAGGTTTGATCTCAACGCCTTTCACTAAAGCAGCCGTCTGGCGGGTTCTATCATCCGGAGTGGCACCAATACCTCCGAAGCTGAACACCAGATCAGGACTGCTCATTGAAAAGCGTAAGGCGCGTTCCAATTGCTGTGGATCGTCACCAACAATTAGCGTCCAACTTAATTCCAAATCACGTTTGGCCAGAACGGATTGTAAGTGAGCGAAATGCTTATCCTGGCGTTTACCACTCAGAATTTCATCACCAATGATTAGCGCGCCAATATTCATTATTCAGTCTCTGGACGATTACGCATAAAATCGGCTGTCTGTACAAACGACGCCATCAGCTGTTCTGAAAATAAGGGATCTAAATCCATCGATTTTAATGCCTGAGCCATACAATAAAGCCATTGATCACGTTCTTCGATACCAATAGAGAAGGGCAAGTGTCGAGCTCTCAGTCTTGGATGACCGTATTTATCAGTATATAAAGGCGGGCCACCCAACCAGCCAGTCAGAAACAAATATAATTTTTCTTCACTGATACTGATGTCTTTTGGATGGTAATCACGAATATGTTGTGTTTGAGGCGTCTCACACATCACCTCATAAAAAGTTTTGCATAGATGTCTGACACCGGCTTCGCCACCGATACGTTCGTAGGGAGTTGCTATTTCAGCCATGATTGAATTCAACAAAAAAAGACTAGTTTAACCTTGTTGAACAAGACGATAAAGCGAATCAAGGTTGCGAGCTTGGCCGCAGACCGGGATAATTGGCCCATCTTTTAGCAATAAACAGGAGAATTATCCTATGAGCGATAGAATTGTCATGCGTACAGGTGAAGCACTGGTTGGCGGTGGTCCTGCTTTTACAGCGGCTGAGCCAGAAGTCGTTATCGGTGAATTAGACGGTCCATTTGGTACCGCATTCGCTAACCTGATGGGCGACCAAGTACAAGGTCACTCACGCGTATTAGCGCTGATGAACACTGACATGCAAGTTAAACCTGCCACATTAATGGTCAGTAAAGTCACTGTTAAGAAAACAGCTTACACCAACATTCTGATGGGTACAGTTCAAGGCGCTATCGCTAACGGCGTATTAGATGCTGTTCGTAACGGTACTATTCCAAAAGAAAAAGCGAATGATTTAGGTATCATCGTTTCTGTATGGTTGAACCCAAGCATCGTGACTGTAGAAGACTTAGATCACGAAGCTTTATTCAACATTCACCGCGAAGCCACTCGCCGTGCTATCGAAAAAGCCATGAATAACGAGCCAAGCATCGATTATTTATTGGAAAATCAAGATAAATTGGTTCACAAATATTACCAAAAAGAACTTGATGCTAAAAAATAAAAACTGGAAACTCAATGAGTTAGCTGTGGTCTCTGTATAAGAGGAGATATTCACAGCCTCAAGTTTTAAACGGTCTGTCTTTTAAACTGGACAGACCGTTTTTTTTGCCATGTATAATCGGTGGCAAATGAAGAAACATTCAAGGTAGATATGGACCTCTATTCCATTGATAAATTAATGCATGAAACCCGACAGCTTGCGGCGAAATACCGTGAAGCTACTGGGAGCACCTTACCGATTACTGGCGAGATTGCCCGCTTTGATGCAGCAAGAGCGCTCAACCTTTCACTGATTAATGACCCCAACAGTCCGATTGATGCGACCGGCAAGGAAGGGCATCGGCAGGATAAACGTATTATTATCAAAGGCCGAGCCATTTTTGATAGTAGTAAAGCCAGTCCCAGAATTGGACAATTAAATCCTGAACAGGATTGGGATCTGGCTGTATTAGTGCTGTTTGATGAGCACTACGACGTCGATGAAATCTATGAAGCAAGCCGTGAAGCTATTGCGGATGCATTAGATAATAAAAAAGACAGTAACCGAAAAAAGCGCGGTGCCATGTCTATCGCACAATTCAAGATTATTGGTGAACGGGTATGGACCCGCGAAAACGGTCTAGAAACCGACGTATGGGAAAACCAAGACGACTAATCATTTGAGGGTAAATGGATGACTATTACGGGATTTATATTTTGGGCTGTCGTTGTTGTTTTAGTTGTTTACCTCATCATCATCTATAACAATCTGGTCAGTCTCAAACACAATGTCAGTAAAGCCTGGTCAAACATTGATGTATTACTCAAACAACGCCACGATGAACTGCCCAAGCTGGTCGAAACCTGTCGGCAATATATGCAGTACGAACAGGACACCCTGGAAAAAGTCATGCAGGCGCGCGCATCCGTTGCCACTGCTCAACAAAACGGTGATATTTCAGCGTTAGGTTCTGCCGAAGGCGCATTGAGAATGGGATTAGGCAGCTTATTCGCTGTAGCTGAAGCCTATCCGGAGTTGAAAGCAGATCAATCATTCCAGCATTTACAGGCTCGGATTACGGGGTTAGAAAATACTATTGCAGACCGACGTGAATTTTATAATGAAAGCGTCAATATCAATAACGTCCGTATCGAGCAATTTCCCGATGTTATCCTGGCACGCTTTTTTGGCTTTAAATCGTTTACCTTGCTTGAATTTACATCCGAAGAACTTGTTGATCTCGATATCAAGAGCTTGTTTGAACGCTAGATGCAGGACTGGTTGGCTTCACTTTCTATTGAGATAAATAAGCTCACTGTTACTGAGTTTTATATTGCAACGGGCGTCTTATCGGCGATAGTGATCGTCGTGTTTTATCAGATGGTCAAACACTATAAATATGCCAGACTGATTGAAAATGTACCAACGGCTAAAATCCGCTCCGCACCACAGGGATATGTAGAACTGATTGGTGCCACTAAATTAATGGATGGCCCACCGATTATTTCGCCGGTATCAGGTACAAGATGTGTCTGGTTTCGTTATACGATTGAAGAACAAATCACTGAATATGAAGGGAAAGGGCGCATCAAGTCGCGCTGGAAAGTCATTAAAAAACATAGCAGTGATGATATTTTCTTGTTAGATGATACTTCGGATCAGTGTGTAATTGATCCGGATGATGCCAATGTCATTACAAAACGTAAAAATCGCTGGTACAAACGAGATACTTTTCCTGCACGTCGTTATACCGAATGGACCATTCTGGAAGGGGATTATCTTTATGCGCTGGGTGATTTTCAAACCGTTGCCAGTGTTGAAGACACAAGTTTAAAAAATATGATGACCGCCACCTTAAAAGATTGGAAACAGGATCCTAATGATCTTTTACATCGTTATGATACCAACCGTGATGGTCAGCTTAGTCAGCAAGAGTGGGAGCAAGCAAGACAAGATGCTTACCAGCAAGCGAAAGCAAAAGTCGGTGCCATAGCACATGAAAAACCACTGAGTATACTGAAAGCATCAACACAGAAAGACCAGCCATTTATTTTATCTACTGAATCAGAAGCGAACTTGATCAACCGTCACAAAAGCATTGCTTATGCATGTGGACTTGGCTTTTTTATCGTGGGTATCTGTCTGGTGTGGATGATAAATCAACGAATAGGGATAGTATGATCGAACGCATTGATGAACTATTTGCAGACAATGGTTTATTATCCAAACACATTTCAGGTTACACCAGTAGAACCCAGCAATTGGAGATGGCACGGCAGGTCGGTGAAGCGCTAACGCATGGCGATATTCTCATCGCTGAAGCCGGCACGGGTACAGGTAAGACCTTTGCCTACCTTGCACCAGCCATGCTTTCAGGGCAGAAAGTGTTTATCTCAACGGGCACAAAAAACTTACAAGATCAATTATTTAACAAAGACTTACCGAAACTTCGTGAAGTACTTTCTGTGCCATTAAAAACGGCCTTATTGAAAGGCCGAAGTAATTATCTCTGTCATCACCGTCTGGAACTGGCTGAATCTGAACCCGGTCAGCAATACCATCAACACACCTTGCAAACCTTGCGTGAGTGGAGCGGTAAAACAACCACAGGTGATTTAAGTGAAACGGATTTATTAGAAGAAAACTCGCCGTTGTGGCCCAAAGTGACGTCAACGGTTGATAATTGTCTTGGGCAGCAATGTCCCCAATACGATGAATGCTTTATTGTTGAAGCGAGACGTAAAGCACAGGAAGCCGACATTGTCGTGGTGAATCATCATTTATTAATGTCAGATATGGCACTAAAATCATCTGGTCAGGGTGAGGTTTTGCCTGATGCCGATGCGTATATCATTGATGAAGCTCATCAACTTCCTGCCATTGCCAGTCAATTTCTCGGCCATCGGGTCAGCAGTCATCAAATCCAGGAGTTAAGCCGAGACAGTATCCGTGAAATGGAAGCTGAAGCAACGGATATGAACGATATCCGCACTGCGGCAGAACAATTAGATAATCGCTTACATCAATTTAATCTATCCTTGGGTGAACATGAGCAACGCGTTCCCTGGCAACCCGTGTTAGAAAAGTCACAAGATATTATAGAAAAGCTCGATACCTTACTGGAATCATTAGAGAAATTAGAAATTCAACTCGATGCAGCTTCCGAGCGGGGCAGAGGCTTAGAACAATGTCACCAACGCTGTCAGGATTTGATTGAACGTTTGTCCATATTTCAGCAAAACGAACAAACAGACTTAGTTTTATGGCTGGACAACCGTAGTTCGAGTTTTATTTTGCATGCCACGCAACAAGAAGTCAGCCAGTATTTCCAAGCCTGGATAAAAGATAAACCACAGGCTTGGGTCTTCACTTCAGCCACACTCACGGTAGCAGGCAAGTTTAATAACTTTACTCACCAGTTAGGTTTGGAAGATCCAGTGACAGCCAGTTGGCAAAGTCCATTTGATTACGGCAAACAAAGTTTACTTTATATGCCCTCAATCCCGGTCGAGCCATCCAACCCGAATTACAATAGTCATGTGGCAGAAGTCGCAAAATCAGTCATTGAGCACAGCCAGGGGCGAATCTTCTTATTATTCACCAGTTATAAAGCGATGCATGAAGTCGCTGAAGCCTTAAAAGAATCTGATTATCCCGTGCTGGTTCAAGGTTCTGGTGCTAAAACGCAACTGCTCGAAGAGTTTCGCAGTCATGGCAATGCCATTTTGCTAGGTACCAATAGTTTCTGGGAAGGGGTAGACGTTAGGGGAGAAGCTTTATCCTGCGTGTTGATTGATAAAATTCCTTTTGCTTCACCTGGCGATCCGGTGCTGGAAGCACGCATTAATGATTTAAAAGAGCGGGGCGGTAATCCCTTTCGAACGATCCAAATCCCTGCTGCAGTTATTCAGCTGAAACAGGGAATTGGCCGTTTGATTCGTGATACCCATGACTCTGGTGTGTTGGTATTATGTGATCCACGTTTTCTGAGTAAACCCTATGGCAAAGTGTTTATGCGGAGTTTACCGCCAATGCCAATCAGTCAGAATATTGAAGATGTGGAAACTTTTTTGCCAGACGTGTTTGATAACCACTAATTCAGATCAGCTGCATATTCTTTTAACACTTCCATAGGAACCACTTCAATGGCACGCTGATGTGTGGCAGCCAGGTAAATTTTAGGCGCCATATCATGCTCATATGCTTCCAACCAGCGCTGAGCACATAAACACCAACGATCACCTGGTTTCAAACCAGGAAAACCAAACTCTTTCACCGGTGTGGTTAAATCATTACCACGAAAACGTGAATATTCCAGAAATGCCTGACTGACTTGAACGCAGACTGTGTGCTGACCGTAGTCTGCATCACTCGTATTACAACAACCATCACGGTAGAAACCTGTGAGAGGATCTTCACTGCAGCTTTCTAACTTCTCACCAAAGACATTCAGCGATTCATCAATATCCATCTAACTTTCCATTAGTCATATTTAATGTATTTAAAGCGAGCATCATCAGGTGTGCCCACTAAGGCGCCATCATCAAGTCCAGGCTGCCACATCACCACTTCTTCAAATTTTTTCGCTAACTCAAAATCTTTATCGGTAATACCTTTTGCCGCATGATTAGTCAGCTTGACGATAACAAAGGCATAAGACACCGTTAAATCCGGATGGTGAAAACCCGCCTCAGCTAAATGACCAATGGTATTCACTACCATTAAAGTACTTTTCCAACCACTGGTTTTATATTTGCGACGAATCCAACCGTTCTCTAAATACCAATGTGGAAGCTCTTCTTTTAAACGCGCTTCAACTTCTTCATCTGTATAGGTTTTTTCAGTACCATCTTCACGCCAGCCCATAATTAGCTCCTTATGTTTATTTCTATCCACTCCAGTTATACAGAAATGAAATCATGAGTCAAAAACAGATCAGGGTTTGTAAGCAAAGCAGGTAAGCGTAAGATAGGGAGTCAGTAAGCAATCAACGAGGTAATTTATGTCAGAGCAAACAAGTTTTAAGGATGCAGGGTTTTTATCAGAGCAATCAAGAACTGGCACGCTCAGTGTAGAAATGCACCAAACCCCGCAATACCTTGTTTGTGAAGATTTAAGTCAGCTGGGTCAATCAATTTTAAATCACTGCCGTATTCGTCCTGATGATAAAAGCGAAGTTTATTTAAGTCTCTATTTCCAACGTATGTTGTCTCACTTTCAGTCCGTTCTGCTAATGGCTGAACGAGGCATGATCCACGAAACAGAAATCATGTCACGCTGTTTGCTGGAAACCTTATTTAATCTGGCAGCGTTTTATCGTCATGAAGACTTTCTCGAAGCCATGACAGATGGCGACACCGATCAAAGAAGGGAAGTACTGACACGTTTTTATCTAAAACAGCTTGAGGTCCATGCCCTGACAGAACTTGAAATGAATGATTTGGAACGCATGATTAACAGTGCTGATGAAATTAACCGCGGTGATGTCAGCACTGCCATCAAAGCTGAAATGGCTGGTTTGATGAGCGAATACCGAACTGAATATGCGTTTTTGAGCGAAACGGTACATTGCCGAATTCATTCTGTCGAACAAGACTTGGAAATGGACGATCATCAAGTTATCGTTGGTATTGCCACACGTGCAGAAGACACCAATCGTTTAGCCAGTTTATTAATGAATGCGGCTGATTATCTGATTGATGGCATCACCATCATACTTGAGTTACACAAACAGCCTGAACAACACGCTCACTTTGAACAAATCAGACGACAAGTTCAAAAAGTCTGGCAAAACACGACTGTTAAGGTCGCTCATCGTTAAAAACAGTATTTTTCAAATTTTAAAATCTGCAGGGTGATTACCCGAAATAAATGTCAGATTTTAAATTTTGAACGTACAAAGAGAAGGGGCGTTTATACTCATTAAATGCTCCTTTTTTTATAGTCATCATTTCTTCTTTGTTTTTCTGAGTATCATATTCTCTCGATATAGTTCATCCACTAACTGCTGATTGATATGCAAAGCCAGAATTTCACTACTGGTAAATTTCTCCCCGGATGGTGACCAAAGAAAACCATTTCCAAAAGACCATCCTTCAAAACAATGACGTCTTCCAATTGTTGGCATCTTGCCACCAAGCAATAAAAGACACTCAATAATCACTTTAGGGGCACAGTTTGTTTGCTCATAACGGGCCACGGTTCTTGGTGATAATTCCAAATATTCTGCGACTTGTTTCTTTGTCATTCTGGCAGCATATCGAGCCTGTCTAAATGTCTTTTTCATCTTAAATATCTGTTTATCAACTGCCAGAAGAGGCTAATTTTAATAAGAGCATGTAAATACTCACATCTATTACTCACACTGTTCTTAGATATTCTATTTAACATAATATATATTATGCGAACTTATATAGATGTAAAAATGAGAGCCAAATGCCTCGACTTTTAAGATGCTCAGATTATGCTTTGGGATGTTCTTATAATATGGCTTATGACAAATTGACCGTTGTCATTGAGGATGTTTTTTGTGTCGTTTTGTAGGTATTCAAAATTTAAAATCTGACTTTTATTTCGGGTAATCACCCTGCAGATTTTTAAATTCAAAATTCAGTTATGTATACTTTTTTCCAGCTTGTTGACTTATCAATCTGACAATTATGATTTCGTAAATCTGTACTCAGTTATGCTTACTTAATCTTTATGTTCATCTTGATTGTTAAATTAGCAAAGTTATTCTTTTTGAATAAAGCTGATTTCATTTCTATACATTCATGAAGTTGTTTCTTATCTACTAGTTCTTAGTATCTGTCACATCAAAATGAGAAATTAACCTTTCTACTTATTGTTTAATTCGCTTCTGGTCTGATAGTCAGTTTTTTAATGACAGATACCGCTAAAAATGAATGTTATGAGTCAATAATCTTAACCGCTCACCAATGTATACATAGATTATTTCTTATACAGAATACGAATCCATCAGCGTCAAACTCATAACATATTGTTTTTGAATAAGAAAGTTACACGTTTTTGTATCAAAAATCGATCAACAAAACTTTAATGGCCTCATAGTAATAGATGTCATAGATGATTTTGACCAGTTTCCGTACATAGCCGCTCCTTAATAGTAGACTGGCCTCTCGTATACAAAGGAGAGAGAAAAATGATCCAATCCGTAAAAGGTAATGGTCGAGAGCCTGATGGCCCGCCAGACCTGTTTGAATTAATGAAAAAGTTGACTGGCGGTGGTCGCGCCCGTGGCCGGTCACGTGGCAATTTTGGTGGTGGTGTTATTGCCATTATTCTGGTTGTTTTGCTTGTCTGGGGCGCCATGACATCTTTTTACACGGTGCAACCAGAGCAACGCGCTGTGGTAAAACGCTTCGGTTCCGTTACGGGTATTACTGATCCTGGTCTTCATTTCAAAATTCCTTTTGGCATTGACAAGATACAGCTGGTTGCTACCGAACGTGTATTAAAACAAGAGTTTGGTTTTAGCACATTGAAAACCCGTCAAGGCGAGCGTTCAACATACAGTGCCGCACAATTTGAAGATGAGTCGTTAATGCTCACCGGTGATCTGAACATGATCGATGTTGAATGGGTGGTTCAATATCGCATTGAAGACCCTATTAAGTTTCTATACCAAATGCGTGAACCGACACGTACCCT
The DNA here is from genome assembly GCF_030296755.1 of Methylophaga marina. Lineage (NCBI taxonomy): Bacteria > Pseudomonadati > Pseudomonadota > Gammaproteobacteria > Thiotrichales > Piscirickettsiaceae > Methylophaga > Methylophaga marina. Next base: position 2,959,572 of record NZ_AP027741.1, read on the forward strand.
TCGCGATATTTCTGAGTCAGTGATGCGTCGTATCGTCGGTAATATGCTCGGTTCTGAAGTACTGACTATTGGCCGGGTGGAGATTCAACAAAAAGCGGGTGATGAGATTCAGGAAATACTCGACCAATATGATGCAGGAATTCGTATCAGCACCGTTGAAATGCAGGATGTGGTGCCACCTCGTGCCGTTCAACCTGCTTTTAATGAAGTGAATGAAGCTCGCCAAGAACGTGAGCGAATGATTAATGAAGCTCAAAAACGAGTGAATCAGGAAATCCCAAATGCGGAAGGTGCTGCCCTTCGTACTGTCGCAGAAGCTGAAGGTTACGCCACAGAACGAGTAAACCGTGCCGTGGGTGAAAGCGCCCGTTTTAGCGCTGTTCTGCATGAATATCAACAAGCGCCGGTCGTGACACGCTCACGTCTGTATCTGGAAACCTTAAATGAAATGTTGCCAGATATCGGGCAAATTTTGGTTGTTCAAGATGGCCAGATGTCTCCCCTCCCATTACTCGACGTCAACCGTAACGCCACTGGAGGTGACAAATGAAAACGTCTTTACTCGCTTTAGTCGCCGTCTTGGTCATCATCATTGGTAACCTCACGCTTTACACTGTAGATGAAGCCGAACAAGCCATTGTGGTCCAGTTCGGTGAACCGATTGGTGACGTCATTAATGAGCCCGGTCTTAAGTTCAAACTGCCTTGGCAGAATGTACGTTACTTCGACAAACGCCTTTTGGTCTGGGATGGAGATGTCACACAGATTCCAACGTTGGGTCGTGAGTTTATTCTTGTCGATACCACTGCTCGCTGGAGAATTACTGATCCCCTACTCTTTTTGACTAGTGTTCGTGATGAAGCCGGTGCACGCACCCGTCTCGACGACATTATCGACTCTGTGGTCAGAGACATGGTCTCCTCTACTGAGTTGGAAGAGATTGTTCGTTCGAAAGACTGGGAGGTCAATGTTGAAGAGCTGGATGATCCGGCCTTGGCAGAACGCAGTGACGTCAACCTGGAAAAACAACCTAAACTAGGTCGTGAACTGCTAGAAGCTGGTATTCTCAAACGAGCTCGTGACTCTATGCCAGCCCTCGGTATTGAGCTAGATGATGTACGTATTAAACGGGTTAATTACATTGAATCTGTTCGTCGTCAGGTAGAAAGTCGCATGATTGCAGAACGTCAGTCTATTGCTGAACGTTTCCGTTCTGAAGGTCGTGGCCGTAGCCAGGAAATCCTTGGTAATATGGAACGCGATCTTCGTCGTATTCGCTCTGAAGCAGCACGTGACGCCGAGAAAATTCGCGGTGAAGCCGATGCCAAAGCAACCCAAATCTATGGTGATGCCTTCGGTGCCGACGCTGAGTTCTATTCTTTCTTCCGTACGCTGGAAAGCTACCGAGCTTTAGGTCAGAACAGTACGCTCATGCTCAAAGCTGACTCTGATTTCTTCCGTTATCTAGAAGAACCGCAAGCTCAGTAAATCATTGCCTACCAGAGTGTCATGCCCAGCTTGGGTGTGGCACTCTGGATATGGGCATACCCCACCTTTAAATTATCCCTTCTTTGCATTTAGCTAAAACGTACTTAACCCAGTAGCTTCCATTGCCCGATATAACAATCTGGGCCAAAGTCTTTCATCCGCATAGTTTTCATAGTCGACACTGTAATGTCGGCCATAGAGGTTGTACCAGGATTCATCAAACCAGCTTTGGCCTAGTCGAAAAGCTACTGCGTTGGCTGGGCCGGTTAGAACGACACTTGTTTCAAGGTTGAGGTTATGCAGATTACGTCGGGTGAAGTTGGTTGAACCAAGCAGCATAGTTGTTTTGTCTGCTCCGCGATGCATCAGCCATTTAGCATGACATTGTTCGCCGTGGGTATCGCACCAGCGAACGGTGATTCCGGCTTGTGTTAATTCATAAGCGACCGGACGATTGGGTATGCCATTCTTTTCTCTGCCGAACGCGTCTTTGTTCGGGTCCAGTAACACTCTTAATGTTACGCCTCGTTTTTGTGCTGATTTGAGAGCGTCGATAATCTCACGATCAGATAGGTAGAACATCGCCATATCCAGTTTATCGTTAGGTTTTGCTTGGTTAATCATGGCTAACGCGGCTTTTTCTACGGCCTGTTCAGTGACGACCTGAACGGTAAGATTCGTTTCTGTAATATCAGAAGGTTGCTCTAGTTTCACTTTAGGCAAAGCCTTGCCCGACATTGCCAGCACCGCTTTTTCACTCTCCAGTAAATCCCATGCAGCCAGGCCATTAAAACGTAAGGCGACATTGTCGTGAGCGCTGCTGCCATCGTGTGGATTAGCTGAGGTGACTAATGCGGTTAATTCTTCTCCATTATCTGCAACGATCAGTTTGCGATGATTCGCTTTGAAATTCATTAGGTTGAGATAACTTCTTGCGGAAACTTCTCCTTCACCAAAAGGATTCGGAAGCCAGCCACTTTCGCTATTGCCAAATGGCTGAACAAATAAACGCCAAAAACCAGAATAAGTCGGGTTGCTATCACGTAGTTTGGTCAGCTTTGTTTGTGTGACAGGTATGCCAGCCGCTTTAAGTTGAGTGAAATGTTTTGAAGGCAGTCCGCCATAAAGACTATTAAGGGGATCAGAAATAAGCTGTATTTCCAGGTCAGGATAACGCTGTTTTTGTGTAATTAAGGCTTGGGTGAGTTCATCTGACAGTGCCCGATGTTGTTCCGAACTTTTGCCTTGATAGTCGTTAAACAAAAACATATCAACCAGCACCAGGTGGCAAGCATTGGCAATCATCTCGAACACTTCATCGAAAATCTGCTGCTGTGTTTGACGTTCACCTCTTACAGTAAAGGTTCTGTCTGCCAGAAACTGCACGTCACTCGTCATTCGTTGAGGGCCTGAGAAATCAACGCCCGGAGGCAATGGCTTATAAACGTGATAGACGGCGACACAAATAGATATCAAAAGTAATAACAATAGCCAACGCCATTTACCCCTTCTCTGCTTTTTTGTGCTGAATAAAGATCGTTGTTGTTTACTTTTGAATGACATGTTTATCAATAAGTCCGGTTGATACAGAGTGACGTGAGAAACGTTTTATCTTTGTTTCGAATTATGACTATTTACATAAAGTATCACTATTCATCGTTATCTATAAATCAACGTGGTTTGTTTTCGTAGACAATATGACTGCCAATGTCGCCTGTAGTGACTGAGTGAGTGCATTGCCTGATTGTTTCATTTTGCGTAATAGTTTTTTAATCATTCGACCTATTATTTTATAAAACCGAATGAGAAATAATGTCTCCACTGATTCGAAAATCGTCAGTGACTTAATGTTTAAAGAATCAAAACTGTAATTAATACAAACACCTATATGGAGATGTTAACAATGTTAAAACACATTTTATTAAGTACCTCAGCAGCGGTTGCTCTTAGCCTCTCAGCAGCGACATTCGCAGCTGATATTGATATGAATGCCAATGCCAATGACCTGGCTATTCAAGGTTATGACCCGGTGGCTTATTTCACTCAATCAGCACCGACTAAAGGCACGAGTGAATATACAGCGACATATAAAAATGCGATCTATCACTTTAGCAGTGAACAGAATCGTGATTTATTCCGTGCCGAGCCAAGCAAATATGCCCCTCAGTATGGTGGCTTTTGTGCCTTCGGTGTCACCAAAGGTAGAAAGTTTGATACCGACCCAATGGCTTGGCGAGTGGTGGATGGCAAGCTTTATCTGAACCTGAACAAAGATGTACAAAAAATCTGGGTTGAAGATATTCCAGGCTACATCACTAACGCCAATGACACCTGGCCGACTATCAAAACCTTCAGTGATAAAACACTTGAAACGTTCTAGTGCATAAGCCCTGGCTTAACTCAATTGGCTGAGTCAGGGCTTTTTATTAAGGAGTGTAAAAATGCAACGAATCAGATCACATGAAGCGCTAGATGCTGAGAAACAACGTCATGAATATTTATTACTGAAAATCTCAGCCTCATGGTGCAACCCTTGCCAAATCTATACACCGATTATTGAGTCAGTCTCGGCATAACGTAGTGATATCAGCGTGGCTGAAGTCGATGTGGATGATATGCCCGACGTGCGTGAGACCTTTCGTGTGCGGTCTGTGCCAACACTGGTCATGCTTAAAAACGGCCAAGAGGTTGATTCACTCGTGGGTTCACAGCCGGTTGAAAACGTACATACGTGGATTAACCACACTATCGAAGCTTAATACTTATATATAAGGAATGATGATATGAAAAATAACGCAATTATTGCAGCCGCCATTGCTGCGACTGTTTCCCTTGGCGTGACAGCCCCGATTAATGCTTATGCTGCCAGTAAAGAGAAATGCTACGGCGTAGCGAAAGCAGGTCAAAACGATTGTGCCAATCAGGCGGGTACGCATTCATGTGCAGCTCAGTCTAAAAAGGATAATGATCCGGGGAGTGGAAATTAGTACCCGCCGGTACGTGTACTGACCTTGGTGGCTTATCCAAAGATGAAGCGAAAAAGCTTCTCACTAACTAATGACCATGTGCGAACCTATGGAGGCTGAGATCATGCAAGTGGGTGTGGGGCTTCGTTCCAAACATTATGAAGCGGCTTTGCAATCAGCCTCCGTAGATTTCGTTGAAGTGCATACTGAGAATTTTTTTGCTGATGGTGGTGTGTCACATGCCATCCTGGAGATGATTGCTGAGAATTATAAGCTAAGCTTTCATGGGACTTCGCTCGGTTTCGGGTCTTTAACTCCCCCACCACTTGCCCATATCCTAAAGATGCGGCGGTTGATTGAACGTTATTCACCCTTTTTAGTATCTGATCACGCTTGTTTTAGCTGGTCGAATGAGGCTGGCCATACCGTTCATGCTGGTGATTTGCTTCCGATCCGGTTTGATAAAGAAACGTTGAATGTCATGTGTCGTAACATTCGACGCGTGCAGGATATTTTTGGTCAGCAACTATTGATTGAAAATATTTCATCATATTTACCCATCTCAGGCTCTATCATACCCGAAGCAGAGTTTTTCAATTTACTTTGTCAATCAACCGGCTGTGCGATGTTGCTGGATGTTCATAACATTCAAGTAAACGCTGTCAATCAGCAGTCCCCGTCACCTTCAGAGGCCGCTTTGGAATTCATATCTGAGTTAGATACTGGCATTGTCGGTGAAATCCATTTAGCCGGAATAGCTGAGCCCTCAGCTGAGATGTGGATTGATGATCATAGTGGACCAGTGAGTGATGAATGTTGGAGAGCATTTTCAGCAGCCATCAAACGTTTTGGTAAGGTGCCCACCTTAATTGAATGGGATACCAAGTTGCCTGACTGGTCTGAGCTCACCACTCAAGCCACCATGGCTAAAGATTATGCCAATCAGGTGTCTGGTCATGGCTAATTATCAGTCAGACCTATTACAGGCCCTTTGGCATCAGGGTGAGTCATCTTTTGGCTCTGAGGTACTGTCTATTTACAGAAATAATCTGCTAATGAATGCTAACAGAGCCTTAGCCATTACTTACCCAACCGTCGTGCTATTACTTGGTGAGGATGTCTTTAACTCGCTGATTAAAGAGTTTATCCAGCATGAAATATTAGAGGAAGGTGACTGGGGTGTATGGGGCAAAACATTTCCTGACTGGTTAGAGCAGCAAGCTAGCCTGGGTGATTATCCTTTTATTGCTGATTGTGCCCGGCTGGATTGGCTTTGCCATCATGCTGAACGAGCCACTGATATAGAGAATATCATGGGATTTGAGCTTGCCACAGAGACGGAATTGGCAAGTCTTAAACTTCAATATTGTGCTGGAGTGACGCTACTTGAATCCAGCTATCCTGTTGTGGATATCTGGCTGACACATCACTCCCGAGATGAAAATCAACGCCAATCTTTTCTTCAGCAGGCAAAAATCAAACTCACAGATGGTGCAGGTCAACATGCTCTGGTTTGGCGGCCACATTGGAAAGCCAATGTTCGTGAACTGGATGAGACAGAGCTTGATTGGATCAAGCTGACGCTTTCTGGTCACGGTATATCTGATGCACTGGACCAGGTTAATCCTCAATTTGATTTTGAAACGTGGTTACAACAATCCACCAGTGAAGGACTTGTCACTGGTTTCTATCAGGAGAAGTACGATGACTTATCTTAATTTACACGTCCCATATCTGGGACATCTGACAAAAGCACGTTCGGTACTTGAATCTTTAACGTTACTGGGCGTCAGGTTTTACTTGTTCTCTGTCTTTTTCTTTGCTGGTTTTAACAAATTAAAAGACTGGGAATCGACCCTGTTTTTATTTGAATATGAATATATGGTGCCTTTTTTAAGACATGATATTGCGGCTTATCTTGGCACGGCCGCAGAGATTGCTTTACCCGTGTTGCTGCTAATGGGCTTAATCACCCCGGTCGCCGCTACCGGCTTATTTATCTTTAATATTGTGGCGGTTTTTAGCCTCGCTGACATGCCAGCGGCAGCGTTATTACTACATGTTATCTGGGGTGGATTGCTGTTTGCTTTGATATTGTGGGGCCCAGGAAAAATAGCCGTGGATAGATTTGTTTTTAACAGTCACTAATATTCATCCGGCATCAGGAGGTGAGTGACGAAGAGTCACTGCCTCCTTTTGTTTTAGTTCAATGATGTTTGTGAACGTAGGTGCTCTACCATCCAGTCAATCATGGATTTTGTTCTGGCTGAAGAATAGCGACCCTCTCTATGCACCACATGCACTGGCACGGGTGGATGCTCGTAATCACTCAAAATGATTTTTAATGCCCCACTCTCCAGGCTCTCTGCCACCTGATAAGACAGGAAACGTGATATGCCCATATCGGCTAATACGGCTTTTTCTGCCGAGAAGTTATCGCTGACAGCTAAAAATGGGTCAACCCTGACGCTGCTTGCTTTGCCTTTATCAATAAACTTAAGCTCATTACTGGGGCTGAGTCCTCTGGCTAGAATGATTTTGTGATTGGATAAATCTTCTGGTTTTTTCGGATAGCCATATTCTTTCAGATATGCCGTTGACGCACATAACACACGACGAATAGCCCCGACTTTGATGGCTTTATAGGATGAGTCCTGTAACTCACCAATTCGAATTGCGACATCGACACCCTCTTCTAGCATATTGACGACACGATCAACGAATAAAGCATCCACCTGCATTTCAGGGTAGTTTTTTAAATAGCTGATAATGCCATCCATCACATATAGCCGCCCGAATAATACTGAGGCGGTAATTCTGACCATTCCTCTCGGTGTTGCATTTCTGCCTCTGACGGCATCATCCGCTTCTTCAGATAGAGCGACAATCTGCTTGGCATCTTTGTAATAACGCTGGCCTGCATCGGTGATTTGCAGGTGGCGGGTTGTCCTGTGCAATAGCTTTACACCGAGACGTGTTTCCAGTTCTGAAACGGCGCGACTAACGGCTGGAGGACTAAGTCTGAGTTTACGTGCAGCACTGGCAAAGCCTTCATTCTCAACCACGGCCACGAAGACAGTCATTAAATGTAGTCGGTCCATTCATTATTCCACTTTATGCAATAGTTAATTAATCATTTGGCTGATTATTATATTTCTGATAATAGCGAATAATGTTCTCGCTGCAAACACAACAGCATTATTTACTGATAACAGGAGAACAAACATGAGCAGAATCAAAACCATCACTGATGATATAGCCAACAATGAACAAGCTGAATTATTTGCTGCTATCCAATCATCACTGGGCATTGTGCCAAACTTCCTTCGGGTCTTTGCTAACTCACCGGATGCCTTAAAAGCGTTCCTGGGTTTTCATCATATTGCTGGCAATGGCTCTTTGGACGCCGTCACACGTGAACGAATTGCGCTGACGCTGGCTCAGAAAAATGAATGTGGCTATTGCTTATCAGCTCACACCGCTATTGGACGTAAAGCTGGTTTAAATACCGATGAAATCAATGCCAATCGCCAGGGCGACAGTCAGGATGCCAAAGCCGCTGTTGCTGTGAAGTTTGCCCGTACTCTGGCTGAACACACAGGCGAAGTGACGAATGCCGAAGTGCAGGAAATGCGTGATGCCGGTTTCACTGATGCCGATATTGTTGAAGTCATTACCCACACGGGCATGAATTTATTAACCAATATTCTGAGTAAGGCTAGTCGGGTAGATATCGACTTCCCGAAAGTTGAACTGAATCAGGCGGCTTAACGGATATTGCCCGGTCTTTTGCCGATCGGGCAACTATTCTTAGGAGGTGTTATGGCCAGAGCATTTGCAAAAATCGCGTTCACAGACAATGTAAAACAGTTACAGTCTGAAATGGGTAGCCGGCAAACGTATCAGGTATTCGAGCAAGGAGATACCGATGATGTGTGCATTGATAAGCGAACAGAGCAATTCATCAAACAACGGGATAGTGTTTATATTGCCACAAGTAATGATGATGGCTGGCCGTATATTCAGCATCGAGGTGGACCCAAAGGTTTTCTCAAGGTACTGAGTGATAAACAGATTGGTTTTGCTGACTTTCGTGGTAACCGACAGTACCTCACTGTAGGCAATATTCAGGGTAATAATAAAGTCTGTTTGTTTTTGATGGATTATGCTCAAACTCGCCGCCTTAAAATCTGGGGTCATGCTGAGGTGATTCAGAAAGCCGAATACGCTGGCTTGATGGCACAACTTGAACTCGCTGATTTCAGAGCACCTGTTGAGCGAGGCGTTGTCATCACCATTGACGCGGTGGACTGGAACTGTCCGAAGTACATTACACCTCGTTATACTCAGGATGAGTTTGCACAGTTTTTAGTTGATGATTAGCGTGTAATTGTTTGAAAAAGCTATTTTATTTGTCTTTTACATGAGCGACAAAACAATGATTTTATACAATATTGCATTATCGGGTAACTGCCATAAAGTACGGCTGATGTTAGCTTTTTTAGGCTTGGATTATCAGACCTATGATTTGGATTTAGGCACATCTGAACAGTTAAGTGACGACTTCTTGAAGTTAAATCCATTTGGTCAGGCACCGGTGATTGATGATCAAGGTCTTGTCATTCGTGATAGCCAGGCTATTTTGGTGTATTTAGCTAAAAAATACGGTGAAGACAGGTTTTGGTCGGATGATCCTGCTGAGTTAGCTAATATCACATCATGGTTATCGACAGCAGCCAATGAGCTACAAAATGGCCCAGCAAGATTACGTCTGCATCATAAAATGGGGCGACCTATCGACCTTAAACACGCTACAGATACAACGACAAAACTGCTGAATATCATTGACCGTCACTTAGCTGATAAACAATGGCTAATCGTCGACAGACTGAGTCTTGCAGATATCGCTATGTATCCCTATCTGGCTTTAGCACATGAAGGCCAGGTCGATCTTAGTCCCTATCAGAACATCACTGCGTGGCTGACACGGTTTGAAGCTTTACCAAACTATGTATCCATGCCAGGCATTAATTTATAAATCTATTTTGGAGAACAACACTATGACAACCGATATTAAGCCCCCTCTTCCGCCATTTGATGAAGCCTCGGCTACACAAAAAGTGCGTATGGCTGAAGATGCCTGGAACAGCCGTGACCCGGATCGTGTGGCACAGGTGTATACCGAAGATACTATCTGGCGTAACCGTGCTGAATTTCCTCGTGGTCGCGAACAAGTCAAAGACTTTTTGCAAAAGAAATGGGCAAGAGAACTCGATTACCGTCTAATAAAAGAGCTGTGGGCATTTGAACAAAATCGCATAGCTGTGCGATTTGCATACGAATGGCATGATGATAGTGGCAACTGGTTTCGTTCGTATGGTAACGAAAACTGGGAATTTAATGAGCAAGGTCTAATGCAACGTCGCTTTGCCTGCATTAATGATTTGCCGCTTAAAGAATCCGATCGTTTATTTCATTGGGCATTAGGTAGAAGACCTGATGACCACCCAAGTTTGAGTGATTTAAACTTATAAACAAGCAGCTCCGGACTTTTAGTTCGGAGCTTTTTTCACTCTGGCAATAACTGTGATTCTGAATCTTTGATAAAAGTGGCCCATGTTTCGTTGGGTAACCACTCAGTTAATAAAGCACGTTTTGCTTCAAAAACAGGTTTCTCTTCAACAATACGAAGATAAAGATATAAGAAAGCTGATGCACGGTAGTTCATGGCACAGTGAACCCAGATTTTATGCGCTGAGAATGCTTTCATAATATTAAGAAACTGCTCTAAATGAGTCTGACTGGGGGCGTCAAATGGCACAGGTATGTGGATATACGTCATACCTAGACTGGTGACGATACTGCCTTCATTTTCAATAGCTGACGTAGAATCAGGCATTGCCAGATTGATGATGACTTGAACCCCCTGCTCTGCAATTTTCTCAAACTCGTCGATAGTGGGTTGTCCAGAACTGGCAATGTTAAGTGTCACATTCAACGCATTCTTAATGGTGGTTTCCATTATCGAAATACTCCATTTCTTGTTATGGCGCTTTAAGATTATCATGACCTGTTAACAAGAATCATATTGGATAAGCAACGTCATGGCGACTCTTTGTGAACTCTTTGTTGAATTGACACTCTGAATACCTTTAATAATAAAAATAGAATGAACAATAACAATGAAGTTAAAAACAGGATTCGCTTTTTCGTGCTTGCTGATAAGTCAGCTTGTCTCAGCACGTGACTATATAGATGGACATTTACATTACGTCGATTTTTTTCAGGAAACAGATGGCATGCCGGCCTTACTGAAGGTGATGGATGAGAGTGATATAAGCCAGGCTGTCATTATGGGGATTCCCGTTGCCAAGACATGGGATGAAAATGAACCCAAAAAACCACGCTATTATGCGGGGGATGATGCCCCGATTTATTGGTATAGCGGCACTGATCTTGAGCTACACGCTGCGATAAAAAATCTAAGTACTGAACAACAGAAACGCTTTATTCCTTTCTTATCTGGCTTTAACCCAGATGATAAAAATGCGGTGAACCATATCCGTCGGGCATTAGAGCTTAACCCGGGATTCTGGCAAGGTATCGGTGAGGTGTTTACACGACATGATGATCTCACTGCTTTGATTCATGGCAGTGCGCCAAGGGCCAATAGTGAAGCCATGATGAAAGTCTATAAGCTGGCTGCCGAACATGATCTACCCGTCTTAGTTCATAGCAATATCACGTCTCAACGTGAGCGCAACCCCTTGTATCTTGAGGAGTTAGAAGAAGCTCTTGGCAAGAATCCCGAGGTCAAATTCATCTGGGCACATGCTGGTACCAGTAAAGAGTTGCACCGACATCAAGAAGAGCTCGATTTTATTCGGCCACTGTTAAAAACGCTTTTGGATAAATACGAGAATTTGACCATAGACTTGTCATGGACAATGATCGAACCCTATTTACTGGATGAAAAAGGTCAGCCACGAGCTAAGTGGTTGAGTTTGCTTGAGCAGTATCCGACCCGGTTTGTGATTGGCAGTGATGTGGTCGGCAGCTTTGATAATGTCGGTAAAATTATGCATGGGTTTGATACGGTATTAGATGCACTACCAGAGGGCGTAGCAAAAGCGATTGCTCATGATAACTTTCTCGCTCTGTTACCTGACTCTAAAGATATAAATACGATTAAGGAATGATAAAGGTTTTGTCCAGCTTCATTCACAGCAAGACACTAAACATCTTAAGTGTATCTCTTTCTGTAGCGACGTTATGAAACAAAAAGTGGTTTCTCTGCATTCATAATTTGATTGTAACGCGTCTATGATTTACCACGATTGTTAACCGACTATGCGTTGAGATGAGACAGAAAAGCCCAGCCAAGACCGTAAAATTGTTATATTTTGAAACAGGTGTGAAGTTCGTTTAATTATCAAATAATTAAATTCAGCCCCCACTGCATAGTCATTAAGGAGTGAGTCATGCCAAATCGTCGAGTTGGTAATAAATGCGCAGGATACGCACAGAGCTTTTATAAGCAGAATGGAAAAGCACAGCCTATTCTTATCTTGGCTATTGCACTTGTTGTTTTACTCGTGGCTGCCCAGCTGGCGCTACCAACATTAGTCAAAAACTACCTCAATAAAAAACTAGCCAATATGGGCGACTACAGTGCGCATATTGAGGATGTTGATATCGCACTCTGGCGTGGTGCCTATACCTTAAACAGCATTAAGATCGTCAAAACAGATAGAGATATCCCCGTCACCTTCTTTGAGTCGCATAGCATCGATCTTGCTATCAGCTGGTCCGTACTATTCCGTGGTGAAGTGGTAGCTGATGTAGAGCTTATCGAACCTGAAGTACATTTTGTGGATGCAAATGATGACAAGGTGCAAACAGGTGCTGGCACCGATTGGCGAGAGATGTTGCAACAACTGCTACCGATTAGAATCGAACGTCTTGCTATAAAACGAGGGCAGCTTCATTTTCACAACTTTCAGTCTGACCCGCCCGTTCACCTTGTATTGAGCGATTTGAATGGCCAGTTTACCGGTTTGAGCAATCGTGATGATGCTAAAGAATCGACATTATCTTTTAAAGGAACCATGCTAGAAACGGCTAAGTTATCTATCGATGGAAAGCTGAATCCGCTTGGAAGATTTCGCAATTTTGATATTAAATTAAAAGTAGAAAATGTGGATGCCGTCAAACTCAATGAACTGACTGAAGCTTATGCCAACTTTAATATGGAGTCAGGTCAGGGTGAGTTGTTAATGTCCCTTAAAGCTGAGGATGGTCAGTTGAACGGCTATGCCCGGCCCATTTTAGATAACGTGACCATCTTAGATCTTAGTGAAGACAGTGATGAAGGACTCATTAATGTTGTGTGGGAATCAGTTATGGCCGCATTGGGACAAATTTTCCGTAATCAACCTAAGGACAGAATTGCTGCCGAGATTCAAATCAGTGGTAGCTTGGATCAGGAGAATATCAGTCCATGGCAAGCTTTCTTATCCATACTGCATAATGCTTTTGTGGAAGCCTACGATAAACAATTTCGACAAGAATAGTGTGTTTGTTTAGTGATAAACAGCTTAGTCTGCGTAACCACTGCCAATGGCTCGAAATGGCATTTTTAGTCCGAGTTCTTTAACTTGTAAGCCTACCCAGGCCGGAAAAGTGTTGCTATTCGGACCAGGAAATAAAGAATACTCATCTGCCCAGGGGTAATTGGCTACTGCGGTTTTAATTTCAGGAATCAATTCGGCGGCTTTATCTCCTTTTAGAGACAAGATTTTTTCGGGTCTGGCACCATACCAATAGGTGTCTGGTGTAGTGGTTTGAAACTCACGTAATGCAGGTAAACCACGTTTTACTCGCCAGCCCACCACTTCGTAGACCGTATATGTTGCCGCATTTTCTGGTTTTACCGCTATCCAGGAATGCACAGCGAACCAGCCACGCCAGCTAAACGCATCGGCAGCATAGACTTCGATAATGGCTTGTTTTTCTTTATTTGGATCAGCTGCAATGCCTGCTGGTTCACGGCTGGCCGTTCGCCAGTCCTGAGAGGTACAAGCACTCAAGGCGACCACCAACATAAAGGATGTCACAACATTAAGTAAACGTGTCATCACGACCTAAACCTTGACTGGAATGTGGTAAAGAGATTTCAACGCGTAAACCGGTTTTTGTATTGGCAATATTTAACTCACCATTGAGAATATCGACGATGGCTTTGGTGATGCTCAAGCCCAGCCCAAAGTTACCTTTTTTCTTATCATGCACGAAACGATTAGTCACATTGGGTAGTAACTCAGCATCAATGCCCCCTGCTTCATCCGTTATCTTCCAGGTCACAAAATCATCTTGTTCTGTCACCAGGATTGACACTGACTGCTCTGGAACCGAGAACTGAATGGCATTTTTTATGACATTTCTGATGGCAACAGCGACGAGTTCTTGTGGCAAAAATAAATCCTGATCGCTATGAATAATTTTATGAATTTCTACCTGACTTTCTTTGATCATAGAGTGAAGCGGCGTTAATGCTTTGCTAGTGATTTCACTAGCGCTGCTGCTTGCCGTGATCGCTGCCATCTGCTCGGCATCGAGCCTTGCCAGCATTAATAATTGATCAAGCAGTTCTGTTAGCTGTTTAACCGCCAGGTTGGCTTGTTTCAGATTGCAGTCCGCTTCCGCACCTTGTTTGAGCATGGCGACTTGTAGTTGGGTCGTAATGCCTGCCAACGGTGTACGCAGTTCATGAGCAGCATCTGCAGTAAAGCGACGTTCACTTTCCAGCACGGCTTTGACTCTAGCCAACAAAGCATTAAAACCGGCAATCACCCCCTTGACTTCACTTGGCACATCGTCAATTTCGATGGGTGTCAAACTGCTGCCCGTGTGGGTATCAAAATGATCCTGTAGCTGTGTCATGGGTTTAAATACGCGCTGAATAATAAAATAAAGAGAGATAATCAGCGTCAAAACAGCCAGTACCCAGGGAATCACTACCCCAATCAAGACGATATTAAAGAGTTGACGACGTTTATCCAGCTTCTCGGCAGTCGTGACTGAAATGCCGTGCTCGGTTAATTTGAATACGCGCCAGATAGTGCCATTATCCCGAACGAAGCTGTAGCCATCTTTGACAGAGGTTAAGACATCACGGTTATCATCTTCAGTGCTGATAATTAATTCGCCATCAATACGAGTGACATTACAGACAATGACCTCTGTATTTTCTCTATTTTTTTCTATTTGTTGAATCAGTTCATTGGTTAATGATGAGGATGGCTTTTCATTCTTTACATCGTATTGATGAACAATATGAGACAACATTTTTGCTGAGGCGGCTAAGCGATCATCCAGAATCTGTTTCACATCGCTTTTAATGGTGTGGTACATGAATGGACCGATAGCCAAACATAAAATACCGGTGACTAAAAATACCGACAGTAGGAGTTTATTTCTTAGGCTACCTTTCATTGTTTATCCACGGCTAAAAAGTAGCCTAAACGGCGTTCAGTACAAATGAGATCCGTACCCAGCTTTTTACGCAAATTATGAATATGTACTGCGACAGCGTTACTTGCCACGCCCTCAGCCCAGCCATAGAGTCTGTCTTGTAATTGTTCCGTGTTCACCACTTTTCCTGGTTGATGCATCAAGGCTTCAAGCACAATCAGTTCACTTTTAGATAACTTGACGGGAAGACCATTCGCTTTGACTTCACCTTTAGTGGGATTGAAACTAATATGCGCGAAAGTAATCACATTATCTGCCCGGCCAGCGATACGGCGTGTGATGGATTGTAATCGCGCCACTAACTCATCAAAGTCGAAGGGTTTGGTTAGATAATCATCGGCACCAGCAGAAAGACCGGTGACTCTATCCGGGATAGCATCTCGTGCAGTCAGGATAAGTACAGGCAGTAATATTTTATTTTGACGCCACTTGGTCAGTAATGTCATGCCATCGTAATCAGGTAATGTTAAATCAAGTATCACGACATCATAGTTCACATGCTGAATAGCCTGATTGGCGGTATGAGCGTCTTTTACCCAGTCGGTGCTGTGGCCTAATGTTTCCAGCCCCTGTTTGATGCCATCACCGACGATGTCATTGTCTTCAACCAGTAAAATATACATACATGATTCCCAATAATTACACACTCATTATGGTTATTAACATTAAGTGAATATTAAAAACGACATAATGTAGAGCTAATGTTTGACTCATAGACTTGATGTAAATTACACAGCTTCGTGTATATGTTGCTCTGATTAACTAGCCAGTAACCCAATTAAATTTTTTATAAGAGATGTTTACCATGCGAGTCATTCCTTTAACACTCATATCTGCTTTTTCGTTAATGTTAGTTGCTTGTTCCGAGCCTGAGAATCAACCTACTGAACAGGCTGCTCCCCCTCCTGTTGAGGTGGATGTGGCAATTCCACTTCAACATAAACTGACGGATTGGGATGAGTTTACAGGCCGTTTTGAAGCCATCAATAATGTTAATTTAAGAGCACGAGTAACCGGCTATCTCATCGAGAAGAAATTTAAGGATGGTCAACAAGTTAAGAAAGGCGATGTCCTGTATGTGATTGACCCTCGTCCTTTTCGTTATGAGCTAAAACAAATTCAGGCTCAGCATGAACTCGCCAAAAAAGAATTGGATCGCGCCCATCTGTTGCGTGAATCCAATGCGATTTCTCAGGAAGAAGTCGACAGACGTTTCCAGGAACTTCAAATTTCAGAAGCTTCATTGAATAATGCCAAACTACAATTAGGCTTCACAGAAGTCACTTCGCCCATCGACGGTAAAATCAGTGATAGCTACGTCGATATTGGCAACATGATTGAAGAAAATCAGACCATTTTGACCCGTATCGTCAGTACCAACCCTATTCACTTCCGATTTGAAGGATCGCAAGCTGACTTGCTGAAATACCTGCGTCTTGACCGTGCAGGGCAACGCCCCAGCAGCGATTCCAGTCCTAACCCTATCTATATCAAACTGATGGACGAAGATAAGTTCTACCACGAAGGCAAAATGCACTTTGTTGACAATGTGGTCGACAACGCCACCGGTACTATTCAGGCCACCGCAACAGTGAACAACGATGACGGCATTATTTACCCAGGTCTGTTTGGGCGTGCTCGCTTGTTAGGTCGTGCTAACTACGACGCCATACTGGTGCCCGAGAATGCCATCAATACAGATCAGGATAAAAAATTCGTCTATATCAGCGATGAGAATAATGCCATCAAACGTCAATATGTCACTGTCGGCAATCTACTTGAAAACGATCTGATTGTGGTCAGCACCGGCCTAACCGGTAATGAAAAAGTCGTTGTGAACGGTATTCAACGTATTCGAGCCAGTGGTCAGGAAGTGACACCTAATGTTGTCGAACTTGAGTGGAAGCCTCTCGATGTTTTAGGTAAGCAAGCCACTGAAGACACAACGAACATCTCAAAAACTGATAAGGAATAAGCGACTGTGAATTTTCCAAAATTCTTTATTGATAGGCCTATTTTTGCTTCGGTACTTTCCATTATCGTTGTCATTATTGGCTATATGGCCTATTTGAGTTTGCCTATTGAGCAATACCCACAAGTAGCCCCACCGACTATTCAAGTATCAGCAACCTACCCTGGTGCAACAGCAGAGACAGTGGCTGAAACGGTGGCAACACCGATTGAGCAGGAAGTCAACGGGGTTGAGGGCATGCTTTATATGTACTCACAATCCTCTGCCGATGGTTCAATGACGTTGAGCATTACCTTTGAGCTGGGAACGGATCTGGATACAGCCCAAGTATTAGTTCAAAACCGTGTCGCTATCGCTGAAGCCAAATTACCAGAAAGTGTCCGTGCTTTAGGTGTGACTACCAAGAAAAACTCACCTGATCTGATGATCGTTATCAATCTCTCCTCACCAGATGGCACCTACGATCAAAATTATCTCGCTAACTATGGCGTATTAAATATACGTGATCGTATTCGTCGTATTGATGGTGTGGGTGAAGTCCCTGTTTATGGTGCCTCAGATTATGCGATGCGTCTCTGGTTAAAACCTGACTTAATGCAGTCGTATGATATCGCGGCGGGTGATGTTATCTCTGCTATCCGTAATCAAAATGTTCAGGTCGCCAGTGGTACCTTAAACCGTGCACCACAACCCGATCAGAACTATTACGAGTACATCGTCCAGACACAAGGTCGATTAACGACACCAGAAGAGTTTGGTGAAATCATTGTTAAAGCCAGTGATGATAGTCGTATTGTTCGACTACGTGATGTGGCGCGAATAGAACTAGCAGCTCAGGATTACATCACCAAAGGGTATTTAGGTGGAAAACAAGCCGTCGCTTTGCCTATTTTCCAACGTCCTGGTACCAACGCGATTGAAACAGCCAATCAGATCAAAGCCGAAATGGAAGATATCGCGGCTGAATTTCCACCAGGCATGACTTATGAGTTTGCCTACAACCCGACAGACTTTATCGAACAATCGGTTGATGCAGTAAAAATGACCGTTTATGAAGCCGTCTTTTTGGTGGTCATTGTTATTCTGGTTTTCTTACAAACCTGGCGTGCAGCGATTATCCCTATTGTGGCTATTCCAGTATCACTTATTGGTACGTTTGCGGTGATGTCAGCCATTGGTTTCTCGTTAAACAACCTGACATTATTTGGTCTGGTTTTGGCGATTGGTATCGTGGTGGATGATGCGATTGTTATCGTTGAAAATATGGAGCGGAACCTGCGTAATGGACTGTCGCCTCGTGAGTCAGCCCGTAAAACGATGGATGAAGTAGGTTCAGCATTAATTGCCATGGGGCTGGTTTTGGTTGCTGTATTCCTGCCTACCCTGTTCCTTGAAGGCATTTCAGGTGAGTTTTACCAAGCCTTTGGTATTACCATCGCTGTAGCCACCATGATCTCGGTCGCTGTATCACTGACCTTATCACCAGCACTCGCGGCCATTTTGATGAAGTCACACGATCAGGATAAACCAGAGAAACCCGTTAAATGGTACCGCTCACCGGTAAAAGCATTTTTCAATGGTTTCAACCGTGGTATGGAAGGCTTATCAAATCGCTACGGCTGGTTTGTCGGTAAAACCATTCGCATGGGACTGATTATGTTAGTGATTTATGCGGGCCTGATGACCTTAACCGCATTTCAATTTAACCGTGTTCCGACCGGGTTTATTCCGTCACAAGATCAAGGTTCTTTGATCGTGGCTATCACATTGCCTGACGGCGCCTCGTTTGATGCTACGGATAAAGTGGTTCAGGCGGTGACTGAAGAAATGTTAGCCGTACCCGGTCTGAAAAACGCGGTTGGTTTTACAGGGTTTTCTGGCGCGACAAGAACCATTCAATCTAATGCCGCCGTGATATTTACACCACTAGAACCATTTGAAGATCGTATAGCTAAAGGCATTGAATATCAGACTATCTTAAGTGATATGCGTGCTGTGGCTGCCAGCTTCAAAGAAGCCAAGGTGGCGGTATTTGAACGCCCTCCTGTGCCCGGTATTGGTAGTGCTGGCGGCTTCAAGATGATGCTGCAGGATCGTGGTGGCCGTGGCTTAAAAGTATTAGAGCAAGCAGCAACCGATATGGCCGCTGCGGCAAATAGCCCTGATAGCCCTGCTACAACGGCTGTTTATTCTTTCTTTAATACTAATAATCCGCAAATCTATTTGGATATTGACCGTAATAAAGCGGAACGACTGAACGTACCTGTGCCTGATGTGTTTGAGGCATTGGAAGTGTTTATTGGTTCAGTCTATGTTAATGATTTCAACTACTTAGGAAGAACCTTTAGAGTAACCGCTCAAGCTGAAGCTGAGGATCGTTTATCTGTAGATGATGCACTTCGAATCCGTGTCAGAAGTACTAATGGCGATATGGTGCCTCTAGGCTCGTTTGCCACAGTGCGTGATACCTCTGGCCCTTCTCGAGTGCCACGCTATAACTTATATCCAGCAGCAGGTGTTATGGGCAGTAGTGCGGAAGGCTTCAGTAGTGGCCAAACACTTGATGCCATGGAAGAACTAGCAGAAAAAATTCTGCCTGATGGCATTGGTTATGAGTGGACTGAAATTGCCTATCAGGAGAAAGCAACCGGTGATACTGCTGCTTTGGCTTTCCTACTGGCTGTTGTGTTTGTGTTCTTATTATTGGCTGCGCAATATGAAAGCTGGGCATTGCCGTTCTCTATCATCCTGATTGTACCGATGTGTCTGTTATCAGCCATCACCGGTGTGTATCTGGCGAAGATGGATAACAATATCCTGACGCAAATAGGCTTGGTCGTGCTGGTAGGTTTAGCATCAAAAAATGCCATATTGATTGTTGAGTTCGCCCGAGAGCTGGAGCGTCAGGGACGTTCTGTCTGGGATGCAGCCGTTGAAGCAGCCAGACTACGTTTACGCCCTATTTTGATGACATCCTTCGCTTTCATTCTAGGTGTTGTGCCCATGGCCATCGCTCAAGGTGCGGGTGCTGAAATGCGTCAGGCATTAGGTATCGCAGTATTTTCAGGCATGCTTGGCGTGACCTTCTTCGGGTTAATATTTACCCCAGTGTTTTATGTGATTTGTCGTCGGGTTGCGCTTTACTTCAAACCTGAACAGGCGACAGGAGAAAAATCATGAACAAAATGATCTTGTGTACCTTAATTAGCCTGTCCATCACTGGCTGTGCTCAATTTCGAGATTATCAGTCACCCACGACGGATAAGACGGTTGAAGCGACACAACTGAGTGATGACACCTACGAGTTTGCTAATGCACAGCAACCTATCGCAGATTGGTGGACAGCTTTTCAGGATCCACAATTAACGCAACTCGTTGAAAAAGCATTAGTACATAATCTGGATGTACGGATTGCACTGGCGAACCTACAGGCGGCTCGTGCTTTATCCAGAGCAGTGGGTTCAGATAGATACCCGACAGTCGATGCAAACGGTGGTTATAGTCGTAACCTGTATTCTGAGGAAACACAAAATGCGAACACTCGCGCGGCTGATATCTATGAAGCAGGCTTTGATGCCAATTGGGAATTAGATATTTTTGGACGTGTCAGCTATGGCATTGAGTCACAACTGGCTCAGGAACAAGCTATCGCCGCCGACTTGCAACAAATGTATGTCAGTGTCGCCGCAGAAGTCGCCAGACAATACTTTACTCTACGCGGGGCACAGTATCGTTTGGATATTGCTGAGCGAAATGCTGAAAATCAAAATGAAACCTTTGAATTAACAGAAAAGATATTGAATGCAGGCGGAGCCAGTGCTCTGGATGTGAGTCGTGCCAAAACACAACTCAGTCTGACTCGCTCCACGATTCCACCATTAAGAGCGCAGATAGATTCGACCATAAACAGTCTTTCTGTTTTAACAGGGCAAGTACCAGATGCTTTACGTAGTCGTTTGTCTGAGACTAAGGCTCTACCGACATTACCGCTAACAGTAGCCGTGGGTGACGTGCAACAGTTGCTTACCCGACGCCCAGATATCCGCTCAGCTGAACGTTCATTGGCGGCCAGTGTGGCGGATTATAATCTGACCGTGGCGGATTTATTTCCCAAGGTCAGTATTCTTGGCTCTTTAGGTTTTATTTCTACTAACTTGAGTAGCTTTGGTACCACTGCCCTCGCCGGCTCAATTGGTCCATCGATCAGTTGGCAAGTCTTTGATCGTGATCGCTTGAAAGCGTATGTCGATCAAGCTGATGCCCAAACTGAAGTCGCGTTGGCACAATATGAGAAGACGGTATTATCAGCACTTGAAGAATTACAGTCCGCGATGAGTGATTTTTCTAACGAGGAACAACGGCGTGCTGAATTGCAAGAAGCTGCGGCTTCGGCAAAACAATCTGCCACCATGGCCAGAAATCGCTTTGATAGTGGCTATGATAATTTTCTTGATGTGTTAGATGCTGAACGAACATTACTGGAAGCAGAAGATACCTTAGCAAATAGCGAAATTACTTCAGGGCTTAATTTAGTCGCTATTTACAAAGCATTAGGTGGTGGCTGGCAAGTCAAACCTCAGTAGCGTTAATATTATGAGGGCGTTGGCGCACCATTAGTGCCCATTAAATGGCGTTGGTTGTTGTCACTGATTTTAGAGCCGAATTTGCTGTTTGCATTAAGCCACTTCACAATAGCTGCTGAAAATGGCTTATCCCCTACAAATCCGGTATCACAATAGTTCTTCATTGTGTGATATTTTTGTGCTGCATTTATTCTGCTTAAATTATCTTTGAAAAGAAGATAATTTTGACCATTGCCATAAGCAGACTATCTAACATGTTTGATTGAATCTACTACGAAGGAAAGTGACGTGAAAAAGTTTAAAGATGTCGATAATATTGCGGAACAGATATTCAACGATAAGATTGGCAGACCAGCATATGCATTCGGTCTATGGCTTGCTACACTTCAAGCAAAAGAACTCGGTATAAAAAAGCTGAATATATTTGAATTTGGCGTTGCGACTGGCGCGGGACTGATAAACCTATGTGACATCTGCGCCATCATGACTAAATCTACAGACATGCAATATGATATTTATGGCTTCGATTCAGATATTGGTATGCCAGCACTATCAAGTGGATATAAGGATCATCCTGAGCTATGGCATGAAGGACAGTTCCTTGTTGACCATGATGAGATAAGAAAAAAATTGCCTGAAAATGCTCAACTCATTTCAGGAAATATTGCTGATACGATAGAACCTTTCTGTCAAGAACATTTATCTAATGACGCACCGGTTGGTTTTGTTGCTGTAGATGTAGACCTTTACTCTTCAACCTTATCTGTATTTGAGCTTTTTAAACATAATAATCCTGAGCTTTACCTCCCCGTCACTATTATGTATCTAGATGATATCAATGACTTACTGACCAATAACTCATGGTGTGGCGAAATGTTAGCAGTAAGAGAATGGAATGATCAAAATGAACTTCGTAAGATGGAAGAAATGCGTATTAGACAGAATCATAGCCCAGCGGGCTGGCATGATCACATATATGGCCTGCATGTGCTTGATCATCCTGTTCGCAATGGCAAACGTCCAGATGTATGTTTAGACATCAATATAACTGCAATTTAATCAATTCTTACAGAAACCAGTTCCGATAAATGATTTATTATTTTTTTCAAACTAGCTTAGAGAGAAACGAAGTCGTATATAACAAAACAAATCCCGACCGTTTTTAGTTATTTAATCTTGAGGTAAAAAATGATTGCCTCCCAAGCTTTTATATTTATCTGTCTTAATAAGTAAAATATTTACTTGCTAGTCATATCTGCTGCTTGTCTGATAACGCATTGCTGACAAATACAGGCTTTGCCTCTCTGAGTTGAAGGTACCTGCTCTAAAAGGGTCTGGCTAATTATCATATCCGCTTTATGACACCAACAATCAGCCGGGTTACTATCGACTGATAAATTGCCACAATCGTTTGGACCACCACATATGGGACATCTGTCAGCGCAGACGCTTTGACTCTCAGTCATATGTGATGAATTTCATTGAAGTCGAGTATTCAAAAAGTCAAACCTACTCACATTGTTTCCAGCCCTGATAATAAGCTGGTGATAGAAACGTTATAAGCCATAAAAGACCATCAATCATGGTGGCGTGTTTATTTTACTGATTGCAGATTAAGTTCTAGCCAGTCTGACAGTAATAATGGTTTGTAAAAGTAATAACCTTGAATCAGATCACATGCTTTTGAGCGAAGGTACGTCGCTTGTGTAACCGTCTCAACACCTTCTGCAACCACTTTTAACTTCAGGGCTTTTGCCATTGATATCACCATATCCACAATCGGGTAATCCCCATCTTCACTATTTATTTTGTCAATAAACGACTTATCAATTTTTAATTCATCAATTGGTAACTGACTTAGATAGCTCAGGTTGGATTGTCCTGTACCGAAGTCATCAATGGCAATCCCAAACCCGGCTGTTTTAAGTGCATGGATGACAGACGTTAACAGATTGATATTCTCTGCCATCACTGATTCTGTCACCTCGAAAATAATCTGGTGAGTGGGCACATTATGCTGTTTACATATGGCCTCGAAGGTTTCAACTAACTTGGTATCAGCGAGCTGTCGAATACTGAGATTAACCGATATTTTCTTATGAAAGTCAGGAACGCGCTGTCGAATAACTTTGAGCATTTCACACACTTGCTCAAGCACAAAATACCCAACATCCACAATCACACCTGTACTTTCTGCCACACCAATAAAATCTAATAGCGTAAGTGGTGCTGAATTCACATTATCCCAGCGTAATAATGCTTCAGCAGAATCCACCTGATTAACTGAATTGATTTTAGGTTGATAAACCACACTGAGTGAAGAAAAATCCAGACCACTTAACATGGACTGAGCCAGCGCTGCGACTTTCACCGTCCTGCCATAGTTAGTGTTTTCTACAAAAATAAGCTCACCAGATTTGCCTGTTTGTTTATAATTTTTCAGTGCATCTTCCAGCATGGGTAACATAGCACCATTTTTAACGGTGTCACTTTCAAAAAAGACATGACCGCACTAATCGATAATTTATGCTTAAGTTGCTGACTAACTGACTCTAATAAAATAGAAAAGGCATCCTGAACGGTATCTTTTATATTAGCGTAGTTAACCTTTTCAATAGGTTGAATTGATTTGATGATAAATATATCACCACCGACACGATATATTCTGACGGGTAAGTTTTGCATCAAATGCTTGAGCTCGGTGGCGACATCGACGAGTAACTGATTGCAGTGGGCATGGCCATAAACCGCATTCAATTCGTTAAACCTATCAATATTCAGCAGACAGCCGAGGTAGCTTGCCCTGTTACTTTTTTTACCATAGATTTTTTCTAAATCAAGTTCTAGCGCCTCTCTGGAATATACGCCTGTTAAAGAATCATATAGCGCGGCTTTGAGTAAGCGAGCTTGTGTTAATTTCTTCTCAAACTGATCACGGA
This sequence comes from Methylophaga marina, assembly GCF_030296755.1. Classification (NCBI taxonomy): domain Bacteria; kingdom Pseudomonadati; phylum Pseudomonadota; class Gammaproteobacteria; order Thiotrichales; family Piscirickettsiaceae; genus Methylophaga; species Methylophaga marina. The sequence goes on from NZ_AP027741.1 coordinate 2,984,053, forward strand.
TCACATATAAGAAATGAAAATCCTGCTCGCTTTTATGTAAAGACACGCCTACTTCGACTTCGATAGTCTGACTATTTTGTTTGCTTAAATCCATCTGTTTGAATATGGGCGTGAAGTCATGCTGCTCAGTTATGGTTGACGCTTCTTGGTGATGAGCAAGTTGATCATCGGGAATAATATCTTTGATATTTCTATTGGTCAGGTCATCGAATCCAAAGAGAGACTTACTATAATCGTTAGCCAATTCTATGTTGCCTTCTACATCTGTGATCATGACGGCCTCAGTCAGCATGCTTAACAGATGCACGAATTGCTCTTTCAATTGTTCTAGTTGAGTCTGTGAAGTTGATTTAACGGTATTAGCTATATGCGTTCGATTCATCAGCATCGAACGAATTTTTCTCTCAAGTAACAGTTCGTTTACTGGTTTTGTAATAAAATCTATAGCACCACGAGATAATGACTTGAAGTGATTATCAAATTCGCCATGGGCGGTGATGACGATGACATTGATATGTTTCAGCTGCTCATTGTTGCTGAGTTCAGTTAAAACATCAAAGCCATCGACATCAGGAAGTCCGATATCTAACAAGATGATATCAGGAACGATATCCCTGGCTGTAGCTATGGCACTCGCCCCTGAGTTAGCCACATAAATATCGCCTAAACTTTTTAATACAGTTGATAATTCCAGAATAATGACTGGGTCATCATCAACGATTAAAATTTTTGTTTCCATACTCATGCTATTCACTCATCAGTTACATTCAGTATCAGTTTATTCACTTTCTTCCATACTAGAATAAGCTGCCAATTTATAGTTATTTCTCCCATCATTCTTCACTTCATACAATAAATCATCGGCTTTTTTTATAAATTCATTGATGGTGTGCTTGGTATCGTGTTTGTTGATGACGACACAGCCAAAACTCATCGTCACATTGATGGATATATTGTTGTAACTATATTCGGATGAAGCAATTGCTTGACGAAGTCTTCTTAAAATAATGTCGGCTTCTTCCACGGTCGCTTCACAATAAATTAAGAATTCTTCACCGCCAAACCGGGCAGCGGTTTCGAAAGGCCGAATACTATTTCGTATACGGTTGGATACATCGATTAATACGCGATCACCAATCAGATGACCATAGGTATCATTGATCTGTTTAAAAAAATCAATATCAGCGATGATAAGACAATGACTAGTCGATTTATCAGAACGGGCTAGTCTGGCAAGATGTGTTTCGCAGGCCTTAATGGCAGCGCGTCTATTCAATAAGCTGGTCAGTTCATCGGTATCGGCCAGTGATAAAAGCTTTTGTTGCATCTTAACAATACGCTCACCCACTCTTAACCGAGCGATAAATACGGCACCATGAATAGGCTTTTCAATAAAATCATCAGCCCCCACGTCTAGTGCTTTTCGTTCGATTTGACCAAGAGAATTGGAGGTAATCATGATGATATATGGCGTGAGACTTAAGTTCAGCGCTCTGATTTTCTGACATAACTCCAAGCCATTGACTTCTGGCATCATCCAGTCAACAACAATGATTTCCGGGGTGGTATCTCTGTTTGAGATAATTTCAAACGCTTGAGTGGCGTTATTGGCTATTAACGCATTCATCCCTGCTTTTTGCACGAAGCTACTGATCGTGATGCAGTCAATCTCATTATCGTCCACAATTAATACGTGCATGTACCCTTGTTTCCATGGCAGTTTGATTTGATATCAAGTTTCTACTTCTATAGCTTAACTATCAAGCCTTGATGTTCATTTTATTGGTAAATCGTTTACGATAAGTCCTGATGACAATCAATTGCTCAATACAATGTCTGTTGTGTCGATACAGTAAAAATAAACATCTTAGTCTTTAGGTAAGTGTAATGAATAATCCAGAAGCCTCTACCCAACGAACACAAGAAAATATCTCGGGGGATAGACGCGATTTTATAAAAAAATCTGGTGTATTAGCTGGCCTATCCGTTTTATCAAGCAAAGCGCCTTTTGTGTTCGCCAGAACAACACCAACTTTACGCGTGATGGGCACACACGTGACGCTACAAGAAGAGATAAGACAACAAGCCATGGCTGATCTTGGTATTAATATCGTTTTTGAACCAGGCGGCGAGGCTGAACTTATTCAAAAAGCCACAACCCAACCAGGCTCTTTTGATATCTATGAACAATGGACCGACAGTATCCGACAGCTCTGGCAGGCATCTGTAATTCAGCCCATTGATACGGACCGCTTAAGCTACTGGGATGAAATCAATGCCCTCTCAAAAACAGGGAAAATTGTACCTGAAGCTAATATAGGCTTGGGTGATGCACCACATAAAATTTTAAATATTCAATCTGATGGCAGTTTAGGAACTGAATTCACCGGCAAGATTAGTTTTTTACCCTATGTTCACAATGTGGATTCATTTGGCTACAACACAAATGCCATAAAAAAAGGCATTCCGTATGAAACGGAAAGTTGGTCCTGGTTATTAGATGAGCAGTATCGGGGTAAAGTGGGCATTGTTAATTCACCAACCATCGGTATTTTTGATTTGGCTCTCGCTGCAGAGAGTAAAGGTCTGATTAATTTCAATGATATGAGCGATATGACGCAAACCGAAATTGATGGCCTCTTTTCTATTTTGCTGGATTTCAAAAAACAACATCACTTTGCAGGTTTCTGGAATTCGGTACCTCAATCAATTGATTATATGCGTCAAGGACGGGTACACCTGGAAAGCATGTTTTCACCAGCAGTTTCTGCACTCAATGGCGACGGTATCCCTGTTACGTATGCAGCCCCCAGAGAAGGTTACCGTGCCTGGCATGGTGTGATGTGTTTATCCAGTGAATGCCAGGGGTATGTCAAAGATGCCGCTTATGATTATATGAACTGGTGGCTAAGTGGTTGGGCTGGTGCTTATGTTGCCCGTCAAGGTTATTACATTTCAAATCCGGAACGATCAAAACCTTTATTAGACAAAAATGAATGGGATTACTGGTATGAAGGAAAAGAGGCCACCGCGGATCTAAAAGGTACGGATGGCAAGATTTCAGTCAAGGCTGGTGATATTCGTACCGGGGGAGCGTACACCACACGTTTAAGCAATATCGCTGTCTGGAATACGGTTATGCCAAATTATGATTATTCGCTACAGAAATGGTATGAGTTTTTATTAGCATGAGTAAATGGCATCAAACTACACTGATGAGTCAGCTTGGGATACGCAAGCGTGTCTTTATTGGTTTCGCCAGCCTTGCGTTGATTTCTTTGTTTATTGTCATTGTGAATTTATTTTCTCTGACAAATGTTGAAAAACTATTCAACGACTATACAAAATCGATTTCTTATACACGGCTGATGTCTGAAGTCGAAGCAGATATTATTGAACTTAATCGAAAAATATTAGTGTTTCGCATCACGGATAGTCAGTCGTCCATTACAGATATTCAACGATTATTAAAAAGCCTGAAAACCAGTATCCATAGTCTTTCTGTTTCATCGGAGTCCAGTGAGGAATCAGCCGCCATTTATCCCAAATTTACCGACTCACTTGAGAACCTCTACGAGAAAACGGCAAAATTGAATGATGAGCGTATGGTGTTAAAGCAGTTACATACACAACTGGAGCAACAGTTTAGTTCTGTTTATAACATGCTCGACACCATGACAAAGCAACATAAGAAGTCTGAAGAAGTGATTTTATTGTATGAAATTCGTTCTTCCATCGCTTTTGCTCAGAATCAAATTATTCAATACTTTCAGAGCCGTACCAACAAAACGCGTTTAAATTTCGTTGACACATTTAATCAAGCAAAAACGGATATTGCTGTCTATTCAGAGCTCGCTTCCACCTCTGAAAAAGAAAGACAATTAATCATTAATCTCAACAATCAACTTGATACCATCAAAAATACCTTCTTTCGTACGATTCAAGCAGATCGCAATTTTATTTTTCTGGTTAATGTGGTGATTGCAGGGGAAGCCTCTGAATTAAAAAGCCTGTCTGTGCAATTAAAAGATTATTCCATTGAGAGACAAACAGCACTTTTTAGTAGCACCAATAATAATCTGGAACTGTATAAGTTTATTGCGTTTATCGGTTCCTTTTTTCTGATGGCCATCGCCCTCATGATTTCTGGCAGGGTCAGTCGCGCTATCACGGTCCCCATTTCTGATATCAGTAAGACATTTGAAGATATCAGTGCTGGTCGAGAAACCTTATCTATTCCTGGTATCGATCGGCATGATGAAATAGGCAAGCTAGCCCGATCGGCTACTCTCTTTAAACAAAGTGCGGATGAAACAAAACGCCTCTTAAAAGAAACAGAAGAGCTGGCCGAAGAGTTAAGTTTAAGGGAGGTTGAACTAGAGCTAGCGGCTAAAAAAGCGAATTCAGCCGCCGATGCAAAAAGTGCGTTTCTGGCGAATATGAGTCATGAAATAAGAACACCGATGAATGGCATCCTAGGCATGATTAATCTGCTAAGCGATACCCAGCTTACGGAAAAACAACATCAGTTTGCCCACAATATTAAAATCAGTGCCGAATCATTGATGCGAATTATTAATGATATTCTGGATTATTCAAAAATTGAGTCTGGCAAGCTCTCTATTGAAGAGACGGCATTTAATTTAGAAAAACTGATTTCTGATATTGGCAGAGTGGTTGAACCCAATGCACATAATAAAGGCCTTCAAGTCCTCTGCCCTGCCAATGCAATTGAGAATGTACAAATTATTTCTGATCCGATTCGTCTCAGACAAATCCTGCTTAACCTGCTTTCTAACGCCGTTAAGTTTACCGAAAGTGGTTCAGTCGAACTCATGATTGATATCAAGTCAGTCGATGACAACAGCCTTAACCTTGATTTTTCTGTTACTGATACTGGCATCGGCATATCAGAAAAAGAGCTGACCAATTTATTTGAGCGGTTTAGCCAACTTGATTCAGCTTCAACCAGAAAAGCCGGCGGCACCGGTCTTGGGTTAGCTATCAGTGCTGAGTTAGTGAGCATGCTGGGGGAAACTGGAAGTTGACTCAACTGTTGGGGCTGGCAGTCATTTTTATTTCACCATTACGGTGAAAAAAGATAAGGTTTTACCTCCTCGAGTACTGACCACAAAATTCACGCAGTTTTTTGCCTACACCAGCAATGAAAAATTAAGTACCTATTTAGAAAGCTTATTTTCTAAATGGGGGAATCATCTACATATCACCTCATCATTATTGCTGATTGAGACAACGGTTCGAGAGGAAGATACCGATGTGGTGCTGATGGTTGATAGCGCCATGCTGAACCACATCAACGAAAATAAACTCAAACAGCTCAAATCCAAAAATATTAAGATTATTTTGCTGTCATCATTGGCAGATGATTTGAGCCATTCACTGATAGGCGATTTGTCGGATATCACGGTGATTAAACCTATCAGTGCGTCAGAGTTATTTAATGCGAGTCGCTTATTATCAGAACAGCTTATTGAGCAACACGAACTCAGCAACCATACACCAGCAGATTCTTTATCACTACCTACCTTTTCATCAAGTAAAGTCCTTCTGGTTGAAGACGATGAAATCAATCAAATGGTAGCCAGCGGTATCCTCGAGAAATATGGAATGACGGCTGATATTGCAGAAAATGGTGCAGTCGCTTTAAATAAACTGCGTGAGAAGCAATACGATATTGTCTTTATGGATTGTATGATGCCGGTCATGGATGGCTTTACCGCCACACAACAGCTTCGCTCAGGTCAAGCCGGAGAGTTCAATCTGTCGACCCCGGTTATCGCCCTCACAGCAGATGTGATGGAAGGCGTAAAAGAAAAATGTCTCTCCGCAGGCATGTCGGACTATATTACTAAACCGATTATGCCGAATACCTTATTGGATATATTGCAGAAATGGCTTTAGCGAGTCTTACCGTTTGAGCATTTTCTCCATCAACATTCTCAATTGAACCGGTTTAATCGGTTTATGCAAAAGTTGAAAGTCATGTTGTTTAATTTCGTTCACCACACTTTCACTGGTATCCCCAGTGATAATAACGGTCGGTGTTTTACCCATTATCGTTTCAATATATGAGACAAAACGACAGCCACTATACTGACCAGGCATTCGATAATCGACGAGTAAAAAATCTGGCTTTTCCCCGTTATTTATTGCCCTAATGGCCATTTCTGTCGTGGTATAAGCCTGACAAGTGCAACCCCATCCTTGCAACAGTTCGGTCATCGCCTTAACAATACTGGCTTCATTATCGACGACCATGACATTCAGGTCTTCCAAGATATTGACACGCTGTGGCAGCTCAGCTTCTTGATGTTGGATGAGGTTTTGTTCATTACTCAAGGGCAAAGATAAGGTAATGTTGGTCCCCTTGCTGACTTCAGACTCGATCTCAATGTGATGTTCAAGTAAGTCCATAATTCGGCGCACAATGGCGAGGCCGAGACCTAAACCCTTTTGTCTGTTTCTTTCCGGGTTATCCAGTTGAACAAATTCATCAAAAATATCATCAAGCGAGTCTTTGGGTATGCCGATGCCGGTGTCATTAATATGAAGCTGGATGTGTTTATGATCTTTCACAGAGACGACAACCCTGATCCCGCCCTGCTTTGTATATCGAACCGCATTCACTAACAGGTTTGTGATAACGCGTTCAATCAGTAAAGGATCACTAAAAACGATATGCCTGGTTTTTTCTATGTCCAAACTGAGTCCATGCCTCAGTGCATCAAGTCGAAACTGGGGCTCAATTTTTGCTAACAAGCTGCCGAGATCAAAGCTGATTTTATTTGCCTGAACGATATTAGCATCCAGACGCGATATATCCATTAAGACGTCCAATAATTCATTGAGTGATTGCAAGCCTTGTTGGATATTATCTATGTCTCGCTGCTGTGACGGTGATGTCAGCTTCTCGCTTAACAACTCAGTAAACAGATTAACTGCATGTAGAGGCTGGCGAAGGTCATGGCTGGCTGAAGCCAGAAAACGTGACTTATCTCGATTGGCTTTATCCGCTACTTCTTTTTGTTCCTGTAGATCACGAATGAGATCCAAATTCTCATATTGCAATCTCAGTGATTGAGTAATGACTTTGTAAATATTGAGACAAAAAGCGAATGTGGCAGCTAAATAGACAATTGCACCAAAGCCCATCCAGTTGAAAAAATGCTCATCCTGCAACAACATAATGACACTGAGGGGTAACATGACGGGTAATGCAAACGCGGCATAGGCTATAGGTCTGGCTGAAAGTGACGCTAAACTGCCAGCGAGCATACAAACAAACGTCAAAATGACAAAAGCCAGATTAGAAATAGCCGCAGGGTCAAAAAACAGAATGCCAGCACTGCCCCATACACTGCCAGATAGCAACGCCAACAACACCTGAACTTTACCGTACCTGAAAATATCTTCACTCTGTGCCGTTGATGTATCTAATGTCTGATAGTGCCACCACCGCACAATAATCAAAAGATACAACACACAAAACCAGCTAATGGCTGCCATGGCATAGGATGTATTCTGCATGACTAATGTCATGGGTATCGCACCCAGCGCGTTACCAATAAGTGTCGCCGGGCAATTCCGGTGGGCAATCAGGATTTTTTCAATATCTATCTGTTGCTGATAAGGCCCCAGATCATTTGATGCTGGCTGACTGGTGAGTCGAAACATTAATCCAAACCAAGCTGATGGGCTTTTTTACTGGACTCGGAACGACTTTGTGTCCCCAGTGCCTGAAAAATAGCACTAACGTGTGACTTCACTGTCGGCATGCTGACCGATAATTGTTCTGCAATCGCCTGATTAGAGAAGCCTTGCCTCATCAGTCTTAAAACTTCCAGTTGTCGCTTTGTAATATTGTGCTGTCTTGCCCACTCCTCTGCGCCAGGTTTTAGATCTGAAGCAGCATTGTCTGGAAACACTTTCTGCCCAGTCATCACCTTTTCAATCGTGTTAAGAATGGTTTCACCTGAAGAAGATTTAGGAATAAAACTCATCGCACCGAGGTTAAATGCGGTATCGATATCTATCGGATCGGATGAAGCTGAGACAATAATAATCGGCACCAGACAGGATGAATCAGATAAAGACTGTAACAGTTCAAAACCATCCATTATCGGTAAACGAAGATCAATCAACGCCACATCATATTGCCCTGACATTAACTTTTCAAAAGCCTCTTGGCCGTTATTGACCGTTTCAATGATATCAATACTATCGGCTTTGCTAAGTAAGGCTGTTAAGCCATCTAAAAATAACTGATGGTCATCAACCAGTAATAGTTTCACGTCTGAGCCTCTGTCTTTTATTATTGTTATTGGTCATTATTAATAATTTTGAAAAATCAGCCTAGTTTAAATGAAAAAAAGCCGTCATTAACGACGGCTTTTTCTTCGCGTTTCACATTGACTTTAACGTTGGCTCACACGACGACGTATACCAATGAATCCCAGCAGTGCTGGTGCAAACAAGAAAATGGCTGCCGGTACGGGTACCGCACTGACACTTTCAGTAATCACCAGATTGGCAAAGGTATCACCGAAGATCACATCAAAATCAAAGCCACTCATCAGCGGCAGAATGATGTTATCAAAACTGCCGACTAAGCTGCTGAAGGTCATGAAATTAAAGATCCCGGCTTTAAGCTCTGAACCGATAAAGTCAAAACTCAACACACCCGCCAGTGTCGCCACGCCATTTACAGCAAATATATCCGTGCTATTACCATCAAACTCGATATTCATTACAACAAATGTACCTTGGGTGTAATTGCCATTCACCGTCAGTTTACTGATAGAGTTACCTGGGGTCAGGCTGGCATAATCGCTATAGCTGGTACCGTTCACTAACACATTGCTATTAATCACGCCGTGGCCGTTCAAGTTACCGCCATTAATCTTGACGCTCTTTTGGGTCATGCTGCCATTTACTGTTGTGCTGCCAGCCGTTTGAATAAACTCACCACTGCCAGACACAATGTGGCCATCTGTCGTAATAAATTGACCAGAGTTGGTGATAATGCCGTTATTTTTTAATGTCCCTTGATTGGATAAGACACCTGCATTCTCAATCGTTGCTTGGTTGTTGATCTCACCAAAGTTAGTGAAGTTACCGCTACTTTTATTGCTTATCTTTGAGGTATTCGATAGCGAACCAGTGGAGGCATTGGTCAGTTTTCCTTCATTGGAGACGCTATTTTTATTATACAAAAGCCAGTGATTATTAAACTCACCGGTGTTAGTGATGACACCGTTATTCTCCATGGCCAGAGTATTGAACTCACCGGCATTAGCAAATGTGTTGTTGTTATAAAACTCCCCGGTATTATTAAAAAGCGCACCCGTGTTATTCGTTATGCGACCTGCATTGGTGAGTCTATTATCGCTAATGAATCGACCGCTATTATTGATTTGGCCGGATGAAGCCACATTGAGATCACCTGAGGCTGAGTTAGTCAGCTGACCGCTATTGCTCAGTACCCCCTCAACGTTGAACTCATCGTTATTATTGAGCACGCCGGTATTATTGAGCGTTGCACCGACTTTATTTTTTAAGACAGAGGCATTAGTCAGTGTGCCAGCATTCTCAAAGGTGCCGCTATTTACAAACACGCCAGTATTGACAATATTGCCTCCAGCCAGGTTTGTCACGGTAGCGAAGTTATTGAAGGTACTGGTGTCAGTATTATTTATCACGCCAGTATTGGTAATGGTGTTTTCATTATCCAGCAGCCAATAACTTGTCAGCGTGCCGGAATTGGCAATAGTCCCCGTATTTTGAAGGCCGACAGAGTTAATTGCCCCTTCACTATTCAAGGTGCCATTGTTAAAAAACTCTTCCGTGTTATTGATTGTGCCGTTAACCGCATTATTGATAACACCATAATTTATCAGCCGAGCGTCATTTGACAGCATTCCCCGGTTTGTCATCGTGCCACTACTGGACAGTGTCATCTCAGCCGAACCGGTATTACTGATGTAATTATAGTTAGTTAACTGGCCACTGGTTGAAAATACAGCCGTATTATTTATTTGTCGGTTATTAATCAAGGCGCCATTATTCGCTAAGGTACCTGAGTTATTCAGCGTGCCATCGTTCGTTAAAGAGCCCGAATCACTGTTGGTGAGTAAGGTTTCATTATCAAGCTGACTGTAATAGCTCATATTAAACTCACCTTCATTAGTGATGTTCGAGGGTGAATATTTCTGATTCAGCAATTTACCCTTCAGGTTAAGGGTGCCATCAGATTTATTGATGAGGGTATTAACGTTAGCAACCTCTGCATAGTCATCAATCAAAAACTGGCTGTAATTATTTACTGTGGCGCTATTAACAAATTTACCCTGATCAATAAATTGGCCGTGATTATTGATATCGCCATAATTTGCCATTGTGGAATATAAAGTGGAGGTAAATGTGCCCTTATTGTTCAGCACACCGCCATTGGCAAACACACCGCTGTTGAGGAATTGCCCGTTTTCGTTGTTATTTAAAGTGCCAGCATTAGCAAATTGACCACTATCTGAGTTAATCAAGCTACCCGCATTGTTGAGTGTGCCGGTTTCGTTATTTCTGATAATGCCGTGATTGGTTAAGGTGCCACCGGCCTGATTGCTGAGTATGCCGTTGTTATTCAAACTTGCTGTTGTATGATTAACAAAACTGGCCATATTAGCGTTGTCGAATCTGCCAGTTTGCTGATTGTTGAAAGTTGCGTGATTATTTACGATACCATTTGCTTGATTATTGAAGGCAGAAGCGTTGGTAAATTGAGCACCACTATTATTGTTGACTACACCGTTGTTATTGAACGTGGCATCCTTCTCATTGGACATCGTGGCATTGTTGTTTATTGTGCCAGTATTCTCTAGCTTTCCCTTTTTATACTCGTTACCAAGGTAAGTATAGCCAGCTCTATTTACGAAATTGCTATCATTTGTAATCAAACCTGTATTCGTGAATTTATAAAATGTGGTGAATGAATGACTGGTGGTATTGTTTAGTTGACCTGTGTTAAGGAATATACCCTCATTTTCTACGCTAGAGTCATTTTGAAAAACACCTTCATTTTTAAAAGATGAACCGATTCTATTATGAAGAAATCTATTATTCTGAAATATGCCTGAGGCTCTGTTTTCAACTTCGCCATATCTGTTATTAAAAAACAATCCCGTATTTTCGTATAGACCGGCGTTTGTAATCTTTCCGTAATTTTTTATCGTAGGCAGCGATGTACCGTTGTTTGTTACCACCCCATCTTGGTCAATGAATATATTGCCACCGTTACGATGCTCACCGGTCATTTCCCATCTACCATTGGTAGAGATATAACCGCCACTAAAATTCTCAAGGTAATGAGACTTAAAGACGGAGTTACTGCCATTTTGGATAGCCGCTTTATTCCAAATATTGCCTCTATAACTATCAAAGGTGGCATTATTCTCGATTAAGTGCTCATTGGTTATCCAACCCCGGTTATCGATTAAGCCATTATTAATTACAGTGCCAGAAGTCATATTGACAAAACTATTACCACCACCCGATTTAGATAGATTGCCACCTGCTGTAATAGTTATTTTACTCGCGTTTTTATATCCATCTAAGCCGATATAACCATCGCTAACGGTGATGGGAGATGTGTTTGTACCGTGGAGTCCTGTGACAGCATGCACAACTGACGGTGTCAGTAAAAATGAGCTGCACAGCAACGTAGTTGAGAGCGACAGAAACTGTCGTTGTTTATTTATCATCACTCGGATTCCTTGCGTTTGTGCAACCCAGCCACCTTGTTAAACAACAAGGCCTGTGGCTTTCCGTCCCTGATTCACACCAAGTTTGGCCGATTAAATAACACGTCGATCATAATGAAAGGGGGTATAGCGACTATCAGCCAAAAGTATGATTTTGTGAGAAAAATAAAATAAGCAATAAAAAAGGGAGTCACTGACTCCCTTCTAAATATGGTGTGATAAAAGAAATTAACTTTCTTTCTTGTCTTTGCAGGATGGGCCTTTATCGCCCTTATGTTTTTTATGGGCGGCTTTGGCTTCTTCTTTGGTCACTTGACCATCACCATTGGCATCCAATTTTTCAAAACGTTTTAATGCCGCTGCGGTCGCTTCCTCTTTTGTAATTACACCATCACCATTGGTGTCGATATGAGCGAAATATCCTTTTTTATCGTGTTTAGCCATATCGTCAGTTGATACTGGTTCAGCAAATGTAGCTGAGCTAATGGCCATCGCAGCTAAGGCTGTGAAAAGTGTTGTTGATAATGTTTTCATCATAAATCCCTCTTTTGTTTGTTGGGATTTTTAGACTACGCCGACCCAAGTTAAGAAATGGTTATTACATCCAAACAAATCAATATTATTTTTCTATCGCTAGTTTTATCTCAGCTACAGCGTGTTTAATTTGTGCTTCATCTGAGAAGCGTCCCAAACTGATGCGTAAAGATGATCCTGCTTCTTCATCTGTCAGCCCAATCGCTTTTAATACATGCGAAAGCAAGACCATTTCACTATTACATGCTGATCCAGTAGAGGCACAGACATTGGGTTGGAGTTTTTCTAATAGCTTATTCGCATCGCAACCAATGAATTGCACATTAATATTGCCAGGGTGACACTGAGTTTGTGTGCCATTCAATTTAAATGGAATATGTGTCGCTTCCAGTTGTTGTAGAAACAAACGTTTCAAATGCGTTAATTGTTCACGGTGAGTTTTTGCTTCTTGTTTGGTGATACGCATCGCTTCAGCAAAACCAACACACAGTGGGGTGGCCAAGGTGCCTGAACGCATTCCAAACTGCTGCCCTCCTCCCTGAATGAAAGGCGGTAACTCGGCTTGAAGATCATTTTTAATATAAAGCGCACCGATGCCTTTGGGACCATAGACTTTATGGGCAGACAAACTCAGCATATCGACATTCCAGTCTTTCACGTCAATATCCATCGCTTCCGGTGCTTGAGCCGCATCACAATGAAACAGAGCGCCTGCCGCGTGTGCCATTTCAGCAAAAGTTTTCACATCCTGAATGGTGCCAATTTCATTATTGACCGCCATAATGCAGACCAACAATGTCTGATCAGACAATAATGATTGATAAGCGTCTACATCAATCAGCCCCGTGCTATCGACTGGAATTTCTTTGACTTTGTAACCTAGTTTTGCGGCATAAAAATAGGCGGCATTTTTAATACATTTATGTTCGATTTCACTGATAAGGATGTCACGGCGATCTGTTGTATTGCCAAATAACACACTGGCAATCGCCTGATTATTTGACTCTGTCGCACCCGAAGTAAAAATCACTTCTTCAGAAGAGGCATTAATACAGTTTTCAATTGTACTGCGTGCGGCCTCAACCGCTGCCGCTGACTGCTGACCTAGAACATGGGCAGTGGAATGTGGATTAGCAAAAATCTCATGGTTATAGGGTGCCATTGCGCTAACAACGCGAGGCTCTATCGGCGTTGTTGCCTGATAGTCTAGGTAAATTGAACTACCGGTTTGCATTGACTGCTCCACTTTTTAATATCAGATAATCAGAGGGTGATATAAAGATTGACGTCATAGGATAGCGAGAAACACCAGCTATTGGCTACGCATAAACGTATTTATTGCACTGATAAAATCAACATGACGCTCAGATAACAGGCAAAAAAAGCTGTTACCGAGGAGGAGTAAAATCGGTAACAGCTTGAAGGATCATTAGCATTTTATTTTTTTATTATTTCCTGATGCGCTTTGTTGCTTGCTTCATTCGAAGAGAGCTTGTGACTTTCAACCAGACTGGTTTCAATTTTATTTATATTTTTGGGATCAACGTTTTTGCTATCGGCAACGGCGACAGAAGCAGAGCTGGCGATACTCAACGCACTAATAGAGAGAAAGGTATTTAATCTGTTCATAGGATGACTCCTTAAATTGACTGAGCTAATGATTAGCTACAGTTCAGTTATAGACCCTGGATACTGAATTTTTGCTGAACGAGATTAAGGAAGGCTTAAGTAATTAAGTAATAAAACAAAATGTGTTAGCTACTTCAAATTATTGTGCAAATAAATGATAAGGCGAGCTTCCAGTCCAACGCTTAAAGGCTCGTCGAAAATTATTCATGTCATTAAAACAGAGGTACTCGGCTATTTCCTGGCTATTCATCTGTTTAACCTCATACAAATAAATAGCGGTATGTTTTCTGACCAAATCTAATTGTTGTTGAAAGCTGGTTTGATGCTTTTTGAGCTTTCGTTTCATGGAGGCCGGGCTGAGGCCAAATGAAAATGACACTTTATCCAAATTAAGCGGTTCGTCTATATGTGACTGAAGGTAGCTGTATATTTGATCAAGAAAACTATACGGGCTGTATTCTTCAGAGAGTTGCTTGTCACTCTCTTTTAAGGCGCCCTGCATGCCAAACTTAGATGCATTCGGCCAAGGTGTATCTAAACAGTATCTGGGTAGGCGTATTCGGTTCATCTGTTGATTAAAGCGAATAGCTTGTCCAAAGTTGACCCAATATTGTTCAACGTATTCAGGTTCATCGTAGCTAAATTCAAACTGCCAAGGCATTTTTTCACCAGCTAACCACGCCACCATCGACACAAAAGCGGACATGTAAGACTCAATAATAAATCTGTGTTGTTCTATGCTCCCAGTACTGTCAACCCAATACAAAAATAGCTCATCATCATTTTCATAATATCGGGGCGTGAATAGTGGCGACAAAATGGCATGATATTCACAAAGAATCGTTATTGCCTGACGTAAGTTATTCGCTTGCTGTAAAGCTTGACTCACAGAACCATAAAATCCAGGAAATAAACGCTGACCATATAAAAAGCTTATATCATCAGCATCCGTTAGTTTCTGACAGTTTTTGATTAACGTCAGATATTGGTCAGGACTAATGCGCTCTTCAGCCTGCTCAAAATCACCAAGCTGTAAACGCGTTCCTTTCAGTAGATGATACTCAGACACATCACGTGACAGTGCCAATTCGACTAATACAGCGGGCTGATAATGAGGTGTGATACAGGGGGTATCTAGCTCATATCCCAGCGTTTTTACCAGCTTTGCCATGGTTCAGATGACAGGTGCAGCTGTTTGTTTACGCTGGCTAAGAAGTTGATTTAATCGTTTAATTAACGAATCAGAATCATCCCTTTTTGCCATGGTAATGGCGGTCGTTGCTGTTAAATAGACACGCTGCTGTGACTCCTGCGTACGGTAAGCAAAACTGGCTACCGCATGTTGCAGATCCTGACTCAGCTGTTTTGCCTCAGCCTCATCGGTGTCGTGTAAGAGGATGACGAAACGGTCGCCAGCCAAGCGACAGATCAAATCCTTATCACGCAGGTTTAACAGTAATAGCTGACAGACCAGCTGGAGGATGTGATCGCCCTCTTTTATGCCATACAAACGATTAATCACATTGAAATCATCAAGATCAATGGCGATGAGCGCCAATGGTTGCTGATTCTTTTTACTCTCTGCCAAGGATAGCTTGAGCTGTTTTTTTAAATAAGCGCCGCCGCCAACAGGCATAAGCTTGTCAAACAAACGGTGCTCGCGAAAATACCGTTCACGTTTTACCATTTGAGCACTGATAGCAATTTCTTCCTGATGCCAATGATAGATACCAATACTTAATAATATTAAGGCAATAGGTATCGGCATACTTTCAAGCCAGTTGTGCCAGATTAAGGTTGATGGCATACGAATGAACTCATCCATAAAGTCCATCGACCAGGAAAAAACAATGGCGCATAAACCAAATGCCAACAGCCGCGTTACTCTGCCTGCAGGTCGACTCCGAAGTAATAAGGCCAACCAGAAAAAGGCTAGGATGACCATGCCGCCCTCTGACATAACATCCAACCAGTTCACCTCGCTTATCGGCTTTACGTCACCCCTTGCTCGTAAAATGAGGGTCCCGGAAACAATAGCTGTCGCCAAGCCATAAAAATAAGAAGTCTGTAAAAACGGTCGTTTTTTCATTGATTTAAGTGCACTAAATATCAGCTAGAAACATTGAATGTTGGCGACACTACGCTAAAAAAATGACAGTGTTGTGACATCACATGCAGTCAATTTAGCTCACAAAAAAATGACCATTTCTTCATTTTTTTGATGTTTAAACCGTGCAGCAAATAGTCATATGACGTTGTTTTTAAAGAATTAAGCTAGGTGGGATAGGCTTATTTCCAACTCAACATTTTTAACTTCGTCATGGTCATTTCAGCTCAAATATACGGTCACCACTAATCTATCTTATTGTTTTTAAATGCTTTTAAATTTTTCTGTCATCTAACTGTCATTTAGCCTACCTACACTTGCCGCCATCGAACCACTATGACGACAAGGATATTTATGAAAAAGACAAACCTGATGTTAGAGCGACCCAGTTTTAAGTTAAGTCTGATTGCTCTCGGGATAAGTAGTTTTATCAGTAATGGCGTCCAAGCTGAGGATGACCTCAATCTGGAAACTGTTCGCGTGATTGGACAGGCAGTACAGATTGACAAAGCACTCACTGAACAACGCAACTCAAATAGTATTGAGAGTGTGGTGCATGCGGATGGCATTGGCCAGTTACCCGATGATAACGCTGCTGAAGCATTACAGCGTTTACCGGGTGTGTCTGTGGCAAACGATCAGGGTGAAGGACGTTTTGTTACTGTTCGTGGACTGGCTCCTGAACTGAATGCCGTTACTATCAATGGTACTAATGTGCCCTCACCTGAGAGTGATACCCGGGCTGTTGCACTGGATGTTTTGCCGAGTGAGTTGGTGCAATCTCTTTCAGTGGTAAAAACATTAACCCCTGATATGGATGCGAACTCGCTGGGCGGCACCATCAATGTCAGAAGTCTGTCAGCCTTTGATCATGATGGCCTGTTCTATACGCTCTCAACAGAAGGTAGTTTTGATGATAATACTGACCAAATCAGCCCTAAAGGCTCAGGTGCAGTCAGTAATATTTTCAGTATTGGCGATGGGGTCGATAACTTTGGTGTGGCCGCGGCCTTGAGTTGGCAAAAACGGGACTTTGGTTCAGATAATGTTGAAACCGGTGGCGCCTGGGATTTCGATGGTAGTCAACCGCGTCTCGAGGAACTGGAACAACGTGATTACGAAATTTCACGTGAGCGTCTGGGTTTAGGGGTCAATTTTGATTACAAAGCCGACGTCAATACCAGTTACTACCTGCGTACTTTATTCAGTCGTTTTACAGATACGGAAACCCGTAACGCGGCTGGTATTGAATTTGCCGATCCCCTACTCCCAAATGAATCAGGCGATGACGCTGAAGGTTTCCGTGAATTAAAAGATCGTGAAGAGACCCAAGAAATTCAGTCTTATGTATTCGGTGGTGAGAAAACTATCGGTTTATGGAAGATTGATGGTCAGATTGGATATAGCCGTGCCAGTGAAGACACGCCAGGTCATCTTGCTGGTGCCAAGTTTGTTGGTGATTTCGATAATGTCAGCTACAGCGGCACCTCAAAACCGAGATTAAATGCCGGATCAGATTATTACGACCCAGCCAGCTTTGAACTTGATGAAGTGGAATGGGAAGAACAAAAAACTACCGATACCGAAAAGAATATCAAAATTGATCTTGCCAGAGACTTTGATATTCAAGGTTACGCTTCGCAATTGAAATTTGGCGGTAAGTTATCACGCCGTGAAAAAGATAATGAAGTTGATGCCTGGGCTTTTGAAGACTTTGGTACCAACGATACCAGTCTTGCTGCCTATAGTGCTGGTAATGTGGATTACAGTCTAAACCGATATGGTCAAGGTATTAGTAGCTCGGCATTAGAGCGTCTTATCGGTCGACTAGATAAAGCAGGCAATGTGGATGCTGAAGAGTCACAAATTAATGACTTTGTGATGAATGAAGATATTAACGCTGCCTATGTCATGAATACCTTAGACCTCGACGACTGGACGATTATCGCCGGCCTTCGTTATGAGGGAACAGAGTTTAAAGCAAAAGGTACAGGTATCAGAGACGGTAACTTTGAAGCTATTTCCAGCAAAAACAGTTACCACAACTGGTTACCAGGCTTACATTTACGTTATTACCTTGATGATAAAACTCAGGTTCGTGCGGCATGGACCAATAGTGTTGTCCGCCCAACATTTGAAGCCTTAGCCCCAGGATTTGCCATTGATGGTGATGAAGCAAGCTTTGGTAATCCAGATTTAGATCCGATGACATCAAAAAATCTGGACTTAGGTATCGAACATTACATGGGACGAGCGGGCGCGGTGTCGGCGTATGTGTTCTATAAAGATATCTCTGATTTTGTCTATAACACTGACCTCGGTGGTACAGGTATGTTTACAGACTTTGATCAGGCAGAAACTTTTGATAACGGTGATACAGCAAAAGTCTATGGTCTTGAGCTGGCCTATACACAAAAGCTGAGTTGGCTACCCGCCCCGTGGAATGGCTTGTTACTGGGAGCAAATGCCACATTCAGTCAATCCGATGCTGAAATTGAAGGTTTAGGACAAAAACGTGATATCGATTTACCAGGTCAATCCAACCAAGTCGCCAACTTGATGGTTGGTTGGGAAAACGACAAACTCAGCATGCGTTTATCGGCTAACTACAAGTCTTCTTATCTATCAGAAGTCGCAGGTATTGATGATAAAGAACATGATCAATATGTCGACTCACAGCTCTTCCTCGACTTTAGCACCAGCTACTTTGTAACCAAAAATGCCCAGATTACTTTGGAAGCAAAAAATCTTACTGATGAAGAGTATTACGTCTATACCGGCAGCAGTGCTTACAACGCTCAATATGAAGAATATGGGCCAAGCATTAAACTTGGTTTCACATTAACTAACTTCTAAAACATATTGAAATATATAGATATATAACATGAATAAATTACGATTAAAACCGACCTTATTAGCCTCGTGCCTGATGGCCTTTTTACCGCTATCAGCATTGGCTGATAAGACACTACACGCAGTTGATAATCAACATAACCGCCATATTGAATCAACACAGCTACTTAACAAAACAGTCATAAATCATGCTGACCGTCTTGTTGCTTATACACAAAAAGGCATTGCACTTGAATCTGTAGATGGCAAAACCATGAGCCTGCTTAAAGGTAACTTTGGTAGCGTTGACCATCGTCAGGTAAAGCAAGGCCTGTTATTGGCAAGCGTTGATCTGGATCGACAGCAGGCCATGGTGGCATTGTTTGATGACACTTCACAAGATTGGGTTGCTAGCACCTATCTCCCACAACCTGATTTTAAAATTGAAAGTGTCTGTCTATATCAAGATGAGACACAAAATGGGTTCTTGTTTCTGGTTGGTGAGCAGGGACAAGGAGAGCAATGGCTGGTGGCTGATGCCTCCTCTCCCATTGCTCTCCCTCAATTAATTCGCCACATAAGCACACCACCTGAAAGTGAATACTGCCAGGTTGATGATGCTCTTTCACGTTTCTATATTAACGAAGAAAGCGTTGGCATATGGGCTTATGATGCTCATCCTGAGGCCGACCTCAGCCGCTATCCTGTTGCGCTTGTTGAGCCATTTGGCCAATTAAAAGACAGCGCTGCAGGTATGACGATTGTGCCAGGTGGTTTATTAGTCCTTGATGCTGAATCATCTAGCTTATCAGTTTATGTAGAACATCAAGAACAATGGCAGCTTGAGACAACCTTTCCATTAAAGCAGTTGATCGAACCTGAAGCCATCAGTGCCAGAATGGATGGCGAAAAGTTAGATATTATTATCAAACACGATATGGGCACGGCTTCTTATACTCTGACTTGGCCACATAAAAAGACGTCGTCACCAGAAGCGATACCACTTGTTACACCTTTAAAACAAACAGACCCTGTACCCAGTTTAGGTGATGCTGCCGATGATCCTGCTATCTGGGTTAATCAACGTGATCCTGAACAAAGTCTGATATTGGGTACAGATAAGCAAGGTGGTCTGGGCGTCTACGACCTAGATGGTAAAACACAGTCCTTTTTAGCAGTGGGGAGACTCAATAATGTCGATGTTCGTCACGGCTTTCACTTCAACGGTAAACAAGTTGATTTAGCGATTGCCAGCAACCGAGATAACAACTCACTTCATGTATTTGCCATCGATCCCGACAGCAGAAAAGTCAGCGAAATAGGTGAAGTGGCTACCCATGCACAGGATATTTATGGTCTGTGTATGTATAAAAATAAACAAGGTGATATCTACACCATTGTTAATGATAAAGATGGTCGTTTTTTTCAGTATCTGATGCAGGATAAACACGGCAATATCGCTGGTGAACTAGTACGTCAGTTCAAGGTGGCTACCCAACCTGAAGGCTGTGTAGCAGATGATAAACATGATCGACTGTTTATTGGTGAAGAAAACAGAGCGGTCTGGACACTGGATGCCAGGGCTGATGAACCGACTGTGATGACACAGGTCATGCCAGTTGCGGAGCACCTCAAAGAAGATATTGAAGGCATCAGTTTGTATCAGACACAACAGCAGAACTTTTTAGTGATATCCAGTCAAGGTAATAACAGTTATGTGATTTTGGATGCCCTGCCTCCTTTTGCCTACCGTGGTGTGTTTCGTATTGGTTTTAATACGGCTGCAGGCATTGATGGCGTGTCGGAAACAGATGGCCTTGATGTGACTAGCATCAACCTTGGCCAATCTTGGCAGCAAGGCATGTTGGTTGTGCAAGATGGTCGTAACCGTATGCCTCGGGCAAACCAGAACTTCAAATATGTGCCATGGTCAGCCATTGCTGATCAGCTTGGCCTGACAGACATCAGTAAATAAGGAGTCAATCATGGAAACAGCAATGCATGAAATGACCATTTGGGGGCTGGTGAGTGATGCCAGTATATTAGTCAAAATAGTCATGTTAATTCTGGTATTGGCATCGATGGTGAGCTGGTATCTGATTCTTTGGCGTTCAAATGTACTCAGTCGTCTGGAGAAACAAAATAAGCTGTTTCAACAGCAATTCAGACAAACGGCGGATATGACGTCATTACCTGAAGCAACAACAAAAGCGACTTTACACAAAGCGATTCCAGCCATATTTCAGGCTGGCTGGCAGGAGTATGAGAAATATCAGCATATCGGCACCATGGCAGAAGATGAAAAAGTGGAAAATATTGAACGAGCCATGTTGGTCAATATTGGCGAGCAGGAAGCCGAACTTGAAAAAGGTCTTTCTTACCTGGCTACCATTGGTTCAGTCAGCCCCTACATCGGCTTGTTCGGTACGGTCTGGGGCATTATGAACTCATTTATTGGCCTGTCCCAGGTTGAACAAGCGACATTAAACACCGTGGCCCCAGGTATTGCTGAAGCCTTGATTGCCACCGCAATCGGCTTATTTGCAGCGATCCCGGCAGTGGTTGCCTATAACCAGCTGAGTAAACGTGCTGGTGCTATCAGCACACTTTATTATCATTTTGGTAATGAGTTCATCACGCGTTTACAGCGTGTGATGCACCGTGCGCCTTTAGCCAAGGCAGCGTGAGGTTGTCATGCTAAGAAAACCAGTTGCTAAACAAGCCTTAAAGGCAGAAATGAATGTGGTGCCTTATATCGACGTGATGCTTGTGTTATTGGTCATTTTTATGGTGACGGCTCCCCTTTTGGTACAGGGTGTCAAACTGGAGTTACCTAAAATCGCATCTGAAGCACTACCTACAGACAGTCAAAAGACGATTCTGACCTTATCCGTCGTGTCTGATGGGAGTTACTACTGGAATGTCGGTCCTGAAGTCGATATTCAATCCCGCTCAGATCAGGCTGTCAGCTTAGATGACATGGTCGAGAAAATAGAACAAATCAAACAACAACACGAGGCGTTATTGTTTTTTATCCGTGGTGATAAAAGCACAGACTATGCTTCAGTTGTAAAAGCCATCGCTGCGTTACAAAAAGTGGGCATTGCTGATGTGGGTCTGATTACGGAGTCACCAGATGCCTGAATTAGTAATACGTCAACACGATTACTTGAGTGAACCATTTTCTGCGGCCAAACTCAACAAATCTGCTTTAGTGGAAGTGGCGGTGTTTCATTTAGCCATAGCCGCTTTATTGCTTCACTCATGGACGCCTGCAGCCCAGATGGCGCCAGCGGTAAAAACAGTCAATATTCAAATGTTTGAACTGCCGAAACAGAAAAAGGTCATTGAAGAAAAAGTGATTGAAAAGACGCCACCGCCTATTGAGCCTGAGCCTGTTATTAAGCCAGAGCCCCCGTTAAAAAAGCGGTGGTAGAAAATGATCTTGCATTCAAACGTGTTGAAAAACCGGTAAAGAAAGTTATGCCGAAAAAGCCAGTGCAAAAGAAGGTTGAGAAGGTCATAAAACCCATTGAGAAAAAGCCTGAGAAACCGGTGAGCAAACCGCTGACTCAAGAAAAGTCGATAAAGCCTCCGACGAACAAACCCGTGGTCGCCACCAATAAAAGTACGAATTCACCTCAAAAAACACAAATAAGTACGAATAAGGTAGAAACTGACACAGTTTCTGTAGAACACTATAAACCGATAGAAAAACAGGCACCCGATTATCCAAGAGGCGCTTTACGAAAAGGGTTGGAAGGTGATTGCACGGTTCGTTATACCGTTAACACTCAAGGACAGGTTGAATCGCCTGAGGTGATGAATGATTGCCATCCCTTATTCAAACGGCCATCATTAGCCGCCGCTAAGACTTTTCGATATACGCCACGAATGGTCAATGGCAAGGCCGTAAAAGTGCCTGATGTCCGTAATACTTTTGAATACCGTATTCACTAATGGAATATAAACGCATATGACACACCCAACATCATCTGATTTTCATCAACGTCTGGCGTCATACGATGATGAGGTTATTAATCACACTGAAGAGAAAAGCCTGAATTCAATCGCGATGTCACGACGTGATGTATTAAAAGGCAGTTTAAATGCGGCTGCTTTAGGTTTTTTAGGGCTAAACCTTTCCAGTCGTCTAGCCTTCGCCGGTGATCATGCTCACCCTCCCGTGCCTTATATTGGTTTTCAAGCCATTCAGCCACGCACCGATGCCTTATTCGATCAGGTCGTGGTAGCAGAGGGTTATCAGGCCAAGGCTTTCTTTTCTTGGGGCGATCCTGTTGAATCGGGCGCGACAAAATGGAAAGCCGATGCCAGTAATACCTGGCAGGAACAGCTAAAGCAGGCGGGTGACAATCACGATGGTATGCATTTTTTTGCCTTCCCCAACGATAATAATCGTGGATTGATGGTCATCAACCATGAATACATTAACCCAACACTTCACCAAAACGGACTGAACTATGATGACCAAGGCAAGCGCTTGCTTGATGATGTCAAAAAAGAACAAGCTGCGCATGGCGTCAGTGTTATTGAAGTCAAAAAAGATAGTCTCGGTGAATGGCAACGCGTCTACCCTTCTCTATATAACCGTCGTATATCAGCATTAACGCCAATGAAGGTCAGCGGCCCTTTAGCAGGTCATGCCTTATTTAAAACGGCTTCTGATCCAAGTGCGATGGAAATTATTGGCACTTTAAATAATTGTTCGAACGGCTTCACGCCTTGGGGTACTTATCTGGCATGTGAAGAAAACTGGCATAACTATTTTGTAAATCATGACAAAAAGGATTATCAGTCACGTGTTTCACATAAACGTTATGGCATCTCAACAGGTAAAGAAGACAATTATTATGGCTGGAGCACGATTGATGCGCGTTTCGATGCTACGCCAAATGACGCTTTACCCCATCAAGGCTATGTGAATGAACCTAATCGTTTTGGCTGGGTGGTGGAAATTGATCCCTTTGATCCACAGAGTAAACCTGTAAAACGCACGGCATTTGGTCGCTTCTGCCGCGAATGTGTCGCACCAGCTATGGCTGACAATGGCCAACTGGCCTTCTATTCTGGCGATGATACCCGTGGTGAATACGTGTATAAATTTGTGCCTTCACAACGTTTTGATAAAGCAGATATGCACAAGAATCGCGACATACTGGATGAAGGCACACTCTATGTCGGTCGGTTTAATGATGATGGCACAGGACGTTGGTTACCATTAATTCATGGCAATGAAGGATTAACCGCTGAAAATGGCTTCCCCAGTCAGGCCGAAGTGCTGGTTAATGCCCGTGCAGCAGCTGATATGTTAGGTGCAACGCCAATGGACAGACCTGAGTGGGCAACAGTGAACCCACACAATCTGGATGTTTATATCTCCTTAACCAATAACTATAAACGAGGTAAAGCATTTGAGGTCAATGCGGCTAACCCTCGTCCCGATAACCGTCATGGCCAAATTATTAAAATCATGGAAGATCATGCTGATCCGGCAGCAACCACATTTAACTGGTCATTATTTGTATTGGCTGGTGAAAAACCGGGTTCTACAGACGTCAATGGCAATAAGGTTCCCGATCATTTAGTCGGCAATATTCAAGGGGATATTTTTTCATCGCCTGATGGCTTGGGTTTTGATCGTGATGGACGCTTATGGATTATGACGGACTACGATGATGACGATCCGGTGATGGCTAATATGGGCTGTAACCAAGTCTTATGTGCTAATCCACAAACACAAGAAATCAAACGCTTTTTGGTTGGTCCGAGAGGTTGTGAATTGACCGGGATTACCTGGAGCCCTGATTACAAAGCCATGTGGGTGAATATTCAGCATCCGGGCATAAGCTACCCTGCTTCTGATGGACAAACACGCCCACGCTCAACAACTGTGCTAATCACTAAAAATGATGGCGGTGTAATTGGTACATAGCGACTGAATAAAGAGATACTTTTAGCATGATAGGTTTTGAATGGCCTATCATGCCTACTCTCTGTCTTAGCAGCTTCTTTAGTGTCATTTCCGAATAACTGGGTTAAAAACAGGTACTGGTCTTATTTCTCTTTTAACAATTGTTTTTTACAGGCTTGCAACTCAGCGCGGTGTTCATTACTGACTTGCGGATATTCCATTTTTAATGATTCAAATGTATCAAGAATGATCTGAGAGGTAATTAACCGCGCATTTTTTTTATCGTCTGCCGGAATCACATACCAAGGCGCTTTCTCACTACTGGTCTCAGTTAAACATTTTTCATAAGCCGTCATATACTCATCCCAATAGCCTCGTTCATTCATATCGGCTGAGGTGAACTTCCAATTTTTTCTGGCTTGTCGATCCGTGCAATAAAACGCTTACGCTGTTCCTCTTTAGACAAGTGCAAGAAAAACTTAATTACCCGCGTGCCGTTTTGGAATAAATGATTTTCCAAATCATTAATGGAGTTGTAGCGCTGTTGCCATATCGCCTCATCTTTCAGCAATTTATCGGGCAGATTTTGACTATGCAGGATCTCAGGATGGACGCGAACTACTAATACCTCTTCATAATAGGAACGGTTAAATATGCCGATACGACCACGTTCAGGTAAACATTGGTTAGTGCGCCATAAAAAATCATGTTGCAGCTCTGAATAGCTGGGATGCTTAAAGCTGAAAACCTGGCAGCCCTGGGGATTAATACCTGACATAATATGACGAATGGTGCCATCTTTACCGGCTGAGTCCATCGCTTGAAAGATGATTAATACGGAATAACGGTTGGAGGCATAAAGTCGCCGTTGTAATTCACTTAACTGCGTCACATGTGATTTTAATTGTTTTTTGTAGTCTTTTTTAGAGTCATAGATAGCATTAATGTCAGTAGGCCATTTTTTCAAGTTCACCTTATGTCCCGCATGAACTTGAAATGTGTCGCTCTCTATTTTCATTGTCGCTATCCCCCGATTAGAACCCGTGTTATTTGAGTGTGTCACAATTTAGCCGGGAATACAGTCGTTTTTTTGGCCAACCACCGAGTAAAGATATTCAGCTCCAATCAATGGTCGTCTAAAGCTTAAAGTGTTGTTAGCTTAGTTTTTGAATAAGTTTGTGGGTAAGCATAAAGGGTGGAAAGCACTCACAAGTGGACGACATAAATTTATAGTAAAAAATTGAATGTACTTTTGTGAGTGCTTTCCATCGCGAATGCCTGAGTGTAGTTAAAGTTTGCCAAAGTCACAATATGTGTTTGTTATTAATATGAATTAACACACATAATCAGAGCCGGAAAATCAGGCTTGCTTTGATACTGCTAACGGACTAGGCACGAGTAAACTTGTCTTGTTTTACCGCTATCAGGAATCCCATGCCAACCAACATGACTAACGCCGTTGCCCACAATGCTACGTGATAATTACCATAGTAACTGGCAAGATATCCGGCTGCTGCTGGTGCAATGATCTGTGCAGTACCATAACAAATAGTGAGTCGGGCCATAGCTTTAGCTGGATTCAATGGGAATTTATGACCAATAAAGGTCAACATCAGGCTCACAATTCCAGTGAATGTACCACCAAATATGGCCGCTGCTATCAAATTAGTGATCAGCGAATCAGACAATACCGGCATAATGACAGCGACCATCTGTAAGGCATAGGTCAGCAATAAAGTGTTTAACTCTCCAAACTTATTCGCCACTTTATCCCATAAGAAACAGGCTGGTGCAGCAGCAAGACCAAGAATCACCCATATCCAGTCACCCTTACCGCTCAGTTGTGGCATTTCTTCTAGTATCGCGACAATAAACGTGGCACTCACAACGTACCCCACTCCGGCACAGGCATAAGCCAGGATTAGCTTTATCATCCAGCTACGGGAGGCTCTATAAGTGGCTGGCTCGTTTTATGTTGCGTCAGCTGTGGCTGAGGTATCCAGAACCAGGCAGGAATAAAAAAGAGTATGCCAAACAGCCCCATCACAATCCATTGGCTATCCCATGGCAAAAAATGATTCATTAACACCACGGCTGATCCAGGTATAGCAATGCCAAGTCCCAATCCCATAAAATGCAGCCCTAGTTCTGGCTTAAATTGATGGTGTTTAAGCCAACTGAGCACAAATCCCGATGACAATATGACCCCCGCCGTACCACTGATACCTGCAATAAATCGTAATATTACCCAGCGATACAATTCTGTTGTCATACCCATGGCTATAGTGGATAACACCGCAATCACTAAACACCACTGATAAAAACGAAACTTAAACACAAGGTTATTTGTAAACGAGACTAGAACCACACCCAACAAGTAACCAATATAGTTAAATGTCGCCAGCCAGCCACTATTCACCAGCGATAAGTCTGTCTGGTTCAGCATTAAAGGAAGAAACGGTGTATATGAAAATCGTGCTATGCCCACCGCTAGAATGACTGCACAGATACCCGCTGTAATGACTTTTATTCGTTGAAACTGTATGGCGCTGTCATGATGTGTCATGTTGAGTACTGTCAATCAAAATATGAAGTCGGCATCTTAGCACTAGCCATACATAAGTCACATGCTCATAGGTAAAATACATACGCTGGAAAGCAGCGCTTTCCAGCGTATGAAGATACGATCAGGTCGTCAGCGCTATGGTGCTATAAATACCGCTTTGTAACGATTACTGATAGCAGAACTTCCCACACTTGTAGCGATGAAATGGAATGCATGTAATCCTGATTCCGTTGTTTCAGAAGGTAATCTGACTAAGGCTGTTACAGGGACGATTTTACCTGGCTGTATCGTAATGCCCTGTTCTAAACCATCTACACTGGCTGATGGCAAACCCTCAATGTGATAGTTCACAACGAGTGGCTGATCTGTTTTATTTAGTAGCTTTAAGGTGTATTTATTTTGAATATCACCGTTACTCATTTGGATATATAACGGTCTTCTCTCATGCACCACATTAAACTCGGTGGGTTCAAAGTGGGTAAAGCCATAACCCACACCCATAATTGAAAAAGCCATAATCAAACTGTAAACAATCACTCGCGGACGTTTCCATAGGCTAACTTCAGCTTTACCTTGATGTAGTTCTTTATGAGATGCGTAACGAATCAGGCCTCTGGGCTCATTGATTTTGTCCATAATGCTGTCACAAGCATCGATACATAAACCACAGGTGATACAGCCCTCTTGCTGACCTTTACGAATATCGATACCCGTCGGACACACTGCCACGCAGAGTTTACAGTCGATACATGAGCCTTTATTGGCATCTTGTGTACCTGAACGGGATAACTTACCCCTGGGTTCCCCACGTACTGCATCATAAGCAGGTAATACAGTTTCCTGGTCATACATCACACCCTGTAAACGCGCATAGGGACACAACCAAAAACACACTTGTTCACGCATAAACCCCGCGAACCAATATGTGAAAAAGGTAAAGATACCCATTGCCACCCAGACTGGTGTGGGCGCTTGAAGAGAGAAGATATCACCCCACAATTGATAGGCATCTGTAAACCAGGCTGAAAACGTAATACCTGTCAGTATGGCAATTGCTAACCAAACACCGTGCTTACCGACTTTTCTGAAGGCTTTAGATGCAGTCCAGGGCTCAGTGTTAAACTTACGCTGTTTTTGTGGTGTTTTGCCTTCAAACTGTCCTTCAATAAAAGTAAATATATCTGTCCAGACTGTTTGGAAACAAAAATAGCCACAAAAGACTCGTCCTGCAATGCTGGTTGCCGCCGCTAACAATATGGCAAAGAACAGCAGTGTTAGCGACAACACCCATATATCTTGTGGATATAGGGTCAAAGCAAATAAATGAAATTGCTGCTCAGGAATGTCCAGCAATACAGCTTGATGACCATCCCAACGTAGATAAGGCCCCAAAAAGTAAATCAACCACACCGACATGCCAAAGTTTTTTAAGGTGCGAAACCGTCCTTTCATGCGCCTGGCAACGACATTCTCACCTTGTCCTGTATGTACCTCCCAGTCGGATAAGGCATCAT
This sequence comes from Methylophaga marina, assembly GCF_030296755.1. NCBI lineage: Bacteria > Pseudomonadati > Pseudomonadota > Gammaproteobacteria > Thiotrichales > Piscirickettsiaceae > Methylophaga > Methylophaga marina. The sequence goes on from NZ_AP027741.1 coordinate 3,012,941, forward strand.
AAACTTCAACTTTAATAGGTACTTCTGATAGTTTGCTCATCACAGGATCTCCTCTGTGGCTAAATGCTGAAAACGAGGTGTTTTTTATAGTTATACGATGGTTTTTGAATGAATTAAGCCTGGCCGGTACAAATCCGACAATAAGGTTAACCCTTGTTTTAATGACTCAAAATCACTACTGGCACCAAGCGAAATGCGTACGGCCTGACTATGGCTCCGAGACATGACAAATGCTGTTGAAGGCACAATAGAAACGCCAATTCGGCTCGCTTGTTCAGCAAAATCTAATGCTTTGTAGCCATGAGGCAACTTTAGCCACAGGTGTGGTGAAGCAGGATGTGACCATACATCGCTTTGCTGGAAAATTGACTTGGCTAATGATTGCCTTATGATATTTTCAACCTTAATCGCCTGGGTAATCTCATTGATTTTGTGGTGTGTTATCCAATGCGAGACAACGGCAGTCATCAGTGGTGGTGCCATTAAATGACTGATTCGCATTTCTTCGGTGAGGCCTAATGCATCATTAATATTCGGTGATGCAATATAAGCAACACGTAACGATGGGCTAAGGCATTTAGAGATCGTGGCAACATGCCAAGTACGATGTCTGGCAAGGTTATATAGCGACGGCAATTTCTCATCGAGAAAATGATAGTAAGGATCGTCTTCGATAATGGTGACGTTGAACTGATCTGCTAACGCTGCTAAAGACTCTCTTCGCTTTACAGACAAGGTCGCCGTGGTGGGATTATCAATATTTGGAATAACATATAAAACATCGATTGATTGTTTTACGCATTGCAGTTGAAACTGTTCTGGAATGATCCCCTGCTCATCCATGCTGATACCGATGACGTCCAGTTGCAACTGATCTGCCATCGCTCTCAATCCTGGATAAGAAAACTCAGGAGCGGCTATCGTTTTTGCTCCTTTGCGTTTGAGATAGCTTAATAAACAAAACAAAGCACTGTGAGCACCGCTAGAAATCAGAAGTTGATCGCTATTGAGCCCTGTCAGTTTCGGTGACAACCATTGCTGGCCGGCAAGCCGGTCATCCGGATGGCCAGCTGTTTCCTGGTAACACAGGTGGTGTGAGGCAGAAATACCTGACAGACTAAGTTCGCTGATGGCTTCGGCAATGCTCTTCTCGAGATTCAGCTCATTAGGTATAGGCGGGTTGTTCATGCTTAAATCCAGCGTTTTGCCTTCAATAAGCTGTGATGAGTTGTAATGAGAAAAAGTGGTTTGAGCAATAAAACAGCCATTGCCTCTTTGGGTTTCAACTAATCCCCTTCTGGCTGCTTCATTAATGGCTCTTGTTACCGTAGTGAGATCGACAGAGAGTGCATCAGCCATTTGACGTTGTGCGGGTAATCTGTCACCCGGTTTGAGAATACGGTTTTTGATGTCTGTTTCTATCGCATCAACAATACCGATGTATTTAACGCGAGCATTTGAATCTATTCTTGCTGACCAGGTAGACATAGCTTTCTCCATTGACGCTAACCGTACAATTTGGAGTAAATGCTATGCCTCACTTATTTTGTATGCAATAAAAACATACAAAACAAGTGTTTGTATGGATTATTATTTTTATATATACCTACAATCAGGACGTTTTAGACAAGAATAACAAGTCTATTTGCGCAAAATTGGGGCTGAACATCATTCCCACATGATGTCTGCATCAGCTTTTGCAGCTGCGTCGAATAATTCAATTAATGGCAGAGCACGTTTTGATATAGACACTGGAGGATTATCTTCGTCCTCATTATCAGTATTGCCTTCATCATTTGCTTTGGCTCTATTTACTGCTTGCTCCAGACGTTGTTTATAGTCATTAACGTCTTCTGCCTGGATAGCACCTGGAACAGTTCCACTATGTCCCATCAGTTTTAATAAATGAACAGCCACATCACCAAACAGGGTGATATCAGCATAAGCTTTTGTTTTAAATGTAACAATCATAAGGACTCCTGCTAGTAGAAATATGAACAAACATCATACGTTGAATCAGGTATCAAGACATTAACAAAGAAAGGAAGGAGTCGCTGGATTCAGTTATTGGTAGATATAACGGATTTCCTTAGCAGGAAGCGGCGCACAAAAATAGTAGCCCTGCACAGTCACCGCATAGTCGTTATCTCTAAAAAAGGCAAGTTGTTCTTCTGTTTCTACCCCTTCTACGACGACTTCCAGCTTTAATTGTTTAGCCATGGCAATGATGGCTGTCACTATGGCGGCATCGTTCTCATCATTGACCAAATCGTCAATAAAGGATTTATCTATTTTTAAAGCATGTATCGGAAATTTTTTGATGTAGCTTAGTGATGAGTACCCCGTTCCGAAGTCATCGATGAATATTTTTACACCAATATTTTTGAGTTTTTCTAATATGGCAAAACTTTCATTCAGATGATGCATCATCAGGTTTTCTGTGATTTCGACTTCAAGGTATTCCGCTGGGAGCTGATATCGATTCAAACTTGATTCAATTAACTCGAAAAGTTTGTTTGGTTTGCCAGTATGTAAAAACTGCCTCGCGGAAAGGTTAACTGATATATGTGCGGGAAAACCGGCATCCAGCCATTGTTTAGCTTGTTTACAAGCTTGGTCAATGACCCACTCGCCAATCGAAACAATAAGACCACTTTTTTCAGCAATAGGAATAAAAATGGAAGGTGAAATGTCGCCATGCTCAGCATTATGCCAGCGCAGTAATGCTTCAAACCCCACTGTGTCGCCATTCACAATATCAATCTTGGGCTGATAATATAACTGCAATTCATTGTCAGCAATCGCACGTCGAAGTCGGTTTTCCAGCTCAAAATGATTTTGTACTGAATTATTCATTTCATCACTGAAAAAATGATACTGGTTTTTACCCAATGCCTTTGCATGGCGTAAGGCATTATCCGCGTCGGACAAGGCTTGGTCGACGCTGTCTATCCCTTCATTGAAGAAAGCGATGCCAATACTGATAGAAACAAAGACTTCATGCTCATCGATTACAAACGGCTGGTGAAAGCTACTGATGATTTTTTCAGCAATATTAGCTGCATCAACAGGTTCGTTGATATAGGTCATCAATACAACAAATTCATCACCAGCAAAACGTGTCAAAGTATCGTTTTTACTGAGACTCTCAGGAAGTCGTTTCGCCACCTCAGCGAGAAGTGCATCACCCACCATATGACCGAGTGAATCATTAACGCGTTTAAAATCATCGAGATCGATAAACAGTAATGCTTGTGACACCTTTTTTTGCGCTGCAAGCTTAACTGCCTGCTGGAGTCTATCTGTGAGTAATGCACGATTAGGTAAGCCGGTTAAGGCATCAAAATGGGCTAAATAATCCAAGTCATGTCTGACTTTTTCTACCTGTTTCAGTTTTTGTGCGTTATCCAACGCAAGCGACAGAGTGTGAGCAAAACTTAAAGCAAACAGTTCATCATTTTTATCAAATTGCTGACCTGACAATTTTTCGCTTAGCAGAATATATCCAAAAGTATGTGCATCACGTCGTATGGGTACTAGTAATACAGGAGACAGATTATGCGATCTTTCTTTGCACTCTGGGCATAAATCATTGAGTAACTCAGGTGTATTAGGCAGTGAGTTTTTGTGTAGTGTTAGACATTGGTGGAGTACTGATAACTGTTGTTCTGTGAAACCGATACCGACGGTATCCGTGATGGAATAGTGGTTATCAACAAGTTGAACGGATGCCGAATGACATTGCACGATTTTTGCTAACGCGTTGATGCCTTGGTATTTTACTTCTGGCTCTGTAGAAATCCTTGCCAGGCAAGCTAATAAATCTCGAGAACGATCATGCAGCTCTTCCAAGCGTTTGGACCAGGAAAGGAGTTGTTGATGCTCCTGTTCGATCTGTTCTAATGAAGTATGGGACTCCGTGAGAAGATGTTGTTTACGACTGACAATACGTTCAAAAATCGCTGTACGTGTGATAACCCCGGCGAATCGATCCTTATCGAGTACGGGCAATAATTCTTGCCCATTGATATCCAGCATGGCCAGACTTTGCTCTATGGGTGTTTCAGGGGTGACAAAAATAGAAGAACTGGACTTACAGAGATCGGCAAATATCCAGTTAGGGTGTTTCGAGACTTCTTGTAATGTGACTAAACCACAAAACTTGCCGTCTTTGGGATTGTCATTAAAAACAGCAAAAATCGTGTTTTTATCAATTTTCCGAGGTCGTTCTTCATCCAGTACATACTGAACCAAATCAGTCTGTACACAATCCCTGACAAATAACGTATTCATTTTACTCTTGATAGGTGCACATCAATATCAAGCTCCATATGGAGAACCTCGTCTGAACCTAATAGGGATTTCGTATGGGTTAACACAAAATCCATCAGCTGCTCCTTACTGATTCTTCTTAACAATGACTGACGAATGAGAATATCGCCTATCACTTCATCATCTACTTCAATATGTTCGTAGGGTGTTTTTACCAGAAGATCTAACGCCCTTTTCATGGCAATGCAGCCGATCGGTGCATCCTTCCCCATCACTAGCATATCTCTCAGTGGGGGCATTTTATACTCACTAATTCTGGCTGAGATATATGAACCAGACTCTGAACCTAATGGCATCCTTTTCCTCATTTTTATTAGTATCGTTATTAACAAAAGCTAAAATGATGGCCGACTGTTTAATCGAGCTAAACTATTAAAAACAGATTTTTTATTAATTGCAAATAATAGTAAAAACCTAAATATCCATAGCTTCTCAAACTTCTAAAATGAGAATAACAAAACACATTTAAATGATTGATATGGATTATGAATACTGTATTCGTATCACACTAAATCCATACAGTTTGATAGCCCAATATAAAATTTGTTCAGAGTCATTCAGACGTCAGCATTGCTTTGCATCGCGCTTAGCAATCCTGAGTTTTCAGAAGAGTCTACCGTATGAATGGGCTCGCTTTATTAGGAATTACTCCTAAACAACGAAAACTGTGAATTAATCGGTATAAAAAAATAATTGCTCACATCAGATAGTTGAAATCGACTTGAAACAGCTTCTCCACAGCCATAATGTCGCGTTGATTGGAGATAAAAATAATCAGATGATCGTCAGGCTCAATCACAAGTGATTTATCTGAAAATAAAACGTGCTCATTTCTTAAAATCGCCGCAACAGAGGCGCTTGCTGGCAATTTTATTTGCTCAATATGACGGCCAACGACTTTCGATGTGGTCAAGTCACCATGTGCTATCACCTCGATGGCTTCAGCCGCCCCTTGTCGAAGTGAATGGACGGTCACGACATCCCCTTTACGAATATGCGTTAACAAACTGCCTATCGTGATCTGAGCCGGCGAAATAGCTAAATCAATGCTGGTGCCCCTGACCAGTTCCACATGGCTGGCTTTACCAATTATTGAGATCACTTTTCTTGCGCCCATTCGCTTGGCAAGCATCGCGGAAAGAATATTCACTTCATCATCATTCGTCACAGCACAAAACACATCTGTTTTGCTGATATTCTCTTCCTGCAATAGGTTAGCGTCACCCGCATCGCCATGTAGAACAACGGACTTCTTCAAGCCCTCGGCAATAAAGCGAGCACGTTTTGGGTCCATTTCAATAATTTTGACCTTATGGTTAGTCTCTATACGCTTGGCCAGTTGACGCCCTATATTACCGCCGCCGGCAATGAGTATGCGTTCATAAGTTTTATAGGCATGACGAAATACTTTGACCAGTTTCGAAATATGCTGAGTGAGTGCTAAAAAGAAAATTTCATCACCGGGTTGCAAAGCCTCTCTGCCTGTTGCTTGAATGGCTTGATTATCTCTGAATATCGCCGCGACACGCATTTTGATATCGGGAAGGATGTCGAGTAATTTACTGATAGGCTTGCCAGCCATGGGGCTTTGTTCACTGACTTCCACCGCCACAAGTTGGGCCATGCCATCAAAAAACTCAACAACCTGTAACACTTCAGGCTGTTCAATTAGTCGTTGTATGTAAGCCGTAACCAGTTGTTCTGGACTTATAATGACATCGGTTGCAAAGGCGTCAGGTGAGAATAAGGCGGGATACTCAACATAATCCGAAGCTCTTATTCTTGCCAGCTTTTTAGGTGTTTTGAATAAGGCATTGGCAACCTGACACGCGACCATATTGACTTCATCATTTTGTGTCACCGCAATCAGCATATCGGCATCCTCAATACCCGCCGCGATCAACGTCTCTGGCGAGGATGCATGACCATTCACAGCACGAATATCTAATCGATCCTGAATGCGTTCCAGTAAGTAACTGTCTGTGTCGACGACGGTGACATCATTTCCCTCGTTGACCAAACTCTCAGCAGTCGAACCACCTACCTGACCTGCCCCTAAAATGATAATTTTCATCGGATTTCCTCAACAGCTATCAATGACGCCAATAAGCGGGAATCAACAATATTAATAGTGTGAATATTTCTAATCTTCCGGCTAACATGCCAAACACACCTAACCATTTCACTACATCATTCACGCTGACAAAATTAACCGCCACCTCACCTAGACCTGGCCCCAGTAGATTAATGGTAGCGACCACAGCACCAAATGCACTTTCAAGATCTAAACCGGCTGCCATCATCGCTACTGTCAGAAATAATGAGACAACCACATAAAGCACATAGAAACCCCAGACTGAATACAATACCTCTTCGGAGACTGCCCTCTCACCTTGTTTAACCACAACCACAGCTCGGGGATGTGCTAAATGAAATAATTGTCGTAAGCCCAACTTGGCAAGCAGCATAACTCGCATGACTTTGACACCCCCTGCTGTTGAACCTGCACAACCACCAGTGAATGACAAAATCACCATGATAAGAGGGATATGCAATGGCCAACTGGCAAAAGTAGCCGTCCCAAAACCGGTACTGGTCAGCACGGAAGCAACCTGAAATGCCGCATAGCGTAGTGATTCTAATACCGTGCCATAAGCATGAGAAAGATAAAGGCTGAAAGCAACAAACAGACTAGCCAATAAAAACACTAAACCATAGGTTCTGACTTCAGCATCTTTTACATAGGGTGAAAGCAATTTCTTTCTAAAAACAATAAAGTGGACAGCAAAGTTAATGCCGCCTGCCAACATAAATATAATGGTGATGAATTCGATTAACGGGCTGTTATAAAAGCCCAGACTGTCGTCATGTGTCGAAAAGCCACCTGTCGCCACAGTCGTAAAAGCATGACCCACGGCATCGAATAAAGTCATACCGGCAAAATAATAAGCAACACCACACAAGGCCGTCAGGATAAGGTAGATAATCCATAAGGAGCGCGCTGTTTCAGCAATTCTCGGAGTCAGCTTTTCATCTTTAGCGACACCCGATGTTTCTGCCCGGTAGAGCTGCATGCCCCCCACACCCAATAATGGCATGATGGCAACGGCTAAAACGATGATCCCCATCCCACCCAGCCACTGAATTTGTTGTCTGTGATACAAAATAGATGGGGGTAATTGATCCAGGCCGGTAATCACTGTAGCGCCTGTTGTGGTAAAACCAGAGATGGACTCAAACACGGCATCCGTCACATCCAGATGTAATCCAAAAAGAAAAGGCAATGCGCCAACCAGCCCCAGTAGAATCCAAAATAAGGTGACCACCAGGAAACCATCACGCACCGATAGCTCTTGACGTTCCTGAGCGTTTGCTCTCCAAAGAAGCGTACCGATTGCAATCACGGATAGCATAGAAAGTAAAAAGACATCCAGTTCGCCATCCTGATAAAAAAGCGAAACAAGAATGGAAGGCACAAAGTTCAGACTGTAAAACATCAACAATATGCCAAATAACCTCAGTATCGCTCGCCAATGCATGTCTCGACTATCCTTATTGTTGTGAGGGTGTCACAGACGAAAAACAGAGTGTGATAAATAACTAAATACCGTTAACAAATCGTTTTACCTGTCATAATTGAAAAACTTAACGGCATTATGCCGCGCTGATATAACAAGATTGTAAAAATAATATAAAAATCCATGAGCAAAAATGACGCCCCTGCTAACAGTGACTAAGGCCATCTCTCCCATAAAAGGGTATTTACTGGCGACGCTCACCATGACTGGTATCAGTCTTGTCACCGCGTTGCTGACTCCCCTATTTCTTCACACCAGCCTGTTAATGCTGTTTATGGCTGGGATTGTATTTATATCCGCCAAAACGGCGCTAGGTCCCGCCATTTATGCCAGCGCTTTAAGTTTCACGATCTTTAACTTCTTTTTTACTGAGCCTTATTACACACTGGATATCACCCATCGTCATGATGTGGCGACCTTGGTGTTATTTATTTTTGTCAGCTTGATAACCGGAAATTTAGCATCAAAAATGCGGCTGGCCATTGCTGAATCGAAACAAGCACTTGAGCGGCAGCATCGCTTTTTTGCATTCAGCCAGAAAATGACATCAGCTATGAATGCAGCGCTTGTTTTAGACACGCTGCAGCAGGCTATTCAACACTCGTTATCCTCGGCGTTCTACCTGATTGAAAAAAACCAGCAAGAACTCGTTTTTACGCCATCCACACCCCCATCTCCCTCCATCAGCCTATTGGAAACAATCTGGGAGAACCCAGAAAATAGCGAACTAATAGATGGGGAAGTTATTGCACTTAGGACAGAGAATAAAACACGGGCACTTATCTACGTGCCATCGCCTTTAACTGAGGAGCAGTCAGCGGCGCTGCAGACTTTTTCGAATCTCGCGGCATTGGCGCTTCAACGCATTTTGCTTGCTGAAGATCTGGAAGCAAGCAGGCGGCTTTCAGAAACAGAACAGTTACGCTCCGCACTATTGTCTTCTGTATCACATGACTTACGGACACCGCTTTCATCTATTATTGGTTCGGCATCGAGTCTGCTTGAGTATCAGGAAAAACTGACAGCTGATGATCAAAAACAGCTGCTTCTCACCGTCCTGGATGAATCACAGCGTCTGGATCGTCATATTCAGAATTTATTAGATATGACACGTTTTGGTCAGGGCAAAGTCACGCTGAATAGAGATTGGGTTGATATCCGAGATATCATTGCGAGCACGCTATACCGACTACGTGATGCATTAGATTCATGCCATTTGAATATCTCAGTGCAAGATAATATTCCCATCATATGGGTACATGGTTTATTAATAGAACAAGCACTTGTCAACATCATTGATAATGCCGCCAGAGTGACACCAGCAGACGGTGACATTGATATTTCCGTTAAACTCACCACAACCAGTCTCGACATTGATATTAGTGATAATGGACCGGGCATTGCAGATCATGAAAAAGTAAAAATATTCGATATGTTTTATAGCGTGACGCATGATGATTCTGAAACCAAAACAGGCACAGGACTTGGTCTGGCGATTTCGAAAGGTATGATTGCTGCTCATAGTGGCAATATTGAGGTAATAGATAATTCATCTGGTGGCACCATCATGCATATCACCTTACCGAAACATCCTGTTGTGTACGGACCTCAAGAATGAGCATGTCATCAAAAAAATTCTGATTATCGAAGATGAACCACAGATCAGGCAATTTTTACGAATCAGTCTAGAGGCCCAAACCTATGATGTCTCTTTGGCTGTTACTGCCAAAGAAGCGATTGCCTTCTCTGAGTCGCTGCATTGTGATCTCATTATCCTCGATCTGGGACTACCCGATAGAGATGGTCAGGATGTTATCCGGATATTGAGAAAACAAACTCAAGCTCCGATAATTGTGTTGTCTGTAAGAGCGAGTGAAGATGAAAAAGTCCGAGCACTTGATTCAGGTGCCAATGATTATGTGACCAAACCTTTTGGTATCAGTGAGCTCATGGCCAGAGTACGGGCATTGATACGGATTCATGATAATCAGCCAAGACCCCATGCGATTATCCATGTTGATAATTTAACAGTGAACACGCAAACTCGAGAAGTCTGGTTAGATGACCACAGTATTCACCTATCACGCAAAGAGTTTGCCCTGTTGTATGAGCTGATAGCGACACCAGGTCGGATTCTGACGCATCAACAATTACTCAAGCAAATTTGGGGCGAACATTTTATGACCGAAACCCATTATTTGCGGATTTTAGTGGGACATCTTCGGCAGAAGTTGAATGACGACCCTATGCAGCCTAAATTTATCATTACCGTTCAGGGTGTTGGTTACCGTTTCAAATTTTAATGCCTTATGTATTGAAGGTCTGCTTCAATACCAATAGCATCAACATCCTAGTGACTCAACGTTCTTATCAGGAAACAAGTATGCTTACCCATTTAGTTAACATCATTTTTCTGCTTTTTTTGCTTAGCAGCGTGAGTGTACAGGCGACAACTTTAACCGTGGATGGTTTAGCAAATAAGAACACGCCTAAGGCAACGGATGTCGCTTTCCATTTAATTGATATGAAAACCGGTAAAACCCTGATTGCTCAGCGTGAAGATCAGTTACAGCCCCCAGCGAGTTTACAAAAGTTAGTCACTGCCCTCGCGGCAAAACTCTATCTGAAAGATGACTTTCGTTTTGTAACACGCCTTGAACGGAATAAAGAGGATGTCATTATACGCTTCAGTGGCGATCCTAACTTTAGCTCAGATGACCTGGATGGATTATTTAAAACCCTGCGAGCAAATCAGTCGGTTATCAAAGGTAATCTATATATTAATGGTGCCGCTTTTGATGATTACGAACGGGCCATCGGGCTTCCATGGGATAACCTTGGTGTTTGTTATAGCGCCCCTTCCAGCAGTATTTCCATTGATAAAAACTGTGCCATGGGCAATTTATATGTCAAACCTGGTGCAAGCAAAGCACAAGTATTACTGTCAGCTAAAAAGCCCATCAATATCGATACCTCATCGCTACAAATTATCAAAACAACCGTGAGTGATGATGATTACTGTCAGATGAAATTACTCGCTGATGAACAGAATCACTATCAAATCGGTGGCTGCATCAATGAAGCATCACTACCAGTGAAATTGAAGTTTGCTTTGCAAAACACCACAGCCTATGCAAAATCGTCTATTGAAGAAGCGTTAAATAAAGCCGGTATTCAGTTAAAAGGAAAAATCATCCGAGATGACAACAAAAATGGCGCCGTCATCACGGAACATCAATCAGCACCGCTGGATGTACTTATCAGACAAATGCTCAAGCGTTCAGATAATCTTATTGCTGACAATATCTTAAAAACAATTGGTCATCAGTTTTATAAACAATCTGGTAGCTACGAAAATGGTATTGCGGCACTGCAGCACATACTCAAACAACAGGCGAATATTGATCTCAGCCATGCCATGTTAGTGGATGGTTCTGGTCTGTCCAGAAATAACAGGTTGTCAGCTTCACAACTGATACAAGTGGTGTCTTATATATTCAAACATCCTGAACTCGGCCTGATTAGTGATCTACCCGTGTCAGGTGAGAGTGGCACACTGGCCTTCAGAAGCAGTGTGAATAAACCGCCCTTAAAAGGTCAGATACAAGCCAAGACCGGTACGCTCTATGGTACATACAATTTAGCGGGTAAGATTCGCACAAAAAGTAACCGGGACTTGCTATTCGTTCAAATCGTCACTAATTTTCACCCTGCGGATGAAAAACAGTCACGCTGGCCCGTGATGAAATTTGAAAAGTCGTTGTATGAGTCGATTTATCAACGTTTCTAACCGTGAGGCCTCTCGCAATTTAAGGTCGAAATAGGTAGAATTTTCGGCTTCTTATCACGTCAAATTCTTGGAAGATTAACCATGGCTCAGTACGTATACAGTATGAATCGGGTGGGCAAAATTGTTCCGCCAAAACGAGAAATACTTAAAGATATTTCTTTATCCTTTTTCCCTGGCGCAAAAATCGGGGTGCTTGGCCTGAACGGTTCAGGTAAATCAAGTCTGCTTCGTATTATGGCGGGCATCGATCAAGATTACATTGGTGAAGCACGTCCAATGCCTGACTTGAATATCGGTTACTTACCTCAGGAACCCGAACTGGATGACAGCAAAACCGTGCGCGAAGTAGTTGAGGAAGCCGTCTCCGATGTGAAAGGTGCGCTCGATGAACTTGATGCTATTTATGCTGCCTATGCCGATCCTGATGCCGACTTTGATGCCTTAGCCAAGAAACAGGCTGAATTAGAAAATCTGATTCAGGCAAAAGATGGGCATAATCTTGAAAATGCTTTGGAACGTGCAGCTGACGCCTTACGTCTCCCAGCATGGGAGACACCTGTTTCAGTCTTATCCGGTGGTGAACGTCGTCGCGTTGCCTTATGTCGATTATTGCTCGACCATCCTGATATGCTACTTCTTGATGAGCCAACCAACCATTTAGATGCGGAATCCATTGCCTGGATTGAGCGGTTCTTACAGGAATACCCTGGCACCGTGGTTGCCATCACCCATGATCGCTACTTCCTGGATAATGCAGCAGGCTGGATTTTGGAGCTTGATCGTGGTCGTGGCATTCCATATGAAGGCAACTACTCTTCATGGTTGGAGCAAAAAGACCAGCGCTTGCAACAAGAAGCTAAAGAAGAAGCGTCTCACCAAAAAGCCATTAAGGCAGAACTGGAATGGGTCAAACAAGGGGCAAAAGGTCGTCAGACTAAATCAAAAGCCCGTCTGAAATCATTTGAAGAAATGAATTCACGTGAATTCCAGAAACGCAATGAAACACAGGAAATTTATATTCCACCCGGTCCACGCCTGGGTGATAAAGTCATTGAACTCAATAACGTGACAAAATCTTACGGTGAGAAGCTGCTCTTTGAAAACCTGAGCTTATCGATTCCAGCAGGTGCCATTGTCGGTATTATCGGTCCTAACGGGGCGGGTAAATCGACCCTCTTCCGCATGATTTCTGGTGAAGAACAACCAGACTCTGGAGAAATCGAAATTGGCAGTACCGTTGAGTTAGCCTATGTGAATCAGTCACGTGAGCTGGATGGTAAAAAAACCGTGTTTGAAGAGATTTCTGATGGTGCTGATGTGATTACCGTCGGAAATTATCAAACACCCTCTCGCGCTTATTGCGGCCGTTTCAACTTCAAAGGCTCAGATCAGCAGAAGTTTGTTAAAGATTTATCGGGTGGTGAACGTAACCGTCTGCATATGGCAAAACTGCTTAAGTCTGGTGGTAATGTGTTATTGCTTGACGAGCCCACCAATGATCTTGATGTAGAAACACTTCGTGCCCTAGAAGAAGCCATTCTTGCATTCCCTGGTTCTGCCGTCGTGATATCGCATGATCGTTGGTTCCTTGACAGAATATGTACACACATCATTGCCTATGAGGGTGACTCTTCGGTTGTCTTCTTTGAGGGGAACTATAGTGAGTATGCTGAGGATTATGCGAAACGTTTTGGCAAAGACCATCAACCTGAACGTATCAAATACCGTCGTATTGGTTAATTCATCAGGCTGCCTGTTCACACAGGCAGCCAATCTTTCTTTGTACCAGTCAACACTGAATCTTTTTTCATCCTTCGCGTGTCTATGTGTCGATGAGTAATATGTTGTGATAGATCAACCATGAAAAACGCACAAAAAGCCCGCTTAAAACTTCGTTGCCCAATTACCCTGGGTCGTCAACATGAAATCAATGTGCCATCAGGCTGGTTCGAACTGGTTTTTAACCTCTGTGCCGCTATCGAGGATGTGGCTCAAGAGATCAATAAAAAACACCGACAACGCATGTTTCTACCAAGAATAGTCTTCATCGAGGAACATCAAGGTAAAATTCTATGTGATGTCATCAATGGCACTCGTGATATCAATCACATCATCAAACAAGCGCAAATGCGGTCAACTAAATGCTGCATGATTTGCGGTGACGAAGGCTCACAATTCCGTTTGGGTAGAACGCTGGTCACACGATGTGAAAAGCATCGTTCATATGAGATGTACTATTAATTATCCCTGTGTTCCAAACAGTTTTCATAAACGGCTTTCTCAATCTGCTCTTCTGACTGCGATTCAGGGAAAGTAAAAGCCAGGTTTATCGCCAGTTCAATCTTTCTCAAAAACGCCGTATGCTTGAACTCGGAGGGCGTTGCCTGTTGCATCTCTGCTTTCGTTTTACCGTCTAATCGTTGAGCGAAATAGTCTCCGGTTAAACTTGAAATTTGCAGACACTCTTTATGTGCTTCATCTTGGGCCATGACCATGGGGGCAAACCATACAGCTAGTAACATCAGCGCGACGTTCAATTTCATCATATCCTCGCATTAAGTGACTTATCACCCTCATTGAGACTAAAAAGAAATGATTTAATTTCTTCACACAAATTTTTAGTCAGATACCCGATAATAACGGCCTAAAGAATAAAGAATAAAGAATAAAGAAGGAAAAGCATGAAAGCGTTACTCATTATTGCTCATGGCAGCCGTCGACAAGCATCAAATGATGAAGTGAAAAAGATTGCTACACAAATAAGAGAACACGGACAACATGACTTTGATATTGTCGAATCTGCTTTTTTGGAGTTGGCTTCTCCCCTTATCCCTGAGGGTATAGAACACTGTGTAAAATCAGGCGCTAAACAGATTGTTGTTTCACCTTATTTTCTAAACTCGGGCAAACATGTCACGGAAGACATTCCAGAGATCATTGCAGAAGTCAAAGCGGCGCACCCAGACATCATTATTGAGGTCACACCTCACGTAGGCTCCTCACCTATTATGCTTGATCTGATACTAAAAACAGCATCAGGCTCATAACTAACTAGGTTCAATAAAGTCTTCATCGAGTCGATAAACAATTTAATAATTGACTCGAGACGCACATGTCACACCGCTGTTTGTACCTGATCATTTTTTTATTATCGTCATCGATATCATTCGCCGAAGACAGACCTAAGTGGCGTGCCAGCAATATTCAGTTTTTATATGGTAATCAATATGAACTGGGCCCCTCATCAAGAGAGTCAATAACAATTGAACATGCGTCATCGTGGCAGTTCGGAGAGAGTTATTTTTTCACCAATGTCTTTAATCGTTCTGATACAAGTACTGAATTCTATGCAGAGTTTTATCCCCGTCTTACCTGGAAGGCCCTAACAGCACGGCCACTCCCTCTCACTCTATTTGATGATATCTCTATTGTTGCTGGTATCAATGCAGGTAATTTACCCAAATCAGACCCGTTCAAGGCTTATCTGCTGGGTGCCGGTGTCAAGTTTAAAACGTCTGTATTTGACTATCTCAAATTAGATGTTATGGCTTTTAAAGCCGAACACCTTGAAACCACTGGCATACAAGTTTCTCCAATTTGGGGAATGACTTTTGATATTGCTCAACATCGCTTTTTATTTAAAGGCTTTATTGACTGGCAAAGTGCTGAAGCGACAGGCGGGCATGCCAGTCTGTTGGCTCAACCTCAACTACTCATTGATGTCGGTCATTACTGGCAACATGACAATCAATTCTATGCAGGTATAGAGTATTCATACTGGTACAATAAATTTGGACTTGATGGTGTGATTGAGTCTGTTCCACAAGTTATGTTCTTACTTCCCTTCTAAGCTAAGGCAGAAAATGAAACAACTTTATGCTTGGATATACGTCTATCGCAGTTACCTATTAATTTTACTGATAGGCAGCATGGCCACTGCGTATTTGATGCTGCAAGAAATGCATGAAATTGATGTACAAAGAGAACAAATCGCCAGTGCCTTTATCGCAAAACACGCATCATCATTACAAAGTACATTATCAGAACGTTTATCGAGCCTGGAATCCTTAAACGCATTTGTGATTGAAAATGCACACTATAATCTGCAAGTGAAAGAAGATGAGCAACAATTCCAAAAGCGCTTCGATCGTTTTGCCAATCAGCTTCACCAATCCGTAGATGGTTTTTTGAGCTTACAACTAGCACCACAAGGTGTTATTCGTTATTTAACTGGGCCTGAAAATAACAAAAAAGCATTAGGCTATGATTTATTTAAAGATGATGCTCGGAGAGAGCAGATCATCAGTGCTATTTATTTATACGAACAAGTCATAACCGGACCAATAAACCTGATTCAAGGCGGTAGCGCTATCATCGCCCGCAAGGCCATCTTTAGTAAATTATCGCCAAATTCATCCTCCGATAGGCTTGTTGATCATCACCTGTTAGCTGACACAAACCTTAAACCAAGGAATGATTTTTGGGGCTTGGCAACGATTCTTTTTACAACGGAAAGCTTACTCAATGAAGCGGGCTTACTCGACTCAGACATGAATGGCTTTGAATTGGCGTTAAAAGGCAGGCATGGCTTGGGTGAAGATGGCGAAGTATTCTGGGGACAAGCGGCTATTTTTGATAAGCCCGATCATATATCGCCTATCCATTTTCGTTCCGGTAGTTGGCTGCTTGCAGTCAAAAATACCAGCACTTACCCCATTGCTAGAGTGCTTAACTTTGCTGCACTTGGCACGCTATTGACGATTACCTTACTTGTGGCGGTATACATGCGGCAAAGAAATCGCTCCGCCAAACAACGTGAAACAGCTAAAGATGCTTTTTTAGCCATGGTAAGTCATGAGCTTCGTTCACCGTTAAATGGTGTTATCGGTTTGACGAGTTTGTTAAATAAAACAGCGTTAGATACAGAACAACGTCAACTGGTTGAATCATTATCAATCAGCTCCAAACAACTCTCCTCTATCATTGGCGACATACTGGACTTTTCAAAAATATCAGCCGGGAAGTTAGAGCTTGACTATCAAGCCGTTAATCTAGCCAGCACTATTGAGGATTGTGTACGTATTACTACCCCACTGGCCGAGCAAAAAGATTTACCTATTACGGTGAATATCGCACCGGTTCTTATGGAACAACTCATCATGACCGATGAGATCCGTCTGAAACAGATTGTTCTTAATTTGCTCAACAATGCTGTCAAGTTTACTCAATCAGGAAGTATTAAAGTCGATATCGATGCTATTGAAAATTTTGGACAGCAACGGTTAATCATAAAAGTCACGGATACTGGCGTAGGGATGAGTGCTAAACAGATGACAGGGTTATTTGAACACTTCAATCAACTGGACCAGACGACAAACCGTAAATATGGCGGAACAGGCTTAGGACTGGCTATATCTAAAAGTCTAGCCGTGTTGATGGACGGTGATATTCATGTGCAAAGCAGCATCAATAAAGGCTCCTCTTTCACGCTCGATTTACCCCTATCGTTGGTAGAAAAAACCAGACAGAGAGTGAAACGCCCCATCTTGCTATTGAAAACAAAATTTCTCAGCTATCTATTCTTGTCGTTGACGATCTTGAAATGAACCGCTTTATGATGCAAATGATTATCAAAAAACTGGGTGGGGATGCCGCATTAGCAGAAAACGGGATTGAAGCCATTAATCTGCAAAATGAACATCACTACGATCTCATCTTTATGGATTGGCAGATGCCGGATTGTGATGGTGTTGAAGCGACCAAACGCATCAGAAAACACTTCAACAATAATAATCCCTGGATTGTGGCACTAACTGCTAATGCTTCAACGACAGATAAGCAAGAAGCAATTGAGTCGGGCATGAATGATTATCTTCTTAAACCGGTCAGTGTAGAAGATATACAGCAGGCATTTGAACGTTATTTTGCTCTAGCCGATACAGAATAAAGCGAACAATGTTACATTTAAGTTCAACAATAATTAAAAAATAATATAACCATCATTTAACACAACAATAATGTCATATAGGTAACAATATGGAGAGAGAAACCACACACGCACTATGGGACCGTGAAGGTGCTTACAACAGATTACTGAATGATGAAGCCCTACTACAAAAGATGATGCAGATGTTTTTAGATAATGTTGAAAAAGCGATGTCTGTACTGGAGTCGGCACTATCACAGAAAGACTTCGTATCCATAAAAGCCCATGCACACAAATTAAAAGGCAGTGCAGCTGCAGTAGGTGCTTTAAGAGTTGTAGATGATTGTATTGCCATTGAAGAAGCTGCTAATGCGACTGATATCGAAAGAATTGAAAGTGAGATGTCATTGTTAAAGAACGATATATCAGATATCCAGTTGACCATGACTGATTACCTCAACCACAATACCACCTAGATATATAACCATCTTGTAACTGACAACCACAAGGTCTAATTGATGAAAGTCTTAATTGCTGATGATGATGAAGTGAGTCGTCTCACACTCTCTTCCCTACTTAAAGGTTATGGCTGTGAGTTACACGTTACCAAAGACGGTCACGAGGCCATGGCTGTCATCAATCAAACTGAAGCACCTGAATTAATCTTTCTCGACTGGAATATGCCAGGTATTAATGGCGTTGAGATTACCAGCCTAATTCGTCAAAACCTGATCGACTCTCCTCCTTACGTTATTATTGTTTCTTCAAACAATAAAAAAGAACAGATTATTGAAGCCTTGGCTGCAGGCGCGGATGACTTTATCACCAAACCCATCGATGGCCTCTTTTTAAAAGCAAAATATGCTGTAGCCGAGCGCATTCTGCGAGTGCAGGATCGCTTAATCAATACAAACAAAATGCTTGAAAAACTTGCGTATTATGATGAACTAACCGGTGTAATGAACCGTCGTGCTGGCTTCGTTGCTGTAGATATTGAGATAGAACGGTGTATTAGAAAGAACGAATTTCTGGCAGTGGCTTTACTTGATATTGATCATTTCAAACACATTAACGACTACTTCGGCCACCCGGAAGGCGATAAAGTGCTTAAACAATTAAGTAAACACGTTCAACAAACTTTACGTCCATATGATGTATTGTGTCGCTATGGTGGAGAAGAGTTTCTTATCGCTGCCTGTTTAAAGAAACGTGATGAAAGTGAGCTGCTTTTTGAACGAATCCGATCTACTGTTGAAAAGATGGATATGGAATTCAATCAAGCTATCGATGTGACAACGAGCATTGGCGTTTGTATTCACCAGCCAAGTCAGCACTCTAAGGTTGCTAATCTTATTAAACAAGCAGACGAAGCCCTTTATGAGGCGAAAGGCGCTGGGCGTAATAAGATTGTTACCGTTCAGAATTAATCAATCCAGAGGGCGAGTTGCTCTGCAATCTTTTTATAACCGATGGCATTAGGATGAATCGGATCCGATTTCCATTCTATTTCAGCTTCAACCTTTGCGATGATGCTGTCTTCAATGGCAACGCCCTTAGCTTCAGCTACACGTTGGTAGACTGGTGAAGCTTGCATCAATAACCCCGGTTTAGGCACCGAGACTAAAAGTACATCAGCACCACTTTGCTGGATGAGATCAACCATCTTGCCCAGGTTTGATTCCAGTTCGCCTACATTCAGCTTTCTCAATAAGTCATTGCCACCATGACATAAAATCACCAGTTGAGGATGATGTTTATTTAACAATTCAGGCAATCGCTCCAGTGCCTTCTCACTTATCTCACCGGGCACACCAGCGTTAATAACGGTTCGACCAGTAAGCTTTGCAAGTTGAGCAGGATAACTTTGTTCAGGGTTAGCGCCAGTGCCAAACGTCAGGCTATCACCAAACGCTAATATGACAGCGGAATCGGTGAGTTCAAATTTCTGTTTTTCATCTGAACAAGCTTGAAGGAATACAAGCGCGATGATTAATAAAAGAAATGTCCATTTTCTATTTATCTGTCTCATACTCTTAAGCTGCCACTGTAGGAAATAAGCGTCTAAAATTCTGACTGGTGACAGCAGCAATATTTTCAACCGTATCACCACGTAACTCAGCTAAAAACTCGGCCACATGTTTTACAAAAACCGGCTTATTGGTTTTCCCGCGGTGTGGCACTGGTGCCAGATACGGTGCGTCAGTCTCTATCAATACTCTGTCTAATGGCAATTTTTTAGCGACTTCCTGTAACTCTTTCGCACTTTTAAAGGTCACAATGCCTGATAGCGAAATATAAAAACCAATATCCAGTGCTCGCTGAGCCGTTTCCCAATTTTCAGTGAAACAATGAATAATGCCGCCGGCATCTCTTGCATTTTCATTTTCAAGTATCGTCATCGTATCTTCGCGTGCTTCACGCGTGTGAATGATTAAGGGTTTCTTCGTTTGTTTACCCGCTTCAATATGCACACGAAAACGATCACGTTGCCAGGCAAGATCACCTTCACTACGAAAATAGTCGAGACCGGTTTCACCGATAGCAATAACTTTAGGATGATTAGCTTCTACTACCAATGTATCCACAGAATATTGCTCATCTGCTTCGACATTAGGATGAATCCCTACACTAGCACTGACATTAGGGTAACGATCAGCAATGTTTTTTACATCCAGCGAGCTTTTTTATCGATAGCGATACAGAGAATATGATCTATTCCCTGACTTTCTGCCTCGGAAACCATAGCATCTATGCCGCCCTCTTCATCGGCAAGCAAATTGAGGTGACAATGTGAATCTATATACATAAACAATAACAACTTGAAATAGGGGAATGGAAGCCGTTAAGAATAGGCTTACATGGTATAAGTGGCTTTATCTGATTTAAGCTTATCGACTAAATAGTTTTCAATCTTACCTCTGACAACAGCAGCACTCCCGTCAATATCACTGAAATGGACACCAATACCGGCTGCCTGATTACCTTGAGCACCACGTGGTGTTATCCAGACGATAGTTCCCGCCACCGGTAACTTTTCTGCCTCATCCATCAGTGACAAAAGAATAAATACCTCTTCACCGAGCTGATAGCTTTTGGTTGTGGGAATAAACAAACCACCATTTTTTACATAAGGCATATAAGAGTGATACAGCATATTCTGATCGGTAATTTTCAGTGACAAAATGCCTTTTCTTGGATTAGAAGCCATTGTATTACCTGTTTATTGTTGATGCTGCTGAATCTGACGTGCATGTTGCATAATCGACACCATCAAATCTTCTAAAAGTAAGGTTTTATTTAGGTTATTCTGAGAGGATAGTAACTTCATTGTATGGATGATGCAATCTGAAATAGCCCAATAATGCTTGAGGAGATGGGATTCTAGCTGCTCTTTTCCATCTAACAGTGAAGCCAGTTTGGTTTGTATCATGGCTTGTAATTGATGTAACACAGAAATCAGATCAAACGCTTGCCATTGAGAGGCGAGTTGCACAGGATTGGCTTCAGCACGCATTAATGCTGCCATACCTCGAAAAACCTGTTTGCTCTGCTCAATCCCTTCTTCACCTATATCTAGTGCAGCTACTGGCCCACCATGAGCCAGTTTCAGCACAGTCTCAATCTCCTGCTGATTCCAGTCGGATTGGCTCTGTAACCATTCAGCAGCCAGAGCATATTCTGGTCGTGAGATAGTAATCGTTTGACAACGGCTTTTTATCGTTATTGGAAGTCTGTGGAGCGAGCTGGCCACCAGAATTAGGATGGTATTATCCTGCGGTTCCTCAAGCAGCTTTAACAAACTGTTAAAAGCATTGGTATTCATATGATCTGCTTGCTGGATAATAACAGTTTTAGCTGGAGAAACCTTAGGCATTAAGGACTGTAAATCTTTCAGCTGCCGGATTTGATCGACTTTTATCTGCTTACCGGCCTCCTCTGGCTTTAGAACAGTATGATCTGGATGACTTTCTGCTGAAAATAACTGACAGCTATGACAAGTATTGCAGCTCTCAAAGTCCTCCGTCGGATTTAGACATAACAGACTTTTAGTCAGCTTGTTGGCAAGCACATCATTGTCTAGTCCATAGATTCCGTTTAGCAAAAGAGCATGAGGCATTCGTTTAGACTGATAAAGTGAAACAATATGTTGCCAAGCAAGCTGATGCCAGGGATATAGCTCTGTTTTCATACTTTTTTCAGTAATTTATCAAGTATGTTAGAAACTTGCTGTTCAATAGCCGTAATAGACTTCTCTGCATCGATAATCTGAATACGTTCAGGCTCAGCGGCTGCACGTTCAAGATAACAATGACGAATTTTCTCAAAAAAGTCAGTTTTTTCTTGCTCAAACCGATCTTTCTGCAACAATCTCTGGTTAACACGTTGCTGCCCCACATCGACAGGCAAATCAAAGAGTAACGTTAAATCGGTTTTCAGACCTGCCAGCGTCCACTCAGACAGAGCGGCAATGCGTTCTTCATGAATACCTCGTCCCGCCCCCTGATATGCAAACGTTGCATCAACAAAGCGGTCACATACGACCCACTTTCCTTCTGATAAAGCAGGAAGAATGACCTGATTAATATGCTGAGCACGTGCAGCAAACATAAGTAATAATTCTGTATCATCACTCATCCGCTCTTCTCGTGGTTTGAGTAATAACTCACGAATTTCTTCAGCCAGTGGTGTACCACCGGGTTCGCGTGTGACGACGACAGTTTGATTGAACCGCTCTAAATAGGTTTTGATAAACTGGATTTGCGTTGACTTGCCAGCACCTTCAATACCTTCAATACTGATAAATTTACCGATCATTGTTTATTCAATTGATACTTTCTTACCGCTTTATTGTGGTCGGCCAGATTGGATGAAAAGATATGTCTGCCATCTATACCCGTTGCTACAAAGTATAAGCTGTTACCTTTAGCTGGATGAAGTGCAGCGTTGATTGATTCTCTACTTGGTAAACAAATAGGGGTCGGTGGTAAACCACTACGTGTGTATGTATTGTAGGGAGTGTCAGTTCTCAGATCTTTCTTACGTAAATTACCATCAAAGTTTTTCCTGATGCCATAAATCACAGTTGGATCTGTTTGTAGCCGCATGCCTTTTTCTAGTCTGCGCACAAATACACCAGCAATTTCTGGTCGCTCATCAGCCACGGCGGTTTCTTTTTCGATAATAGACGCCATGATCAACACCTCATAAGGTGATTCATATGGAAGGTCCTTAGCACGATATTCCCATGCTTGTTTTAAGACCGTCTGCATCTGTTCGTATGCACGTTTCAAAAATTCAATATCGGTGGTACCAGTAGGAAAATGATATGTTTCAGGAAGAAACCAACCCTCACCTACTACATCTGGTTTGCCTAAGGCTTTCATGACCTCACTTAGCTCCGCCTTTTCTATGGTGTGTTTGATTTTTGGATGAGCGGCTACTACATCAATAAGTGACTGTGCTGTCATTCCCTCAACGATGGTCAGTGAGTTCATTATCACTTTGCCAGAGACGAGTTTATTCATGACTTCTGGCAAGGTATCACTCGGGGACAACTCATATTCACCTGCTTTAATCTTGCTGGCTAAGTCATTGACTCTTCCATAAATTCGCAAGTGTATCGGCGTGATTGGAGTAATATTTTGCTCGTATAATTGCTGACTGACACGCTTAAGATTACTACCCGGTTCGACAACAAATGCTACCGGCTCAGCAATGGAAAGCGGTGTGGTCATAAAACGGTTGTATTGGATAACAATATAGGTACAGATGACAGCAGCTAACAACGCCGGCATGAGAGTTTTTAATAAAATCGTATTCTTCATATCAATTGTCAGTAGTGCTCAATGCCTTTTGCAAACGTTGTGTTATAGTGCCGTGAGACCATGTTTTATTGGTTCCGCTCAGTGCAGTGACTGGCCATATGTTAATCAGACTGTTTGTGAGGAAGACTTCATCCGCTTGGTACAAATCATCCATGTTTAAGGTCGTTATTTCAGTGGGCATATTTAAAACTGAGGCAAGTTCTATTACTCGCTGACGCATAATCCCTTCTATCCCGCTCTCATTCAGATTCGGTGTCAATAAATGTTCATCTTTGACCAGAAACAGATTACTCATTGTCCCTTCAACAAGCCGGTCTTGGTAGTCTAACATCAAGCCTTCTGCAATCGCGTCAGTAGACCATTCATTACGCGCTAGCACTTGTTCAAGACGGTTCAAATGCTTTATGCCAGCCAATAGTGGATTCGAAGAAAGTCGTATTGAACAGAGTTGAACTGTGACGCCTTCGGAATAATGAGTGGGATAGTCTGGTAAAGGATGACTGGCAATAATACGTTGGGGCAATGCATCCAGAGGCGGTTTATAGCCGCGCCCACCGCTACCACGAGTAATCATGATTTTTATCACAGCATCTTCTGCTGTCTGCGCACAAAGTGTGACTAACTCATGCTGAAGTAATGCTAAATCAGTGAAGTCGATTTGTAAGCGATTGCACCCGCGAAGTAATCGTTCAATATGGGCATCGAGGTATTCTAGTTTTCCATGTCGAAAAGGGATAGTTTCAAACAGACCGTCGCCGTATTGAAGGCCACGGTCTGCTACTGAAAGCGTTGTTGCCGGTTGACCATTTATCAGAATCACCGGTTCACTCAACTTAACTTAACTTTTTGAATATTACAGTACCGTTCGTACCGCCAAAACCAAATGAGTTAGACATGGCGACATCAATTTTCATTTGTCGTGCAGTGTTAGGTACGTAATCGAGGTCACAACTTTCATCCTGATTATCAAGGTTAATTGTTGGTGGTGCAACTTGGTCACGTATTGCAAGTAAGCTAAATACCGCTTCTACGCCACCTGCAGCACCCAATAGGTGGCCAATCATCGATTTAGTTGAACTTATCGCTACGTTGTTTGCCGCATCACCTAATGCTTTTTTGATGGCTTGTGTCTCAGCGGCATCACCTGCAGGAGTCGATGTGCCATGTGCATTGATATAATCGATTGCTTCAGGATTTAAACCTGCATCCTTGATCGCATTGACCATACAGCGTGCAGCGCCTTCTCCGCCTTCAGAAGGTGATGTCATATGATACGCGTCACTGCTCATGCCTGAACCAACAAGTTCAGCATAGATAGTGGCACCACGCTTCACTGCATGTTCATACTCTTCCAGGACAATGACACCCGCACCATCACCTAATACAAAACCATCACGGTCTTTATCCCACGGACGACTAGCCGCTGCAGGATCATCATTTCGCGTTGACAATGCACGTGCTGCGGCGAAGCCACCAAGACCGGTTTTCGATGTGGCCATTTCTGCGCCACCGGCAATCATGACATCGGCATCACCATATTGAATCATGCGTCCCGCAGCAGAGATACAGTGTGTACCCGTTGAGCAAGCTGTTACGATAGCCGTATTAGGCCCTTTCATTCCATACATGATGGATAAATTGCCCGATATCATATTAATGATATTACTCGGTACAAAGAAAGGTGAGATTTTACGAGGTCCACCATTCAAATAACTGTCGTAACCTGCTTCGATACCGGGTAAGCCGCCAATACCTGAACCAATAGCAACACCAATTCTTTCTGCATTTTCATCGGTAATAACCAGTCCAGCGTCTTCAATAGCTTCTTTGGCTGCTGCGATACCGTAATGAATGAAGGTATCCATTTTTTTGGCGTCTTTTTTAGGAATGACTGATGTGACGTCAAAATTTTTCACGCTCGCACCAAAGCGAACAGTAAAATCTGAAACATCAAACAACGTCAGCGGTGCTACACCACTTTTTCCTGCAACAATATTTTCCCAGCTTTCTTTTACTGTCAGCCCGACTGGCGTAACAGCTCCAAGACCAGTAACGACAACGCGTCTTTTCGACATCAGGTTTTCCCCTTAAACCTACAGGTATACATGACATAGCCGCCTAGCATGTTCTCACACACTAGACGGCTATCATAAGCGCTTTTAATTATATTAAGACTGATGTGCGTTAATATAAGAAACGGCTTCTTTAACTGTAGTGATTTTCTCAGCTTCTTCGTCTGGGATTTCACATTCGAAAGCTTCTTCCAAAGCCATAACCAACTCTACTGTATCCAGAGAGTCTGCGCCCAGGTCGTCGATAAATGAAGCATCCGCAGTTACTTCATCAGCGTTGACACCTAATTGTTCAACAACAATTTCTTTTACGCGAGCTTCGATATCACTCATAACTAATATTTCCTTTGGTGGTTAATACATCAAACAATGTGCAGGCATTTTATAGTGCCTGCACCATTGAGACAAGCTAAATGGCATTCATCTAACTTGACTCATAATTAAATTACTTAATTAATAGTCAGTTACAGACTATTAGCTCATATACATGCCGCCATTAACGTGCAATGTTTCTCCCGTCACATATCCAGCATGGGTACTGGCAAGATAACTCACCGCAGCGGCAATCTCCTCAGGTAACCCCAATCGCTTCAATGGGACTTGCTCAAGCAGCGCAGTCTTGTGAGCTTCTGGCAAAGAACTTGTCATATCGGTATCGATAAAGCCAGGAGCAACAGTATTGACCGTAATGCCGCGGGCACCCACTTCGCGAGCTAGAGACTTGCTGAAGCCGATTACACCAGCTTTTGCCGCTGCATAGTTAGTCTGGCCAGCATTGCCCATTGCACCCACTACAGACGTGATCGTAATAATTCTACCCCAGCGCGCTTTAGTCATCGCTCTTAGGCAACGTTTACTAAGCTTATAAATCGGAGTGAGGTTTGTATTAATGATGTCATCCCACTCATCATCTTTCATACGCATTAATAAGTTGTCACGTGTGATGCCAGCATTATTAACCAGAATTTCCGGCGCACCAAACTCAGACTCAATCGTCGAGACAACATTATCAATAGCATCAGCATCGGTGACATTAAGAACGATACCACGGCCTTGAATGTTGGCTTCTTTTAGAAAGTCTGAAATAGTCACGGCACCATTTTCAGATGTTGCTGTACCGATAACAGTTGCACCTTGCTCCCCCAAACTGATCGCAATCGCCTTACCAATGCCGCGTGTAGCTCCAGTGACCAGAGCAATTTTTCCATCTAAGCTCATTTTATTCTCCTAATGCTTGTTGTGCTTTCTCAAGCGTGGTCAAATCAAATAATGGCACTGCGTTAACTGATTTATCGATACGCTTTGTTAAGCCTGCTAAGACTTTTCCAGGACCACACTCAACAAGTTGACTCACATTTTCTGCTGCAAACCACTGCACTGTTTCCACCCAACGGACAGGACTGTATAACTGCTGAGCTAAAAGCGATTTAACAGACACCACATCGTCTGCTGCAGTTACGCTTGCATTGTGGATAACAGGCGTTGTTGGCATATGGATTGAAATTTCATCAAGTTTTTGAGCTAATTGCTCAGCCGCCGGGCGCATTAATGCACAGTGTGATGGCACGCTTACAGGCAGTATTAAGGCGCGCTTTGCACCTTTCTCTGTTGCTATTTCAGTGGCTTTTTTACCGCAGCTGTCGAACCAGCAATGACAACCTGACCAGGCGAGTTAAAATTTACAGCCTCAACAACACCGATAATGGATGCTTCGCTGCAGACATCACGTACGATATCATCTGACAGACCAAGAATCGCAGCCATAGCACCTTCACCAGCAGGGACAGCTTGCTGCATATATTGACCACGTAATTCAACCAATTTGACAGCGTCACTAAAATCGATAGCTTCTGCAGCGACAAGCGCTGTATATTCACCAAGACTGTGACCAGCAAAATAATCTGGCTTGATAGCAGAAACTGATTGCCATACACGCCACATGGCAATACCTGCTGTTAACATGGCAGGTTGAGTACGGTCTGTCTGGTTTAACGATTCTTCAGGACCATTTGAAACTAAATCCCATAGATCATAATTAAGTGCATCAGATGCTTGCTGGAATGTTTCTTTAACGATGTCATGTTCAGTAGCTATCTCAGATAACATACCGATTGATTGAGATCCCTGACCGGGAAAAACAAAAGCTGATTTCATTCATTACCCCTGAATATCAGTACTGAATAAGGGCTGAACCCCATGTGAATCCGCCACCAAAGGCTTCAAACAATAAAGTCTCACCACGTTTTATGCGACCATCACGTACCGCTACATCAAGCGCCAACGGTATTGATGCCGCTGAAGTATTACCATGTTTATCTACAGTAACCACAACGTGATCCATAGACATCTGTAGCTTTCGTGCTGTAGCCGCGATAATTCGAATATTAGCTTGATGGGGAATTAACCAATCGATATCGCTTTTATCAAGCTGATTAGCCTCCAGTGTTTCATCAACAATACTACTGAGCGTTTTGACGGCAACCTTGAATACTTCATTACCCTGCATATCGATATATGGAGATTCATCAGTCACTACGGAACCGGGACCCGTTGGGACTTGTAACAAACGATTGAAACTGCCATCTGAATGGATATGTGTTGAAATAATACCATGCTGTTCTGAGGCTTGAAGCACTACCGCTCCTGCCCCATCACCAAATAGCACACATGTATTTCTGTCAGTCCAATCGATGATGCGTGAAATAGTTTCAGCACCAACAACAAGCACATTCTTAACACCGCCAGATTTGATGAATTTATCGGCCACAGTCAGCGCATAAACAAAACCGGTACATACAGCTTGAATATCAAAGGCAGGACAGCCAGCGATGTTAAGTTTGGCTTGTAATAATGAGGCAGTACTTGGAAATATTTGTGTCGGTGTCGTCGTCGCCACAATAATCAGATCAATGTCATCATTGTTGATTCCAGCCGCTTCAATTGCTTTTAAAGACGCTTGATAAGCCAGATCTGTGGTTGTTTCATTCTCTGCAGCAATGTGACGCTCTTTGATTCCCGTCCGTTCTTTAATCCATTGATCACTGGTTTCTACCATTGACTCAAGATCATGATTGCTGAGTACTTTTTCTGGCAGATAGCTACCTGTACCCGCTATACGAGAATACATCACAATACTTGTCCTTCCAGTAACACTTCCAAGTGTTTTGTTATATTTTTAGGTACGTCCTGGGCGGCTTCTACAATAGCAATGTTAATGGCATTAGCGAACGCAAACTCATCTGCGCCACCGTGACTTTTAATCACGATACCTTGTAAGCCAATTAAATTCGCACCATTGTATGCACGCGGATCTAACTCGTTACGGAAATGTTTTAATACTGGTGAGGCAATTAATCCGGCCAATTTCGTCAACCAGTTTCGGGTAAATGATTGTCGCAAGTAATGACGAATCATATGAACAACGCCTTCACTCGTTTTCAACGCCACATTGCCGACAAAACCGTCACAAACAAGCACATCTGCTTCACCATGGTATAAACCATCACCTTCAACGTAACCGATGTAGTTAAGATCCGTTTGCTCTAGCAGCCGAGAGGCTTCTTTTACCCGCTCATTACCTTTGATTTCTTCTGAACCAATATTAAGTAAGCCAACCTTGGGTTTATCTTTACCATCAACCAATTCAGCAAGAACAGAGCCCATTAAAGCAAACTGAACCAGGTGTGCAGCACTTGAATCAACATTAGCCCCTAGATCCAGAACATAGGTATGCCCTTTCATCGTTGGCAAAGCTGAAACAATAGCGGGTCTTTCGATACCTGGTAATGTTTTTAAAACAAATCTGGCTGTAGCCATCAAGGCACCAGTATTACCGGCACTGACACAAGCAGCAGCTTGACCTTCTTTGACTAAGTTAATAGCCACTCGCATTGAGGAATCTTTCTTTCCGCGTAGTGCTTGGGAGGGTAATTCATCCATCTCTACCTGCTGAGAAGCATGATGGACAATTAATCTTGGTTCGTTATCAACACCATTTTTTTGAAGGTGTGAATGAATAGTTTCTTCATCACCAACAAGAATTAATGTGACATCTGGATGTTTTTTTAATGCTGATATGGCAGCGGGGATCACGACTTGAGGTCCGTGATCCCCGCCCATTGCATCAATTGATATCGTCAGGCTCAATTGTGTTTATGCCTTATTCGCTTTTATCCGCAACGACTTTACGACCACGGTAGTAGCCATCAGCTGATACGTGATGACGACGGTGTAACTCACCTGATGTAGAATCAACAGATAATGTTGTTTCTGTTAACGCATCATGTGAACGACGCATTCCACGACGTGATGCACTTTTTTTGTTTTGTTGAACAGCCATGACTAAAACTCCTAAGCCTTTTAAAAATTCAAAATTATTTTTTTGATTTCAATGCAGATAACACTGCAAACGGAGATGCCTGTTTTTCAGGTGTCTCCTCTATCTCTTCATCCCCAGATTGCCAGACTTCTTTCGGCAGACAATCAAAATCATGTTTAGGCACCAGGGGAAGTGCCAAGATTAATTCATCTTCAACCACGTCAGCAGGGTTCACAAACTCTGTTTCGTCAATTATCCAAGGCTCATACTGCTCTGATAATCGGCTAACAAGACGTTCATGCTTTACCAAACCTAACAGCGTATTGACTTCTACAGGGTAGAGTAACTCTTCCATACACCGCTCACAGGTCAGTGATAGTGTCGTCACAAAGTTACCTTGCATGTAGGGTGTGCCGGTTTGGTCAATATCAAATCGCATTTTGATTTTGACTGTACCTGAGTCACTAAATAAAGATGGCTTCAAACGTGACAGTTCTGTCAGTTCAATTTCACCTTCAAGTTCCCGTCCATTATGAGAAAATCGAAACGGATCAATTTCTTTTGGTAATTGCTGGCGCATAATCGACGGGATTATATAAGAAATATCGAAAAACAGCAAAGTGGATGCATTGTTGGCCTAATCATATTCAATTATTGTGTAACTCAATCACAGCATTACTTTTGTCAGAGTTTTGTTTGTTTAGATCGTTTCTCATGGCATCGATGTAATATAAGTAGTTCGCATCAATATCCCCAGTAATGTATTCACCATCAAAACATGATGTATCAAAACGCTCTACGTCCGACTTTTTATTGATCGCCGCTACCAAGTCAGGAAGATCTTGATAGACGAGCCAGTCGACACCTAATTGTTTTGATATTTCTTCAACATTTCTATCATGAGCCACAAATTCATTTGCTGATGGCATATCAATACCGTAAACGTTCGGGAAACGAACAGGTGGCGCGGCAGAAGCTAAATACACTTTATTAGCGCCTGCATCTCTTGCCATCTGAACAATTTGCTGTGATGTCGTACCACGAACAATAGAGTCATCTACTAAGAGAACATTTTTGCCCCTGAACTCTAAATCAATAGCATTTAATTTTTGACGAACGGACTTCTTACGCATGGTTTGGCCAGGCATAATAAATGTGCGACCGATATAGCGATTTTTAATAAAGCCCTCTCGATACACGACGCCCAAATCATAAGAAAGCTGTAAAGCGGCACTTCGACTGGTATCAGGTATCGGAATAACGACATCAATATCGTGTTCAGGAAATTCACGTTTAATTTTCTGCGCGAGTTTTGTACCCATGCGCATGCGACTTTTATGCACAGAAATGCCATCCATCATCGAGTCAGGACGAGCAAAATAAACGTACTCAAAAATACAAGGTGATTTCACTGGATTTTCAGCACATTGCTGAGAATAGAAGTTACCTTTTGTATCAATAAAGACACATTCACCCGGTTCAATATCACGGACTAATTCATAGTCGAGAATATCAACGGCAACACTTTCTGAGGCAACAACATACTCTGTACCCTGCTCTGTTTCGCGTTTACCGATGACCGCTGGTCGAATGCCATATGGGTCACGAAATGCCATGACGCCAACCCCTGAGATCATGGCAACAGCAGCATAAGCGCCTCTGCAACGACGATGAACCTGTGCGACCGCATTAAAAATATCTTGCGGTTGAGGTGTTAATTTTGAGCTGTTTTGTAACTCATGAGCTAATACATTGAGCAAAACTTCTGAATCAGAATCCGTATTCAAATGTCGACGATCTGTCTGAAATAATTCATCTTTCAGAACTTTTGTATTGGTAAGGTTACCGTTATGGGCAAGGGCAATACCAAATGGAGAGTTGACATAAAACGGCTGCGATTCAGCTGATGTCGAACAGCCAGCTGTAGGATAGCGGATATGACCAATACCCATCTTTCCTTTTAGGCGAATCATATGGCGAGTATGAAAGACATCCTTGACGAGACCATTATCCTTACGAAGAAAAAACTTGCCATCATCGTCACAAGTCATTATTCCAGCAGCATCTTGTCCACGATGCTGTAATACGGTCAATCCATCATATAAGGCCTGGTTAACCTCAGAATGACCAACAATACCAATAATTCCGCACATAATTTGCCCTGTCAGGAAGTTAATTGTAGTTGATATGCTGGGCGATATCTGCTGGTAACAGATCACGTACCCACACTGCTAACTTGATAAAATGTTCTAATAATATCGAGTTTTGCCACCAAGAATCTGCCGGCATAGGGGTTGCACCAGCGGCTAAAACCAAAATAGTCACTAACGCCACACCACGTATTAGTCCAAAAATAATACCGAGGGCGCGGTCTGTCCCCGTTAGTCCAGTTTTTTCGACAACTTGTGATATTAGATGGTTAACCATCGCACCGAGTATGAGCGTCACAGCAAATAAAACGAAAAAAGCAAGAAACAATCTTATTGAAGGCGTTGATATATATTCAGCTAACAATGTTGAGAGGTTTGAGTAAAAAAGTATGGCTACCCAAAAAGCTAGAATCCAGCTAGCCAATGAGAGTACTTCTTTCATGAAGCCTCGGACAATACTGATAGCGGCTGACATAAAAATCAGACCAATTATCAGATAGTCAACCCAAACCATAGTTACCCCGCAATCAGCTGCGATCTAAACGAGAAATTTTAACAGATTAACTATCAACAACCCAGAAGTTTTACAGTTATATTTCATGGTTGGATAGTTAGCTGAAAACACTTGTTAATATTGCAAAATCTGCGTAGATAACTTCAACTTTTTGTTCAATATTTTAGCCGTTTCTTCTAATTTATCGCGGTCTGAAACAGGTTGTAAGCGAACACGATAGATAGGTTTATCGTCTGTTTTGAGTATTTCAATCAAAGGATTGTAGCCCATAGACTCAAGTTCTTTTGATAAAGCGTCAGCATTATCACGAACACCGAAACTGGCGAGCTGTAACACCCATAACGTTTCGTTGTTTTTAGCTTCTGGAGCTGGAGCTGGAGCTGGAGCTGGAGCTGGAGCTGGAGCTGGAGCTGGAGCTGGAGCTGGAGCTGGAGCTGGAGCTGGAGCTGGAGCTGGAGCTGGAGCTGGAGCTGGAGCTGGAGCTGGAGCTGGAGCTGGAGCTGGAGCTGGAGCTGGAGCTGGAGCTGGAGCAGTATCTTGTTTTTCTGGCAGAGGTGTATCTTTTTCTGCTATTTTTTCGCCTTCGTCAGTTAGGCTAACATCGACTTCGGTAATTGGCTCGTCTCGTTCTGGCTCATCATCTAATGGTTCGATAACAGAGTCAAAAGGAATAGGCTTTTCAACGATATCTTCTATATCTTTTTTTGCAACGGATGCTAATAAGAACCAGGCAATGACACCAATCACTAAAACTAATAAGGCGGCGCCAATTAAGCGTTGCTTTTGTACTAGTGTCATTACCTGCTACTCCATTACTTAATGATGACTAGGTGAGTTTACCTCATGATACTTATTTTTATCACTGGTAATCACGCCCGCATCATCGGAAGGTGATGGCATATGCTGCAGAGCAACGTCCAGCACTTCATAAATCCATTTCACCGGTGTAATAGTCAAACCTTGTTTTACATTTTCAGGAATTTCTTTTAAATCCTTGATGTTATCGTGAGGTATCAGAACTGTATCGATACCACCGCGATGGGCAGCAAGTAATTTTTCTTTTAAACCACCAATGGCTAAGACTTCCCCACGAAGTGTGATTTCGCCGGTCATAGCCACATTGGCTTTGACAGGAATACCTGTAATCGCTGAAACAAGTGCTGTACACATACCGATACCAGCACTAGGCCCATCTTTTGGTGTTGCGCCTTCCGGTACGTGTACGTGCAAATCATGTGTTTGCAAGAAATCATCACTTATCCCCCAGTCAGCAGAACGTGAGCGTACAACGGTGGTCGCTGCTTGAATAGATTCTTGCATAACGTCACCCAGTTTACCGGTATAGGCAGACTTACCTTTGCCCGGCATAACCGCTGACTCAATGGTTAAGAGCTCACCGCCAACTTCTGTCCAAGCCAGACCGGTTACTTGACCTACACGATCGCTCTCTTCGGCCATTCCGTAACGGTAATGATAGACACCAAGGTAGGTTTCAATGTTTTCAGCAGTGACGACAACTTGTTGTTCTGGCTTTTCCGTCAAAATCTGTTTAACTAATTTGCGACAGATTTTTGAGATTTCACGCTGTAAGTTACGCACACCAGCTTCACGCGTATATCGGCGGATAATTTCCATTACCGCATCTTCTCTGATGTCGACTTCTTTCTCTTTAAGACCGTTATCTTTAATCGCTTTCGGCAAGAGATATTTCATCGCGATATTGAGTTTCTCGTCTTCTGTGTAACCCGCAAGGCGTATGATTTCCATACGGTCACGCAAAGCGTCAGGAATATTAAGTGTATTGGCTGTACAGACAAACATGACATCAGATAAATCATATTCAACTTCTAAATAATGATCAGCAAATGTCGAGTTTTGTTCAGGATCTAACACTTCTAATAATGCAGAAGCAGGATCACCACGGAAATCTTGCGCCATTTTGTCAATTTCATCTAATAGAAATAATGGGTTTTTAACTTCCGTTTTACAGATATTCTGTATCACTTTACCTGGCATAGAGCCGATATAAGTTCTACGGTGCCCGCGTATTTCAGCCTCATCTCTAACACCACCCAAAGCCATTCTTGTAAATTTACGATTAGTGGCTCTGGCTATTGATTGAGCAATAGATGTTTTACCCACACCAGGTGGGCCAACCAGGCAAAGAATCGGACCTTTTGATTTTTTGACACGCTTTTGTACAGCCAAGTATTCAACGATTCGTTCTTTGACTTTTTCCAGACCATAGTGATCTTCATCTAGGACATTTTCAGCCTTGTTTAAATCAAGGGTCACTTTAGAACGTTTTTTCCAAGGGACTTCTAACAAAGATTCAATATAGTTTCTGACAACAGTTGCTTCTGCAGACATCGGTGACATCATTCGAAGCTTTTTAAGTTCAGCATCAGCTTTAGCGCGTGCTTCTGCCGGCATTCCTGCCTTCTCAATGTTCGCAGCCAGTTCGTCAGTTTCGTTACCAGCCTCGTCAATTTCACCGAGTTCTTTTTGAACCGCTTTTAACTGCTCATTAAGATAATATTCGCGTTGGCTTTTTTCCATCTGCTTTTTAACGCGGTTACGAATACGTTTCTCAATTTGTTGAATATCGATTTCACCTTCAAGGAAAGCCATCAACTTTTCGACTCTGGCTTTAACGTCACTCATTTCAAGCAAGGCTTGCTTGTCTTCAAGTTTTAACGTCATATGAGCTGCGACGGTATCAGACATCCGCGAAACATCTTCAATACTGGAAAGCGACGAAATAACCTCTGGTGGTATTTTTTTGTTCAGTTTTACGTACTGCTCAAACTGTCCTAGCAAGGTCCGCATTAAAACATCGGCTTCTCTATCGTCATCAACTTCATCTAAGAACGGCGCGACTTCAGCCTCTATGTGAGTTTCATGGTTAGTGAAGTAGGCCACACTGGCACGCTGAACACCTTCAACCAAAACTTTAACTGTTCCGTCAGGCAGTTTTAATAATTGTAAAATATTCGCGAGTGAGCCGGTTTCATATAAACCGTCGGTGTCAGGTGCATCTTCAGAAGAATCTTTCTGAGCCACCAGTAGAATCTGTTTACTCTCGTCAGTCGCTTGTTCGAGGGCTTTGATAGATTTATCTCTCCCTACAAAAAGCGGTATTACCATATAGGGATATACGACAACATCACGAAGTGGTAAAACAGGGACAACCTTCATACTGTTATCGCTAGAAGTGGTGGTTAATTCATTTTCCATTAAGGCAAACCTCATACATGTGTCTGTCGACACCCA
This sequence comes from Methylophaga marina, assembly GCF_030296755.1. Lineage (NCBI taxonomy): Bacteria > Pseudomonadati > Pseudomonadota > Gammaproteobacteria > Thiotrichales > Piscirickettsiaceae > Methylophaga > Methylophaga marina. The sequence continues at coordinate 3,048,719 of NZ_AP027741.1, forward strand.
ATTTTCAACATAAAATTAATATGGGGACAGACAATAAAAAATCAAGCATATTGAGAAATATGCTTGATTTAGTGTGTAAACAGAATGGTTCGTTTGACCGATTATTTGTCGCCGGATGCTAAGTCCGTATTTTGATCTTCATAAATCAAAATTGGTGCATTTTCACCAGCGATGACACTCTCATCAATCACCACTTTTGAGACATTATCGGCTGATGGTAGCTCAAACATGGTATCAAGTAAGACATTTTCGATAATCGAACGGAGCCCACGTGCACCTGTCTTTCTCTCCATTGCTTTCCTTGCAATCGCACGTAATGCATCATCTCTGAACTCAAGCTCAGCATTTTCCATATTGAATAATTGCTGATACTGCTTGGTTAGCGCGTTTTTCGGTTCAGTCAAAATCTGAACTAAGGCTTTTTCGTCAAGCTCATCCAGAGTAGCAACAACAGGTAAGCGACCAACAAACTCAGGAATTAGCCCATACTGAATCAGATCTTCAGGCTCGACAGTTCGTAATGACTCGCTCAAAGGTCTATTATCGTCAACACTTTTCACTTCAGCAGAAAAACCTATGCCACCTTTCTGGGTGCGGTTTCTGATAACTTTATCAAGACCAGCAAAAGCGCCGCCACAAATAAATAAGATTTTACTGGTGTCAACTTGCAAAAATTCTTGCTGAGGATGTTTCCTTCCGCCTTGAGGAGGAACAGAAGCAATCGTGCCTTCAATCAGCTTGAGGAGTGCTTGTTGTACACCTTCACCGCTAACATCACGTGTGATAGATGGATTATCAGATTTACGAGATATCTTATCTATCTCGTCGATATAAACGATACCTGTTTCAGCCTTGTCGACATCATAGTCACATTTTTGTAGAAGCTTTTGAATGATATTTTCAACATCTTCACCGACATAGCCCGCTTCAGTCAGGGTGGTTGCATCAGCCATAGTGAAAGGCACATTTAGCTGTCTTGCTAATGTTTCTGCTAGCAATGTTTTACCACTACCAGTCGGGCCGATTAAAAGTATATTACTTTTAGAAAGCTCAACATCACTTCCCTTGTGCGCTGTACGGAGACGCTTGTAGTGATTGTAGACTGCAACAGAAAGATAACGCTTCGCTCTTTCTTGCCCAATAACATAGTTATCAAGTGCTTCGTTAATTTCACGTGGCGTTGGCAGTTTTGATTCAGCCTCTTCAGTAGCCATTTCCTGCATTTCTTCACGGATGATGTCATTACATAGTTCGACGCATTCATCACACACAAATACGGATGGACCAGCGATTAATTTCTTGACTTCATGCTGGCTTTTTCCACAAAAAGAGCAATAAAGCAATTTATCATCGTTATTTTTGTCGTCACTCATATTTTTACTACCTTACGCGTCATCTATAAATTTTATCGACCGATACTACTTATTCTGTAGGTCGGCTTGTCAATACTGAGTCAATTAAGCCGTATTCAACAGCTTGTTCACCATTCATGAAGTTATCACGATCAGTATCTTTGCGAATAGCTTCTATATCTTGACCAGTATGTTTTGCAAGAATTCCATTTAGACGATCACGAATACTCAGAATCTCTTTTGCATGAATGTCAAAGTCAGACGCCTGTCCTTGGAATCCGCCTAATGGTTGATGAACCATAATACGAGAGTTAGGTAGACAATAACGTTTGCCTTCAGCACCACCGGCTAACAATACTGCCCCCATACTGGCTGCTTGTCCGATACACAATGTGCTGACATTGGGTTTAATAAATTGCATCGTATCGTAAATTGCCAAGCCAGCTGTAACAGCGCCGCCAGGTGAATTAATGTATAGATGGATATCTTTATCAGGATTTTCCGATTCAAGAAATAGTAACTGTGCAACAACCAAATTTGCCATTTGGTCTTCTACCGGACCAACTAAAAATATGACACGTTCTTTTAATAAGCGAGAAAAGATGTCATACGAGCGTTCACCACGAGATGTTTGCTCTACAACGATAGGTACCAATGCATTCTGAATCATACTGGTTTCATCACCAGAAAATTTATTTGTCATAACCATCCTAATTTCAAGGTCCCAATAAAAAAACAGCCCATACCCATTTCACATGAGTACGGGCTGCATTCAGTATCAGCGTTGTTAATTAGTTAGACACTGCATTAACGACGTCTGAGAATGTTGATGTACTCTCTTCTACTTTAACATGGTCGTAAATCCATTCAACCACCATGTCTTCAACGACTGTCATTTGAATTTCAGACAATCTTTCTTGATTGTTCATGTAGAAAGTAACCACTTCTTCTGGATCTTCATAGCTCGCAGCAATTGCGTCAATAGCTTCTTTAACGCGATCTTCATCAGGACGAATTTCGTTATCCGAAATAATCTTACCAATCAAAAGACTTAACTTAACGCGTTTTTCTGCATTATCTTTAAAATTATCTGGATTAAATGGCAAGCCTTCGACATTCACGCCTTGATTGCGGAGATTGTTCTTTGCTTGTTCTACTAGATACTGAGCTTCACGCTCTACTGGCGCTGATGGTAGAGCGATGTCATTATTTTCTGCTATCGAATCCATCGCTTTGCGTTTGTTTAACGTTTTTAGTGCAGACTTAAGTTCACGTTCCATATTAGCGCGAACTTCTTTTTCAATGCGGCAATACCCTCTTCAACACCGCATAGTGCTGCAAATTCTTTATCTAGCTTAGGTAGCTTTTTCTTAGCGACTTGTTTAACTGTCACTGCGAACTTAGCTTCTTTACCTTGTAAATGCTCAGCGCGGTAGTCTTCAGGGAATGTCAATGTCACATCTACTTCTTGATCCGCTTTTTTGCCAATCAATTGCTCTTCAAACTCTGGCAACATACGGCCCTGACCAAGCTCAAGAAGTACATCCTGGCCTTTACCACCTTGGAATTCTTCACCATCGATGGTGCCAACAAAATCAATGGTGACGCCATCACCATCTTTTGCACCACGTTTTAAAGGTTCCCATGTCATTCGTTGTTCGCGTAATGTTTCAAGCATCCGGTCAACGTCTTCATCAGTGACTTCAGCAACTGTTTTTTCCAAGTTGATATCGTCTAGTTTGACATTGTCTACTTCAGGGAAGACTTCATAGTTGAGTGTATAGATGAAGTTGCTGCCTTTTTCATCCATGCTATCTATATGAGGAGGACTTGCTGGGTTGATTCCTTCTTGAGTGAAGGCTTCACGCATGCTTTCTTGTACAAGAGAGTCGATTACTTCGCGACGAGCTGATGGACCGTGTGTTTTCGCGACCATGTTCATCGGTACTTTACCTGGACGGAAACCGGCCATTTTCACATTAGGTCTAATTGACTTAAGGCGATCCTGTACTGCTTGTTCGATATTGGCATCTTCGACTGTGACGGTCATACGGCGACCAAGTTCGCTCACGTTTTCTACAGTAACTTGCATTCTCTAACCTCAAACATGGGGATTTAGGCATGGCGGTTTCGCCATCCGCCTATTTGTAGTAATGGTACGAGAGGAGAGACTCGAACTCTCACAGGTTACCCTACTGGAACCTAAATCCAGCGCGTCTACCAATTCCGCCACTCTCGCATATTTATTTATCAGACATGCCTGATGCCTGAAAGAAGTCGGCTATTATAGCGATAACATTCCTATAAAACTAGCCTTGAATTGCTAAAAAACTAATTCCCATGTTTGTTTGTTGGCAAAACTGCTGAAATGCAATGAATTCTTGTTGAGAAATTTCTCGCTGAGTTTGATGTCGATCAGCCATAAAAATACCAATAACTTTGTTTTTAACCACGACAGGCATCAGCAAATGCGGCGGATTACCTAATGTGGTTTGTATCTGCTTGGAAAGCTGACCTGCTTCGTCAACTGATACAAATACGGCATGGCGCTGCTCTACGCATAGACTAAAAGCTGGATTCTTGTCTAAAGTGATGGTTAATCGCTGTTTGAGATATTCTGTCTGCTCACCTAAAACTGACTTACAAATTAAGTCAGTTTTAGCCTCATTCAATATCATGAATATGGCTCGATCCATGGCTAAGCCACGTATCAATCCTTCTAGAGTCATCTCAAGCATGATGTTAATCGAGGGTAATGGTATGTCTTCAAGGGCTTGTACCATTTCCTGAGATACTTTCATCAGGTAATCAAAATCAGCTTCCAACTTTTTATTATGATTGTTAACGTCGGGCACATCTGTCTTTTCATGATGCTCATCTAAGTAATCTGGGAGCTGTATAGCACGGCTTATTTGCTCGCTACCGTATAAAATAGTGAGTTCTTTTGCTTTATTGACATTTAATAGAACCAGGTTTTTCGCTTTTTCAATTGAAAGCTCACAGATACTTGAAGCCTGTTTCGCGACAAGCTCAAGCTCAGCTTCATTCCAGCCATGCTGGGCAGATTCAGCCACATCAATGGCTAATGAAATAAGCTGGGTATTTTTTTCTGATAATCGGTTATTAAGATAATCATTCAGCAAATCGCCTAAAGCCCAGTCATGACACAAAGCTTTGGTTAAGTCGACAATCCTGAACCCTAAGACCTTCAGTTCTGCTTGGGTGGATTCATTATCTTTTTGTAAATCATTGAGTAAGACCTGACTTTCTTTATCAGCAAATGCCCAAAAAGCCATATAGCCCAGACGCGAAAGTAACGTTGCTATAAAGATATCTTCAGCATCATTGCGCTTTAAATGCTTAGCAAATTCTCGTGCCTGAGTAGCAGCATGAAAAGCAAATGCCATTTCTTGTATCAGTTGTGTACGCTGTTCACCTGCTTGTAAATTGTCAATCAGGGCCATTGACAGGGTTAAGACCTTGATTTGCTCAAAGCCCATGACCATGACTGCACGAGATACCGTGCTGATACTGTGCTTGGTTGGATTGAAATGAACAGTATTAACCGCTTTTAAAACCCGGCTGGTCAAAGAGGCATCTTGAAGAATAATATTGGCAACATCTGACGCTGAACTTTTTCCACTATTTAGAGCTTTTGTGACGTTGGCAACCGTTCCCGAAAAGATCGGCATATCCACTTCACTAAGTTGTTTGACCCAATTAGAAAGTGCAGCGTTTTCCATTCAAAATTAATCCAAAGACTTTTTCTGATTAGCTACACCATGTGGCACATGGCCTGTAGCGACGTGCTCAAGCGCTGATTGACAATGCTTTTCTTGATCATCAAAAAATATGTCAGCGCCAAATGATTTTAAAAATGGTCCTTTGTCCATGCCACCTAGAAATATTGCTTCGTCGATACGGATCTCCCAAGCCCTTAGCGTTCTGATAACACGTTCATGTGCTGGTGCAGATCGCGCAGTTACCAGTGCTGTTCTAATCGGTGAAGCATTTTCGCCATATTCCGTCTGAATTTGATTTAGCGCCATTAAAAAATCTTTAAACGGCCCACCAGGCAGAGGTTCACGTGCGGTCTGTTGTTCATTTTCAGTAAATGCTTTTAATCCCTTTTCTTTGAAAATTCGCTCCGAATCGTCAGAGAACAGAACGGCATCACCATCAAATGCAATTCTAAGTTGATCGCTATCATTATTATTCCTAATGTGTGAAGGCAGAATTGTCGCAGCAGCAATACCTGCTTCTAACGCCATTCCGACATCCTCAGGACTGGTTGATAAAAATAAATGTGCATTAAACGGCGCCACATAACGATACGGACTGCTTCCAGATGTAAATACTGCGCGGGTAATGGCTAATCCATGATGTTGAATAGAATTAAAAACACGAAGCCCCGTATCAGCACTATTGCGAGACAATAAAATAATCTCAACCTTGGGTGTGTTTGGGTTGTTGTCATTTAACGCGAGTAATTTACGTACCAGACTAAAGGCACCGCCTGGCGCTAAGGGGACATCTTCATTTTCTATTTGATAGCGACAATAAGCTTCTGTGCCCTGATCTTCATAGATGCGATGACTTTCATCCAAGTCAAATAAGGCGCGAGATGAAATAGCGAGAACAAGCGGTTTTGTATCCATCATGGTTCAAACATCCCTTAATAATGACTGTCCATCAGTCCGTGCAACTCGGATAATACGCTCCCAGGCAATCTGCCCTTGTTGATTTATACTGGGATATTCAGAAAGACTTTTGAGGTCGTCACTCAAACTATCAATGACAGACACCTCCTCGGGTTTGCCTTTTGGAAAGTTACTATTTTCAGAAAACACGATTCGGCAAAAAATAGGAATCTTCGGTGCCAGTGTCTGAAGTGCGTGTTTGGAGTTATAGATTCTATGCAGTGGGTTAGTAAATTTAAAACTTCTGCCATCAATGATCTGGGTCCATTGATCGATATGATCAGCCCCAAACAAGTGACCTGACATGGGATAAGTTTCAATAATTAACAATCCTTGTTCAATCAGTACTAAACGTTCAATTTCAATCATTCCCCCCAACCCGTCAGGAATGATTATCGATTTTGCTTCTTCTTTTTTGACAGTCTGTAATGCACGCTCTAATTTGCGAGAGTAAAAAGAACGCTTTCTTTTACGTCTAATGATGAATGCAATACACAACAGGAAAAAAATCGCTGTAGCAATGGCTACTTGAATGGATAAATCTAAATTAATAATCGTACTGGCCTCAATATTGTTGTGTACTAATTATACGAAATCATCGTTGTATTGTATTCACTTTATGTTAAGGCTACAGCGGTAAATGTGTAATAGGATCTTCATGAATGATGACTTCCGCTTCATCAAACAAATCAGCTATCTCTCGTTCAAGTGCATCCGCAATGTCGTGAGCTTGCCTCAAACTCAATGTTTCATCCAATTCAAGATGAAGTTGAATAAACACTGTTGTCCCCGATCGTCGTGTACGAAGATCATGTAAGCCACGCGCTTGAGGATGTTTTAAAACCAGAGCACTAATTTTTTCTCGTTCATTATCAGGCAACTCATGATCCATTAGTAAATCAATCGACTCTCTTACAATCCCCCATGCACTGTGTAATATGAATAAGGCAATAGCAATAGCGATAAGCGGATCTGATAATGTCCAACCATTCAGACTCAATACAAGCGCCAGAATAACACCACCATTAACCAGTAAGTCGGTTTTGTAATGTAAGGCATCAGCTTTGATTGCCGTCGAGTCCGTTTGTTTTATCACGTAGTTCTGGAATACCATCAACGCAAACGTGGCGATGATAGAAAACACCATCACAGCGATTCCGATGGTCATACCCTGCTCCATAGCTTCAGGTTTAAACAATCGGTTTATAGCCTGAAGAAGCAGTATGCCGGCTGAGCCTGCAATGAACATAGATTGGCCCAGTCCGGCCAGAGACTCTGCCTTGCCATGTCCGAAACGATGTTCTCTGTCTGCGGGCTGTAACGCATGATGCACAGCAATCATATTCAAAACAGATGCGAGCACATCAAGACTCGAGTCAACAAGTGTTGCCAGAATGCTCACCGAGTCAGTGAGAAACCAAGCAAATAGCTTCACGATTATCAGAGTAATAGCCGTAACAACAGATGCATAGGTGGCTATACGCATCAATTGGGCTTTATCAATGTGTTGAGGCTTATTCATGGACTTAGTATAGTGGATTCAATTCAAGTAACGTGAGTTTAGTATTTATGATGCTCACATAACTCATTTTAGGAAAGCTTTATGCCAATCTCGACGATCAATACCAGCCCATTCGAAGGACAAAAACCGGGCACTTCAGGTTTACGAAAAAAAGTCAGTGTCTTTAAGCAATCTCATTATCTGGAAAACTTTATTCAATCCACTTTTAATGCGCTAGGTGATTGTGAGGATAAAACCTTAGTGGTTGGTGGTGACGGTCGCTATTACAATCAAACGGCGATACAAATCATTCTAAAAATGGCTGCAGCTAATGGTTTTTCGCATGTTTGGGTCGGTCAGAATGGTATTCTTTCTACACCTGCCGCGTCATGTGTTATCCGGAAATACAAAGCCTTTGGCGGTTTGATTTTGTCGGCAAGCCACAATCCGGCAGGTATTGATGGTGACTTTGGTATCAAATTTAACACCAGTAATGGTGGGCCTGCCCCGGAATCAATTACTAGTAAAATTTATGAACATTCTGCTGAAATTACTGAATATAAAATCTCTAATGCAGCCGATATTGCACTTCACAAATTAGGGCAGCAAACGCTGGGCTCAATGACAGTTGAAGTGATTGATCCCGTCTCAGATTATGCACAGTTAATGCAGTCTATTTTTGATTTTCCAAAAATCAAAACATTTATCACCACAAGCGATTTTTCAATGCGATTTGATGCAATGCATGCGGTCACCGGACCCTACGCCATTGAGATATTAGAAAACTTGCTGGGAGCACCTAAAGGGACTGTCATAAACGGCATTCCATTACCTGATTTTGGTAATGGCCACCCAGATCCGAACCTAACCTATGCTGAAGAACTTGTGACCGAGTTATTCTCAGATAACGCCCCGGATTTTGGTGCTGCCTCAGACGGCGATGGTGATCGCAATATGATCCTGGGGAAACAATTTTTTGTGACCCCTTCTGACAGCTTGGCTATTCTTGCGGCCAATGCTCAGCTTGTACCAGCATATAAAAATGGTATCACTGGTATTGCTCGTTCCATGCCAACCAGTCAGGCCGCAGACCGCGTAGCCGAAAAATTAGGGGTTGAATGCTTTGAAACGCCGACTGGCTGGAAATTCTTTGGTAACTTGCTTGATGCAAACCGCGTGACTTTATGTGGCGAAGAGAGCTTTGGCACAGGTTCTAATCACATTCGTGAAAAAGATGGCTTATGGGCTGTACTTTTCTGGCTAAATATTCTGGCCGTGAAACAACAATCGGTGGCGGAATTAGTTAATCAACATTGGTTAACATTTGGGCGTAATTACTACACTCGACATGATTATGAAGGTGTACCCACTGAACAAGCAGAAGCCCTGATTGAACACTTACAGCTTCAACTACCGACATTACCTCAACAGCAGCTTGGTAAGCGTATCGTTAGTTATGCAGATAACTTCAGCTACCATGACCCAATTGACGATAGTATTGCAGAAAAACAAGGCATTCGTATTGGTTTTGAGGGTGGTGACAGAATCATATTCCGTCTATCCGGTACAGGTACTGAGGGTGCCACATTACGGGTTTATATTGAATCCTATCAAGATGATCCTGAACAATTAAACACTGACACGCAATTCGCACTAGCTGACCTTATTCAACTCGCTGATGAACTAGCCAAAATTACTGAACTGACAGGCAGAACAGCGCCAACCGTTATCACTTAAAATTTTATAATCATGATACAAACTCTTATTCTTGGCTCAAGCTCACCTTTCAGAGCTGAACTACTTAAAAAGCTGCAGATTAATTTCATTCAGCATTCGCCTGATATTGACGAGACACAGCTGGAAGGTGAGTCAGCACCGGCATTAGTCGAGCGACTGGCTCAAGAAAAAGCACGGCTCATTGCTGAAACCTATCCGCAAGCACTCATTATCGGTTCAGATCAGGTTGCTGTTGCAGATGGCAATATTTTGGGTAAGCCAGGTAACCATCAGACAGCGATTCAGCAATTAATGATGGCTTCAGGAAAATCCGTCACTTTTTATACTGGCCTTGCCTTGTACAATGCAGAAAATCAGACAATGCAGCATATTGTTGAACCATTCACTGTGCATTTTAGAGAGTTAACGGAAAAGCAGATTGAATACTATCTGAATCAAGAAAAACCCTACCAATGTGCGGGCAGCTTTAAATCCGAAGGGTTCGGGATCAGTTTATTCAGTCGTTTAGAGGGTGATGATCCTAATAGCTTGATAGGTCTACCACTCATAAAACTCATTGAGTTGTTGAGTAACGAAGGTGTCGATATTCTTCAACCCAATGAGTAGTGGATATCTATTATTCTTGATTTTCTGATTGTTGTTTCAGTTTTTCAGCATTTGCCATTGCTGATGCCTGAGCCGCATAGTTGTTCATTGTTTTTGTCATCAGTTGACGAGCTGCTTTAGAGCGCATCGATTTGGCCATACCTTCAACAAGACTTGTTTCAACATCATTCGATGATAAATGCGTTTTCAATTCATCAAGGTGTGTTTCACAACTCTGCAAAATATTTTGTGCGGCTTCTTGTGGATTGTTGCCTTGATAGTTGCTAGTTAGATGCCCTTGCATCATACATTTATTGTAGTCAGTCAAAATAGAGTACATTTTTGTTTGTGCTTGCTCTGGCATATCAGCAGGTGTGACATACTCTTGTGCAAAGACAACTGATGAGGCTGTTATTAATAAAGCAGATACTAAAATTTTTTTCATGGCGACTCCATTGTTGCAAATACTATGTTGAGTTATGAATATTGATTGACTCAACCAGCAGGAAATAATTCCCGATAATACGCCAGAACAACATAATTTTCATGCATGACTTTTACACAGCTAAATAAAGTGCAATTCAATACCTGATTCACTCAAAAAAACTGTGTCATATATTTGAGTAAAACATTAAATGATTAACACAACCGATGATAACCGACTTAATCAGCTTACTGATTGGGTAAAAAAACTATTCCCTGATGAGCCATTCAGCATTACTGTTGCTTCAAGTGATGCCAGCTTTAGACGATACTTTCGGCTACACACAGTTAACGATACATATATTCTGATGGACGCCCCACCCGAGCATGAAAATATAAGTAGTTTTATCAATATTGATGAGTTTCTTGCAAAGTTTGATGTTGCAGTGCCCCACATTTTCCACAAGGATGAAGATAACGGTTTTCTGATGCTGAGTGATCTGGGTGATATTTCATTTTTGAAAGCATTAGCACACGGGAATTCAGACACACTCTATCGTGCAGCGATTGATGAACTGGTTAAAATGCAACAGTCCAGGCCACAAGAGGCAACGGCTGGATTACCGCTATACGATGAAAAAAATTACGTGATGAAATGTCACTGTTTCCAGATTGGTTTTTAGGTAGACATTTATCCATCAAAGCACCGGAGTCATTATCAATTATCTACGATTTTTTAATCGAAGAAATTAAACATCAACCAGTGTGCTTTGTGCATCGTGATTATCACAGTCGAAATCTGATGGTATGTAAAGAGAACTCACTTGGCATTATAGATTTTCAAGATGCCGTTATTGGTCCTATTAGCTATGATCTCGTGTCTTTACTAAAAGACTGCTACATTCAGTGGCCGTATGAACAACAACAGTCATGGCTTGAGTATTATAAATCAGTGGCCATTGAGGCTAAGTTGCTAAATTATGAGGAAAGTCATCACTTGCAACGTTGGTTCGATATGACAGGTTTACAGCGCCACCTTAAGGTGCTTGGTATCTTTTGCCGCCTAAACTATCGTGATGGTAAAGCTAATTACCTCAATGACTTACCATTAACTCTTCAATATGTTTTTGACGTCTGTGAACGTTATGAAGCGCTTGCTCCTTTATATGAATTTATGAGTAACACCCCAGAAATAGTGGCAATTAAATGAAAGCAATGATTTTAGCAGCTGGTCGCGGTGAACGTTTACGACCATTAACAGATCACACTCCTAAACCGCTTGTAAAAGCAGGAAAAAAAGACTGATTGAATACCTTATTGAAAATCTAGTGGCAGCTGGTGTTGATGAGATTGTGATTAATTATGCTCATCTGGGCGAGCAATTCCCTGTCGCTCTAGGAACTGGTGAACGCTATGGTTGTCGCATCACGTATTCACCGGAAAATGAAGGTAGTTTAGAAACTGCAGGCGGTATAGCTCAGGCATTACCTTTATTGGGGGATGAGCCATTTATCGTAGTCAATGGTGATATATGGACTGACTATGATTTTTCTAACTTGGCAAAGTATTCACTTCAGCAAAATTGTGACTGCCATTTAGTCATGGTGAATAACCCAAAGCACAATGCTGATGGCGATTTTGCACTCGCCGAAAATGGCTGTGTGATGCTTTCAGGAAATAAAAAGTTCACGTTTAGTGGAATGGGACTTTACCATCCAAGATTATTTAAACACTTACCGGTTGAACGTAAAGCACTTAAGCCTATTTTCGAGAAAGTGATACAAGATAACAGGATGACTGGAGAACTCTATAAAGGGCAGTGGTCAGATATTGGCACACTGGAGCGTCTGACAGCCTTAGAAAAAGAGCTTAGTTAAACTAAGCTCTATCCGCACATAAAAATTCTAATAATGCTTTTTGGGCATGCAGACGATTCTCTGCTTCGTCCCAGACAACACTTTGATCACCATCAATCACTTCAGCGGTCACTTCTTCACCACGATGAGCTGGCAAACAATGCATAAATAAAGCATCTTTTGCAGCTACTTTCATAATGTCGTTATTCACTTGGAAATCGGCAAAGGCTTGCTCTCGTTTGCGTTGCTCTTCCTCTTGTCCCATGCTCGCCCACACATCGGTGACGACTAGGTCGGCATCTTTAGCAGCCTCAGCAGCACTGTTAAATAACTCGATTTTCGCTTCAACAGCAGACACAACTTCAGACTTAGGCTCGTATCCTGCTGGCGTTGCTATATGTAATTCAAACCCAAATTGCTGTGCAGCGTTAATGTATGAATGACACATATTATTGCCATCCCCAATCCAGACCACTTTCTTACCTTTGATGAAACCACGATGTTCCTGATAAGTTTGCATATCAGCTAATAATTGGCATGGATGGAAATCATCAGTCAACGCATTAATAACAGGGACTGAAGAATACTTTGCAAATGTTTCTAGCTTGGCATGTTCAAATGTACGTATCATCACCGCATCAACCATAGAAGAAATCACGCGTGCTGAGTCTTCTACTGGTTCACCTCGTCCAAGCTGAGTGTCATCTGGCGACAAGAAAATAGAGCCACCGCCAAACTGAATCATGGCTGACTCAAACGATACGCGTGTGCGAGTAGATGATTTTTCAAATATCATCGCTAGCACTTTATTCTTTAAAGGCTGATAAATTTCGCCTTGATGCTGCATTTTTTTGAGTTCAGATGCGCGATTGATTAATGCTTGTAGCTCTTCTGAAGTCAGGTCTTTTAATGTCAAAAAATGTCTCATTGCTAGGCTACACTCTCAACCTGTTGTGATGATAAAAAATCGAGTACAAGCTTACTTACTTTTTCCACAATCATGGATGCTTCTTCAGAGTTAATGATGAGTGGTGGTAGTAGACGAATAACTGAATCAGCGGTGACATTGATTAATAATCCATCGGCTAACGCTTTTTTAACTAATTCAGCACAAGGCATAGTTAACTCTATACCTAACATAAAACCATGAGCACGTATGTCCTTTACGCCAGGCTTACCGACAAGTTGTTTTTGGAAAGCCGTCAGCATTTGCTTGCCTAGGTCATTCACATGACCTAACACCCCTTCTTGTTCAATCGTATCTAAAACACTCAATGCTGCACTACATGCAAGAGGATTACCGCCAAACGTAGAACCATGGTTACCAGCCTGTAGAATCCCCACAGCACTACCAGCAACAAGGCAAGCACCAATTGGCATACCGTTACCTAGACCTTTGGCCAAGGTCATCACATCCGGTATTAAGCCATCATTATGCTGATAGGCAAACCACTTCCCGGTTCTCGCGATACCTGTTTGGACTTCGTCCAGCATCATTAAGAGTTTGCGTTGAGTGCAGATGGCTCTCACACCTGCCAAATACTCAGCATCAGGAATTTTGATACCACCCTCACCCTGAACAGGCTCAAGCAAGACCGCTACAGCCTCAGGCCAATGACCAATTGCCATTCGTAAAGCATCAAGATCGTTATATGGAACACGAACAAATCCAGGAACGAGAGGATCAAAACCTACTTGGACTTTTGCATTGCCTGTAGCCGACAATGTTGCCATGGTGCGTCCATGGAAACTGCCATCCATTACTATTACTACAGGCTTATCGATACCTTTACTGTGGCCATATTTACGGGCAATTTTTATGGCAGCTTCATTGGCTTCTGCACCAGAGTTAGAAAAAAACACCTGCTCCATTCCAGACAAAGCGGTCAACTTATCAGCCAGTTTTTCCTGTAACGCGATATGGTACATATTAGAGGTGTGCACTAATGTTTCAGCCTGATGCTGAATAGCTCGCGTCACCGCAGGATGGCAATGCCCCAGATTACATACAGCAATACCGCTTAACGCATCGAGATAGCGTTTTCCATCTGTATCAGTTAACCAAGCGCCTTTACCTTCACTAAAAGTGACGTCTAGACGTCCGTATGTGGGCATGACCGATTCTGTCATGGCTTGTACTCCTTGCCCTGACGGCATTAAAAAAAACGGCTTTTTAAGGCCAATAAACGAAAAATGGCAGTTTCAAATGAAACTGCCATTTATCAAAAATCGTGTATTTTATAATGTTATAGAGTAATAAACAAATTTACTCTAAATCACGACTTATTAGTTAGCAAAGTTTTCTGCGACAAAGTCCCAGTTTACTAATCCCCAGAAAGCTTCCAGGTATTTAGGACGTGCATTGCGGAAATCAATGTAATATGCGTGTTCCCAAACATCGACAGTCAATAGTGGTTTTTGACCATCAGTTAATGGGCAACCGGCATTGCTTGTATTAACAATAGCGATACTACCATCAGCATTTTTTACTAACCAAGTCCAGCCAGAGCCGAAGTTTGTTGCAGCTGATTTACTGAAAGTTTCTTTGAACTCATCAAACGAACCAAACGTACTATCGATAGCTGCAGCGAGGTCACCTTCAGGTGTGCCTTTCGCATTCGGTGTCATGCAGTTCCAGTAAAAAGTGTGGTTCCAAACTTGTGCAGCGTTGTTGAAGATACCGCCAGAAGCTTTTGTGATAATTTCTTCTAATGACTTACCTTCAAATTCAGTACCCGGTACCAAGTTATTTAAGTTAGTCACATAAGTTTGGTGATGTTTACCATAGTGATATTCAAGCGTTTCTGCTGAAATGGTTGGTTCTAATGCATCCTTAGCATACGGAAGTGGTGGCAATTCATAAGCCATATTTTTATCTCCTAATATGTGAAAAATAACCGAGTAATTGAGTCAATTATTCTAAAAGAGCACTCAGATGATATCAAGTGCTACCCGTTTGAGTTTACTTACACATCACCGAAAATCGATAACATGGATAAATCCAACCCCATCAATATTGCATCTTCTCTACCATTTTCAGCCGGGTAATAACCTCTGCGGACAGACATTTCGTTAAAACCTAACTGCTCATAGAGATTTTGTGCTTTTTTATTTGACTCTCTAACTTCTAAAACCACAATCGAAGCTGATCGTGCTTTAGAAAAATCAATGATATGTTCTAAAATGAAACGACCATATCCTTGTCTTTGCATATCTGGTCTGACACAAAGGTTCAGAAGATGTGCTTCATCGAGGACTAACTGCAAAATGGCGTAGCCCAGTACCACATCATACGTATCAGAATAGACCCATGCATAATGTCCGGCATCAAGACTATCCGAAAAGTTCTTAAGCGTCCACGGAAACTGATTTGCAGAGCACTCTATATTATGGACAAGTTGCAAATCCTTATCCGTCATTACTCTTGGAGAAACCATAGCCTTGTCCGTTAATTTAAAGCGTTACCGTGAGTTTTTAGCTGTTGCCAGGCAACCGCTTTCAATGAAGGCTGCCCTATCATAGCTTCTAAGGATGGAAGTTGAACAGCATCAACACCTTCAGGCAAACGCTGTTCACTCTTCATCATTGTGAGAATTATTTTGCTATTAAGCTCATCTGGACTCAATCTCACGACTTCTGATGAGGCAATTATGTATTGACGTCTGTTATCTAGCCCCACTGATTTTAGAATGCTTGTTAATAAACGTCGTTCTACAGCGTTTAATGCCGTCGCTTCAACGACAAGAACGACTTGCACATCATCAGGAATTTTCTGCTCCTGAGTCTGTAGAGTGTCTGCAGGTATGGTCTCAGTAGACGCTATATCCTGAGTACTTTTGCTCTGACGTTTTGTCCAAACGGGTATACCCATTTCAGTCAAGACTGAGTATTGATATTCAGTCAGTGCCATTAGACTTGAGGATGAGCTCTATCAACAGGACTTAAGATTTTGTTCAAAGCGTTCAGGTAAGCTTTGGCGGATGCAATAACGATATCCGTATCCGCACCTTGCCCACTGACTATCCGTCCACCTTTCTCAAGTCTTACACTGACCTCGCCCTGAGCATCAGTACCAGTAGTGATACTGTTCACTGAATAGAGCTGTAATTCTGTTTGGCTTTGCACAATTGACTCAATCGCTTTATAAGCAGCATCAACAGGGCCTCCACCACTCATTTGTGTCTGCACTTCTCTACCATCAACGGACAATGTGACAGTGGCAAAGGGTGTTTCACCTGTTTCACTACAGACCTTCAATGAAATTAGACTGACACGCTCATCTGCAGTCGCAACGGTATCACTAACCAGTGCCTGAATATCCTCATCAAATACCTCATGCTTTTTATCCGCTAATTCTTTAAAACGAGTAAATGCGGCGTTTAAATCAGTTTCGGAGGTTAACTCAATACCCAGTTCTTGTAGACGGCTACGGAAAGCATTTCGGCCAGAGTGCTTGCCAAGTACCATTCTATTGGTATTCCAACCGACATCTTCTGCGCGCATGATTTCATAGGTTTCACGATTTTTCAGAACACCGTCTTGATGGATGCCTGATTCATGAGCAAAAGCATTGGCGCCAACGATAGCTTTATTTGGTTGTACAACAAACCCTGTGATGCCCGACACTAATCGTGATGCCGATAAAATATGCTGCGTATCAATACCAGTATCACATGGGAACATATCCTGACGCGTTCTGACTGCCATCACGACTTCTTCTAAGGCAGCATTACCAGCCCGTTCACCCAAACCATTGATAGTGCATTCAACTTGCCGTGCACCATTCATCACTGCTGACAAAGAGTTTGCAACAGCCAAGCCCAGATCATTGTGACAATGCACGGAGAAGATGGCTTTGTCTGCATTTGGTATGCGTTCACGTAATGTTGAAATCAATGAGCCAAATTGATGTGGCAAGTTGTACCCTACTGTGTCGGGTATATTTAGTGTGGATGCCCCAGCATCAATGACCGCCTCAAGGATTTGGCACAGAAAGTCTGTTTCACTTCGACCGGCATCTTCAGGAGAAAATTCTACGTCGTCGGTATATTGACGAGCACGCTTGACTGCACGAACTGCATTTTCTATCACCTGTTCAGGTTCCATACGCAGTTTCATTTTCATGTGAATAGGTGATGTTGCAATAAAGGTATGAATGCGTGATGCATTTGCTAATTTGAGCGCTTCACCGGCTCTGTCGATATCTGCATCTAATGCTCGGGACAGACCACAAATACGACTATCTTTAACTGCTTTAGCTACTGCTTGTACAGCTTCAAAGTCACCTGTGCTGGCGATAGGAAATCCAGCCTCAATTACATCTACACGCATACGCTCAAGTGCTTTGGCAATGCGGACTTTCTCATCTTTTGTCATCGATGCGCCCGGGCTTTGCTCACCGTCACGTAATGTCGTATCAAAAATTATTAGCTTGTCAGTCATAAATGTGTGAACCAGATTATTAAATTATTATTTATTAGTCTTCTTTAGCCTGCGCACGCTCAGAACGATGTTGACGCAGTTTAAGCAATGTAAAAACAGGACCGGATAAACCGTAAATTAAAAATACGCTAAACAGAATGGTAGGTGGGTCAATAGCCACCAGAGCAAAAATAAGTACCAGTACCAGCATTACAACAAAAGGTACTCTGTTTCGTAAATCAAGCTCTTTAAAACTGTGATAGCGCATTGAGCTGACCATAAATATAGCCGCTCCGAAAGTAATTGGTATGGTGAAAATAGCAATCATGCTCTCACTGAAATCATTGCTCGTGCCTGCCCATACCCAACCAGCAATGATGGCGGCCGCAGCAGGACTTGGTAGACCTTGGAAATAACGTTTATCTTGTGTACCTATCTGGGTATTAAATCTGGCTAGTCGCAATGCACCACAGGCTGCATATATGAACGCAACCATCCAGCCGAACTTGCCCATATCAGTCAGAGACCACTGAAAAATCACCAAGGCAGGCGCCATACCAAATGAGACCATATCGGCTAGACTGTCATATTCTGCGCCAAATGCACTTTGAGTGTTGGTCATTCTGGCGATACGACCATCTAATCCATCCATGATCATCGCAATAAATATAGCAATAGCAGCTGTCTCAAAGTCACCACGAATGCCGGCAACAATGGCATAAAATCCAGCAAAGAGCCCCGCTGTCGTGAATAAATTCGGTAGTAGATAGATACCACGATTTTGTGGCTTTTCACTATTAACCATAACTAACACGCTCCTGTTGTTTCGGTTCTACATTATGACAGCTAAGGCACACAAACAAAACGGGGGCGATTGTTTTCACAACCGCCCCCGTCTTTTTTCAATCAATATGCTGATTAGTTTTTAGATTTATCAACAATTTTTTGAATCCAAGGCATCATTGAACGCAATTTTGCACCTGTTTGTTCGATTGGGTGCTCAGCATTGATACGACGCATGGCTGTCATTTCAGGATAGCCACTTTGACCTTCTTGAATGAATTGTTTTGCGTATTTACCTTCCTGGATGTTTTTCAATGCTTCACGCATTGCCCAGCGGCTTTCTTCGTTAATGACACGTGGACCTGTGACGTATTCACCATATTCAGCATTATTCGAGATCGAATAATTCATATTAGCGATACCGCCTTCGTACATCAGGTCAACAATGAGTTTCAACTCATGCAGACATTCGAAGTAAGCCATTTCTGGTGCATAACCTGCTTCAGTCAGCGTTTCAAAACCTGCTTTGACAAGCTCAACAGCGCCACCACATAAGACTGCCTGTTCACCGAATAAGTCTGTTTCAGTCTCATCACGGAATGTTGTTTCGATGATGCCGGTACGACCGCCGCCTACACCTGATGCGTATGATAGAGCAATATCTTTCGCCTTGCCTGAAGCATCTTGCTCTACAGCGATTAAGTCAGGAATACCACCACCTTTAACAAACTCACTACGTACAGTGTGGCCAGGTGCTTTTGGTGCAATCATGATGACATCAAGATCTTCACGCGGCAGAATCTGGTTGTAAAGAATAGCGAAGCCGTGAGCAAAAGCTAAAACAGCGCCTTTTTTCAGGTTAGGTTCGATTTCTTGTTTGTATAATTGAGATTGGAACTCATCTGGTGTCAAAATCATCACCAAATCAGCACCTTTCACTGCTTCACCGACATTGTCAGAAACAGTCAGCCCAGCAGCTTGAGCTTTAGCAATAGATGAAGAGCCAGCACGTAAAGCAACAGTGACATCTACACCTGAGTCTTTCAGGTTGCAGGCATGGGCATGGCCTTGTGAACCATAACCAACGATTGTCACTTTCATGCCTTGAATAATAGACAAGTCACAATCTTTATCGTAATAAATGTTCAAACTCATGATTGAATTCCTTAGATTTTCTTGAACGAATATAAATTCAGTTTACAGGTGCAAGCTTTTCTCGCCGCGAGCAATTCCTGTGACACCTGAACGGACAGTTTCAATAATTTTATGTTCAGCAAGTGCTTCAATAAAAGAATCCAATTTGCTTACAGCACCTGTCAATTCAATGGTATAGGTCGATGAAGTCACATCAATAATGTGGCCTCGAAAAATATCACACAGACGTTTTACATCTTCTCTCTGAGCCATGGTGGCTGCTTTGACTTTTATCAGCATCATTTCACGTTCAATATGAGGCCCTTCGGTCAGATCCATTAGTTTTACCACATCGATCAATTTATTCAATTGCTTCACAATCTGCTCGATGATGCGATCAGTGCCTGTTGTGACAATGGTCATACGGGATAATGATGGATCCTCTGTTGGCGCCACCGTTAATGATTCGATGTTATATGCACGCGCCGAAAATAGTCCCGCCACACGTGATAAGGCCCCTGCTTCATTTTCAATCAGGATAGAAATAATATGACGCATGGTTACGACAGCTCCCTTTCTGAATCTTGTGCAGGTGCGCTATAGGGTGACATATGCATATCGTTATGCGCCTTACCTTGAGCAATCATTGGGTATACATTTTCAGTTTGGTCAGTAACGATATCAAAGAACACCAGACGATCTTTCATCGCAAAACCACGCTCCAACTCAGCTCTAAGGTCCTCCGGTTTCTCGATACGAATACCGACATGACCATAGCTTTCTGTTAACTTCACGAAATCAGGCAGCGACTCCATGTAGGAGTGCGAATAGCGATTTTCGTAGAAAAATTCCTGCCATTGACGAACCATTCCCAAGTAACGATTGTTCAGAGCAACAATTTTGACGGGAAGACCATACTGCAGACAGGTGGACAATTCCTGAATACACATCTGGATACTACCTTCGCCAGTCACACAAATCACCGTACTCTCAGGGTATGCTAACTGAACGCCCATAGCAGCGGGCAAACCGAATCCCATCGTGCCAAGACCACCTGAGTTAATCCATCGGTTTGGCTCATCAAATCCGTAATACTGAGCAGCCCACATTTGATGTTGGCCCACATCAGAAGTGACATAAGCTTCGCCTTTCGTGATTTCATGAAGTAACTCAACAACCGCTTGTGGCTTAATTTTGTCACTATTGCGGTCATAACTCATGCATTGCTTCGAACGCCAACCTTCAATGATATTCCACCACTCTTCCACCGCTTTTTTCTGTGGCTTTTTATTGCTGTTTTTGAGTAAGTGGTTCATTTCCTGTAATACATCAGGAACACTTCCAACAATAGGAATATCAACAGTAATTGTCTTGGATATTGAAGACGGATCAATATCGACATGAATGATTTGAGCATGCGGGCAAAACTCGGCAATTTTACCTGTCACCCGGTCATCAAAACGTGCACCGATAGCGATCAAAACATCGCAATCATGCATCGCCATATTCGCTTCGTATGTACCGTGCATACCCAGCATGCCAAGGAACTGCTTGTCGCTGGCAGGATAAGCACCTAAGCCCATCAGGGTACTAGTGATAGGGAAACCTAGATGACGAACAAATTGACGTAGCTCATCCGAACCTTTACCCAGAACTACACCACCACCAGTGTAAATCATTGGCTTTTTGGCTGTTAGCATCAAATCAACAGCACGCTTAATCTGACCTGTATGGCCTTTCACTGTTGGCTGATAAGAACGCATATTCACTTTATCGGGATAGTGATATGGCACCTTCACAGCTGGATCAGTAATGTCTTTAGGTACATCAACAACGACAGGGCCAGGACGACCAGTAGAAGCGACATAAAATGCTTTTTTTACTGTTTCCGCGAGATCGTTAATATCTTTAACTAAGAAGTTATGTTTTACGCAGGGACGAGTTATCCCAACCGCATCGACTTCCTGGAAGGCATCACTACCGATAACCGCAGTGCTTACCTGTCCAGTGATAACCACCATTGGAATGGAATCCATATAGGCCGTCGCAATACCGGTGACGGCATTTGTAGCGCCGGGACCAGATGTGACTAAGACCACACCTGGTTTACCTGTCGCACGAGCATAGCCATCTGCAGCATGCGTTGCAGCTTGCTCATGTCGAACCAGAATGTGTTTGACATCTTCCTGATTGTATAGCGCATCATAGATATGCAGCACTGCACCACCAGGATACCCGAAAAGGTATTCAACACCTTCGTCTTTGAGACATTGAACTAATATCTCGGCACCACTTAATTCCACGTGTTCCCCTTATATGTATGCCGTTCTTTTTAGTGAGCTAAAAAATTGTAAACGTGTAAAGTTACTTGTAATGCGTGATAAGGTCAAGAATAAGGTCTGTCGCCTTTTCTGCCCATAAAAGATCTATTTATCCTTAATGCATTTGCTGTGGCATAATTTAACGCTATGACACAATTAAAATCTAAGCAAATTACATTAACTCGTCCTGACGATTGGCACTTACACTTGCGCGATGATCTGGCACTAAAACGCACCGTTTCAGACACAGCTCGAGTCTTTGGTCGTGCCATCGTCATGCCAAATCTCCAACCACCTGTAACGACGACTGCATTGGCCGCTGATTACAGAGCCAGAATAATAGAAAACAGGTCTGAACACAGTCAGTTTGAACCTTTAATGACATTGTATCTCACCGATAACACCTCTGCCGATGAAATTTATCGTGCTCACGAGAGTGGAATCATTCATGGCGTCAAATTATACCCAGCAGGTGCCACCACAAATTCAGATGCGGGTGTGACTGAACTTAGTCATTGCTATCAGGCATTAGAGGCGATGCAAAAGCTCGGTATACCACTACTTGTACATGGTGAAGTCACTTCGCCCGAGATAGATGTATTTGATCGCGAGAAAGTTTTTATCGATCAGATATTAATCCCTCTGATAAAAAATTTTCCTGAACTGAGAATCGTCTTTGAACATATCACTACATCTAATGCCGCTGAGTTTGTCGCTAGCGCTGCTGACCATATTGCTGCAACTATCACCCCTCATCACTTACTGTTAAATAGAAATGATCTTCTGGTGGGAGCTATAAGGCCACACCACTACTGCTTACCTGTATTAAAGAGAAATACACACCAACAGGCTTTGATTAAAGCAGCGACCAGTGGCAGTAAGAAATTCTTTCTAGGCACTGATAGTGCGCCTCATCCACGAGCAGGCAAAGAATCAAGCTGTGGTTGCGCCGGCATATATAGTGCTCATGCCGCGATTGAGTTGTATGCAGAAGCATTTGATGCAGCAAATGCATTAGATAAATTAGAAATGTTTGCCAGCTTTAATGGACCTGATTTCTACCACTTACCTAGAAATCAGACTCAAATAACGTTAGTAAAAGAAAGCTGGGACGTCCCTCAAACGTTACCTTTTGCAGACAGTTCTTTGGTACCCATGCGGGCGGGAAATCAGATAGCTTGGAAAGTCGTTAGTTAATCTAACGGCTTTGCTTGCGTTTGCGTTTATACATCAAGACATCACCTTCAGAAAGTAAATCTTCAATACCTTGATGTTTGTCTGAGTCCATCAATACGACACCGTATGAAAAAGTAATGTCATAGCCAAGTTCGCGCTGTTTATTAGATGCTTCAACTTGCTTTGAAAAACGTTTCATCACTTCATCAACCGCTTTTTGATCAGCATCAACCAGCAGAATAACAAATTCGTCTCCGCCCATTCTCGCGACGATATCTGAATCTCTGCCAACATCATCTAAGATCGTTGCAAATTGACGTAGTGCCTTATCCCCCTCTGCATGACCAAACTTATCGTTGATGGGTTTAAATTCATTCAGATCAAGAAAAGCCAGGGCAACGGGTAGTCCACCACGTCTGCATATACTCAGAGATTTTGCGGCAGACATATTAAAACCTCGACGGTTTAATATGCCTGTTAGCTCATCCATGGTCGCCAACTCAACGGCTTGAATCTCGTGTTCAACTATGGTTGCTAGATCTTTAAGTAGTGCTCGATCTTCGTCACTGAAATGTCTTGGCCTCACATCTTTAATACACAACGTACCTAGCTTACTGCCATCAAGATAACGAATGGGATAGCCAGCATAAAAGCGTATATGCTTTTGACCTATAAATAGCGGATTGTCGATGAAACGTTCATCCTTATGCGTATCTTCAACAACAAAGGCGCCATCGCCCAAAATCGCGTGTCCACAAAAAGACAGATCACGTGGCGTCTCAGTAATATCTAATCCCTGGCAGGACTTAAACCATTGGCGATTTTTATCAACAATACTGACGAGCGCAACTGGCACATCAAATAACTTAATGGCGATTCTTGTGAGACGATCAAAGCGTTCGTCGGGAGCCGAATCAAGGATAGTCAACGATTGTAATGTCGATAACCTTTCTTGTTCATTTTGAGGTAAATCTGGTGTTTTCATTCAAAACTCCAGTTTTTATAGAAACAGAAACATCATAAATGAGTACACAAGCTTGTGTATACAAACAGCTTGGCTGTTCATGCATCGGAAATATATATTTGGAAAAAGGTTCATTTCGCATACAACGAAATGAACCTTGAATGACTTTATTCTATAGCGTCACACCGATACGTTGTGCCACTTCTTCATAGGCTTCAATGACACCACCCAGACCTTGTCTAAAACGGTCTTTGTCCAGTTTTTTACGTGTTTCTGCATCCCACAGACGACAGCCATCTGGACTAAACTCATCACCTAAAAAGATCTGACCTTTGAACAAGCCAAACTCTAGTTTATAGTCCACTAAAATCATGCCGGCATCGGCAAATAGCCTCTGTAAATGTTCATTAACTTCAAACGTTAACTCTTTCATTTTGCTTATATCTTCAGCTTTAGCCCAGCCGAATGTTTCGATGTGATACTCGTTGATCATCGGATCATGTAACGCATCATTCTTAAGAAAAAATTCAAACACGGGAGGATTGAGCGCAAGTCCATCTTCGACGCCAAGGCGACGAACCAAGCTACCAGAGGCCACATTCCGTACCACACATTCAACCGGCACCATTTGCATGTTTTTAACCAAGGATTCCGTATCGTTCAACAGCTCTTCGAAGTGAGTTGGAATGCCTTTATCAGCCAAATATTGCATAATGAACGCATTAAACTTGTTATTGACCATGCCTTTACGATTTAACTGTTCGACTTTTTCACCATCAAATGCAGACGTATCATCACGAAAGCTCAGTACGACATAATCTTCATTATCTGTAGCAAAAACACTTTTGGCTTTACCAGAATACAATTCTTGTTTCTTTTGCATCAGCTATCTCTTAGCGGTTAGTTATTTCACGCCAGTCAAAACCGGCCTCTTGGTCTGCAATGCCAATCCAATCATGTTCACAAGCCAGTGCGTCAGCAAGTAACGGCACAACAAGCGATGGACAATTGTTTTTTTCAGAAATATGCATTGCCATAATATGCTGCAAGTTTGTGGTGTCAATTTTCTCAAGTAATGAGGCGGATTGCACGTTATTTAAATGCCCCAGTCTGCCACCAACACGCCGCTTAAGATGTTCAGGATATTCCCCCTGCTCCAGCATCATCATATCGTGATTGGCCTCTAACAGTAAGGCATTACAGCCAGATAATGTTTCCTCAATCAACGGTGTGATGGAGCCGACATCCGTCAGCAAACCTAAGCGGTGTTGACCATTACCAAAAACAAACTGGCTCGGCTCTCGTGCATCATGTGGCACGGGAAATGGTTCAACTTCTAAATCATTAATGCTGAATGTTTCATGGCAATTAAATGTCTTGATATGCGCTGCAATATCAACCGGCAAACAACCTGCTGTGCCCGGTGTGGTATAGACAGGCAAACGAAATTTTCGGGCCATGACACGTATACCAGCCATGTGATCGGCATGCTCATGTGTAACTAATAAAGCAGATAGCTGGTAAGGGTCAACGCCCAGTTTCCGTAAACGTTTCTCAGCTTCACGAGCAGAAAAACCACAGTCAATCATGACTGTGGTTTTTCCAGCTGTTACCAGTGTCGCATTACCTCGACTACCACTTCCAAGGGAAGCAAATCGCATTATGGTGCAAGTTGTTCCTGAATCAGATCTAACAAACGTTTGGCAGAGTCATCAGAAGTACGCACTTCATTTGAATCTAATACCATTACACGTGTTTGATCAGCATCTGACAGCAACTTAATGTAGTAGTATTCGTTTGGTTTTTTCTCGACATCATCACGCCAGAAGGCCAGTTTATCCAGCATGCCTTCATCATCTTCTTCAGCTTGCTTGAATGGATCAATGTAGCGGACAAAATACTGACCTTTGCTACGATCACGATCTTCAACTGAGAAGCCTTTGCTATCTAGGACACGTCCAACACGTCCCCAAACTGTTGAGAAATCCTGCTCAATTAATAAACTTTGCTGACCATTACTATCATCCATCAATAACACACGAGCAGTTTCTTCTGGTGGTGGCGCTGGGGTCGCCAGTTTAAATTGCTCCATATCTTGCTGGTACAGCGTGCCTAAATAATCAGCTAATTGACGAAGCATCGCTTCATCTTTCTGGTTATTAGCTTGTTCACTATCGGCATTACCCAAATAGATATTGGCCATTTTAGAGGTATCACCACGTTCCATTCGAATGCGGTAGACATAACCATCTGCATCAGCTGTGGTATCCATCAGACCAATACGGTCATCAGCACGTGCAATCCCTAAATCTTTAGTCGCCCAAAAATCGATGATACGTTGCCAAGTCACTTCACGGTCACCAGGCACAACAAGATGCCGGTCTGCACCTTCACCTGATAATGCAGGTTTGGATTCAGGCGTAATATTGTATTTTGCAGCTAATGGGTTGGTTGCCGCTTCTTCAAATTCAGAGTATGTCGCTGTATTTGTCTGCTTACCAGAGATGTCATCTTTAATTCGACTAGTGCTTAAATCGGGCGGCACATCGAGAGGTGGCATAGTTTCAGCTTTACGGTATTTCTGTGTGTTATCTGGAACCACTTCATCTAATGATGAGAAAGCACCACAAGCAGTTAGAGCAGTCGTCATCATGACAACCAGCGATGTTTGTTTAAATAATTTTACGTTCATTTAATACAGTTCACTCACTTGAATTTAGTTGAGAACACCGGCAGTGTTCAATGCATCACGCACAGATTGATGATAATTCTCAGACAATACCGTCATTGGCAAACGAATGCCACTAGAAATAAGTCTCATTTCGTTCAAAGCCCATTTTACGGGTATGGGATTTGACTCGACAAACAAGAATTGATGCAGAGCCACTAATTTTGAATTAATGTCGCGAGCTAAAGTCTCATTCCCAGCTAAAGCAGCCTGACACATTTCATGCATGAGTTTAGGCGCGACATTTGCGGTGACAGAAATCACCCCCTGACCGCCTGCCAATATGAAATCGACAGTGTTGGCATCTTCACCAGTGTAAAGAGCAAAGCCTTCTCGTGATAATTGTTTAATCTGCTGAACACGAGAAACATCGCCAGTAGCTTCTTTGATGCCGATAATATTGGAAAGCTCTGATAATCTTCCAACCGTTTCAGGTAGCAAATCAGATGCAGTGCGACCTGGCACGTTGTATAAGATTTGTGGAATATTGACTGCTTCAGCGATGGCTTTGAAATGGAGATACATGCCCTGCTGAGTCGGTTTGTTGTAATAAGGCGCAACAAGCAAAACTGCATCAACACCAAGATCTTTTGCCGATTGAGTCAGTTCAATAGCTTCTGAAGTCGAGTTGGCACCAGTACCGGCAATCACGGGGATACGCCCATTCACTTGTTCCACCACCAGACGAATCACGTCACAGTGTTCTTCTACGCTCAAGGTTGCAGATTCACCGGTCGTACCGACAGCGACAATGGCATCTGTGCCCTGGCTGATATGAAACTCGACCAGCTTTCGCAGGCTGTCAACATCCAAGGCACCATCTGCCTGCATGGGTGTGACAAGAGCTACCATACTGCCGCTAAACATATTTAAATGACTCCGAAAAAATAACAGGCATGGTACTTTGCCTGCCTGTTGATGACAAGATCCGACTGAATTGTGTAAGGTACTTTTCTTTCTCAATCTAATCAAACAGGACGACTAAGATGACACAAGTTAAAGTAGGTGAAGCTGTCCCAGACTTTACACTGCCAAGCACAGGCGATAAAACTTTCCAACTTTCAGCCATGAAAGGCAAACGCGTCTTAATTTATTTTTATCCGAAAGATAATACGCCCGGCTGTACACTCGAGGGTCAAAATTTCCGCGATAATATCGACTTCTTCACTGAGCACAACACCATCATTTTTGGTATTTCACGCGACAGTCTTCGTATGCATGAAAACTTCAAAACCAAGCAATCATTTCCATTCGACTTATTATCAGACTCTGAAGAGGAAGCTTGCCGCTTATTCGATGTCATCAAGCTCAAAAAACTCTACGGTAAAGAACACATGGGCATCGTAAGAAGTACATTTCTCATTGATGAAAATGGTGTACTTCAGCAAGAGTGGCGCAATGTAAAGGTCAAACAACACCTTGATGAGGTTAAAGACGCCATATCGAACTTATAAACTCATCCATCAGAGGACTTGGCCATAACTCTACAGCGCCACAATGGATCGCTTTCATAGCTCGTTCGCACTTAATTCGTGCACTTTATTATTACTACCTCTTTGTAGGTATACCAAAATAGATACTATTCGTATTGGTCTGTTTTTTGCTCTGGCAGTATTGAATAACACTGTTAGGGGTAACAATGAGTCCATTACGAAGTACTTCAATGAATCTAAGCCACAAAGAAAAAACGTGGTTACCTTGGTTCGGCCCGACCGGGAAACTGGCCATGTCCTGGTCATGCCGACTTAATCGACATAACTACCAAAAAGTAGAAAAAACATTTGAGGGAATCGCGGCAACACGTGTCAAGATTCTCCACCAATGGGCAGACAATCATTGGAATCAAATGGCCTTTCTCGCAGAACAGTTGACAGCATGTTATCCAGAATTACCCTCATCGTTATTACTGGATAGGCTCCATGCAGCGCCTGATTTCTCTGAAATATTCACGATTGATATCCATGGTACGGTCACTCAATCAACCTATTCACCTCATATCAATAAATCCGACTTGTCTTCTGAGGCAATAAAACAAGGTATTAGCAGTCAGTTTTTGCATGGACCTTACATCGATAAATTAACGCTAGACATAGGTCCTTCAAGTTCGAAGTTTCATGATGAAGTCACGCTCATGTTCTATCATCCATTGATTATCGATGGGGAAACAGTGGGTGCTGTATGTGGACGTGTTCCTAATGATGTATTAGGAGACCTTATTCAGCGGGAAGCGGGTCACATCTATCCCGAGTCTGGCGATAACTACATCTTTATGGTGGAATCCAAGTTCGAATCTGGATTACAACAAGGCATTGCCTTATCTCGCTCTCGGTTTGAGGATGATACATTTTCCCATGGGGAAAACCTGAAAAGTGGGATTCATACAGGCTTCGGTTCAGTAAAAATCCAACGCCACACTGAATTTGAAATTCGCTTTACCGATCCGGCTACCAACGAACTTCATCCCGGCGTCCGTGAAACTATTCGTAACGGTGAAAACTTATTTGTTACCTATCCTGGTTATTCTGATTATCGTCATATTCCGGTCATTGGGAAAGGCGTTACTTTCCAGCTTAGAGGTTCGCCAGATCGCTGGGGCATGATGTGTGAGGGTGATTTAGAAGAAGTCTACAGACGCCGCTCGGTCAATGTCAGCCTAATGAAAGGTTTTGTCACATCAATGTTTGTTTTGCTAGGTACCAATATGGCACTACATGCCTTCACCACACTGCCTGTAATTGGTGTCAATGCCATATCTATAGCCATGGTCGGTGTCATTGCAGTTATGTACAAAAAGTTGACAACTAACCCTCTCGCCAATCGTCTTGATGAAATGACCCATGTTATTCAAACCATCGCTGAAGGTGAAGGTAATCTTGCACAAAGGCTTGATAACACCACATTTGTCAATGATGAAACCGGTGATATGGGACGTTGGATTAATAGTTTCATTGATAATCTTGATGGCATAGTTGGCCAAGTCATTAAAACCAGCACCAATGTCAGTTACACCAATGAAGCCATGCTCGAAACAAACCGAGAAGCGTTTCATGTTTCTAATGAAGTCGCGACAGCAATAGAAAGAATGCTGCAATTGTTAGAAGAGCAAATGCGCGATATTGGGAATGCATCAACCACTGCTGAGGCCATGAAACAAGCCATGGATGAAGTCGTTCATGAAGCCAGAGTGCAATACGAGTCCGTACGAAGTGGTACACAAGAAATACGTGATGTCGTGGAAACCTCTGCTAAAGCCGTACAATCACTTCATAGTAGGACAGCAGAAATTGGTAATATCATTGGCGTCATCACTGAAATTACTAATCAAACCAACTTACTCGCACTCAATGCTGCTATCGAGGCAGCTCGTGCCGGTGATCATGGCCGAGGATTTTCAGTTGTGGCTGACGAAGTGAGAAATCTTGCTCAGAGAACAGCTACATCAGCAGATGAAATTCGACAAATGATTGAAACCATCCAGTCGGAAACCTTAGATGCGTATAAATTCATGGAGTCTGGTGTGGAGAATGTCGATCGTAGCTTAAAGAAAACAGAAGAAGCATCGTCAGAAAATACGCAACTTCATCAACTTGTTGAGCAAATGTTTTCCACCATCAAGCAACTGGATCAAAATAGCCAGTTACACGGTGTAACCGCGAGAGACGTCGGCCAGTCAGCTAGCCTGATGTCACAGGCCATTGATGCGTTACAGCATCGCTCTGTCATGGTAAAAAATACCGCACAAAAACTCAGTCAGCTCGTTGGTGTTTTCAGCGTCAGTACACGATAAATTCCAAAAAATATAAGCAGATAAGGATATCTGCTTCGTTTCTATTGTCTCCTATACTGTGTTTACCCCAAAAAGGAGATTGCCTTATGGATATGCAAATCAACCAAGAAAGTAAACCAAGCAAGCTGGCTGCTGTATTTGATGATGAACAAAAAGCGTTAGAAGCCAAACAAACTCTGGTAAATGACGGTCATTTCAAACACCAAGACATCGAAATGATTCAGCCCAAAGACAACCACACCAGTGAAAAAATCGAACCTGAATCCAAAGCAATTGCACGTTTTATCACCCGTTCTCACTTTATCTTTGGTGGTATCGGATTATTAGTTGGCTTGGCCATCGCCAGTGCTCTGGTGGCATCTGGCCCAATGATGACCCAATCGAGCCCTCTCTATACCTATATCGCACTCGCGATTGTAGGTACATTTGTTGGTATGTTATTGGCTGGATTAGTCTCATTACGCCCCGATCACGATCCGCTAATTAACGATACGGTTTCCGCAAAGCGTCATAATCTATGGACGTTGATTGTTCAGACAGATGGGCGCAAGAATCTTAAGAAAGCACATCAACTGATGCACCCGACAGCCGTCTCTGTCACAGAAACATTCTAGTTCTTAAGCGTTTAGCGAAAAGTCTTCTGGTGCTGGTTGAACAAAACAATCAGCACCAGTATGATGCCCGTCCCCCTTGAAGCAGACACGGCAAAATTTGTATTTTTTATCGTAATAAAAAAAGTTTTTTCGAGCACCAAAAAGTAACAAAAGCTGTGATCCCGCATAGGCGCTGACTTAGCTCTAAACCTACAGCAAGTTATCCACAAAAAGTGCACAATTTATGTGCAAAATCTCCACTTGCCAAGCCTTCAAAAACACACTATCTTGTGGTTCAATCATTTCAAAACCACAACCTCTAGTGGTTTTATGTTTTTTTGATTATTTAAACATTATTGCAGGGATTTCAATTATGGCGAGCGAAACAGCACAACCCGTTTATACCTCATCAGCATCCGAAAGTGGATACAGCGTTATCCGTCGTAACGGTAAAGTCACCGAGTTTGATAGCAGCAAAATTGCTGTCGCTATCACCAAAGCCTTTTTGGCTGTTGAAGGTGATTCAGCAAAAGACAGTCGTCGTATTCACGACACAGTTGCCAAGCTGACCAAACAAGTTACCGACAACCTTTTACGTCGTATTGATGATGGTGGCACCGTTCACATCGAAGATATTCAAGATCAGGTCGAATTAGCCCTGATGCGTGAAGGCGAATACAAAGTCGCTCGTTCTTACGTTGTATATCGTGAAAAACAATCAGAAAAACGTGCTGAAGAAGAAAAGAAACATCCCCAGCCTGCTAACGAATCTCCCCTGCACGTCACAGCAGCTGATGGCTCTCGTCAACCTCTCGACATTGACCGTTTACACAATCTGATTACAGAAGCTTGTGAAGGTCTGGCAGAAGTAAACCGTGATGCGATTTTACGCGACACACAACGTAACTTGTTTGACGGCGTTAAAGAGGCTGACGTCGAAAAAGCATTGGTTATGGCTGCACGTACCTTCATCGAAAAAGATCCTGCCTACAGCACACTGGCTGCTCGCCTGCTGATGGATGGTATTCGTCGTGAAGCACTGACATTTGTTTACAAAATGCCAAAACAAGCATCCCAACAAGAAATGGGTGATTTGTATAGTGACTATTTCAAAACCTACATCTCAACAGCGATTGAAAAAGAACTGATTGACTCTGAATTAGGTTTGTTTGACTTAGATCGACTGGGTAATGCACTTAAACCAGAATTAGACTTTGAGTTCACCTACTTGGGTCTGCAAACGTTATATGACCGTTACTTCATTCACTTCGATGGTACGCGCTTTGAATTACCGCAAGCCTTCTATATGCGTGTCGCCATGGGCCTGGCTATCAATGAGTTAAATCGTGAAGAGCGCGCTATCGAGTTCTACAACTTGTTATCAAGCTTCGACTTCATGAGCTCGACGCCTACCCTGTTCAACTCAGGCACACTGCGTCCACAATTATCTTCATGCTACCTGACCACCGTACCGGATGATCTGAGCGGTATTTATAACGCGATGCGTGATAATGCGCTGTTATCAAAATATGCCGGTGGTCTGGGTAATGACTGGTCACGTGTTCGTGGTCTGGGCGCTCACATCAAAGGTACCAATGGTAAATCACAAGGTGTTGTACCGTTCCTGAAAGTAGCTAACGACACTGCTGTTGCTGTCAACCAAGGTGGTAAACGTAAAGGTGCGGTTTGTGCTTACTTAGAAACATGGCACATCGACGTCGAAGAATTCCTGGATATGCGTAAAAACACCGGAGATGATCGCCGTCGTACGCACGATATGAATACCGCTAACTGGATTCCAGACTTATTCATGAAGCGTGTGGCTGAAGAAGGTCAATGGACCCTGTTCTCTCCAGAAGAAGTGGAAGACTTACACGACTTAACGGGTCTTGATTTTGAAAGAGCCTATGAAGCTTACGAAGAAAAAGCGGCTCGTGGCGATATTCGTAACTTCAAACAACTGCCTGCGACAGACCTATGGCGCAAAATGTTAGGCATGCTGTTCGAAACAGGCCACCCTTGGATCACATTTAAAGATCCATGTAACCTGCGTAGCCCACAACAGCACGTTGGTGTGGTTCACAGCTCAAACCTGTGTACAGAAATCACCCTGAACACATCAGACAAAGAAATTGCGGTGTGTAACTTAGGCAGCGTCAATATGGTGAAACATATTGATGAAAACGGTCAGCTCGATAAAGAAAAACTGCAAAAAACCGTTCGTACCGCGATGCGTATGTTAGATAACGTTATCGAGTACAACTACTACAGCGTACCGCAAGCACGCCACTCAAACTTACAGCACCGTCCTGTCGGTTTAGGCCTGATGGGCTTCCAGGATGCCCTGTACAAACTGCGTATTCCCTACAGCTCTGATGAAGCCGTTCAATTTGCTGATGAATCAATGGAAGCAATCAGCTACTACGCTATCGACGCCTCGTCTGATTTAGCTGCAGAACGTGGTAAATACCAAACCTACGAAGGTAGCTTATGGAGCAAAGGTATCCTGCCAATCGATTCAATCAAACTATTGAAAGAAGCGCGTGGTGAATATCTGCAACAAGACGAAAGCAAAACTATGGATTGGGATATGCTGCGTGACAAGATCAAACGTCAAGGCATGCGTAACTCAAACACCATGGCGATTGCCCCAACAGCGACGATTTCAAACATCTGTGGTGTCAGCCAATCCATTGAGCCGACCTATCAGAACCTGTTTGTGAAATCGAACCTGTCAGGTGAGTTCACTGTTATCAACCCATACATGGTTGAAGACTTGAAAGCACGTAACCTGTGGGATGACGTGATGATTAACGATCTGAAATACTTCGACGGTAGCCTGCAAGGCATCGACCGTATTCCAGCTGAGTTGAAATCACTCTACACCACCGCATTTGAAATGGATGCACGCTGGTTAATTGAAGCCGCATCACGCCGACAAAAATGGCTGGATCAAGCTCAAAGCCTTAACTTATATATGGCTGAACCATCAGGTAAGAAGATGGACAACCTTTATAAACTGGCTTGGGTACGTGGCTTGAAAACCACCTATTACCTCCGCTCTATGGGGGCAACAGGTGCAGAAAAAACCAGCACAGCACCAACCACAGCAACTGAAGCGCCTGCACCAAGCAAGCCAACAGCAGTTGCCGCCGCGAGCACGCCAGCGCCGGTTGCCAGCTCATCAGCAAGCATGGACGATTTAGTTCTAGGTGAAGGTATGGAAGCGCCAAAAGCGTGTTCAATTTTAGAACCAGATTGTGAGGCATGTCAGTAATGTTGAATTGGGATGATCCATTCTCAGCACCGATAGCCGGTACTGCAGAAGCAAAAAAACAAAGCGAAGAAAAAGCAGCAGAACAACCTGCTGCACCAGCGGCTAACGATCTCAGCGAAGCACCCGCTTCGGCTGAGGTCAAGCAAATGCCATTATCAAACGCCAAGCCCGTCAATGCTGACGACAAACGCGTTATCAATGGTGAAGCCGATATTAACCAGTTAGCGCCGTTCAAATACCCTTGGGCATGGAACTACTTTCTTAATGCCAACAAGAATCACTGGACACCGCTGGATATCAACATGGCGCAAGATGTTCATGACTACCGTCATAAACTGACGCTGGAAGAACGCCATGTTTATGAAAACGTGTTGTCATACCTGACCACATCAGACATCTTAGCGATGCGTAATATTGGTCTGGCGGTGATGGAAAAAATGACTGCGCCTGAACTGCAAATCTATCAGGCTCGCCAAGTGTATGAAGAATCATTACACACATGGACATACCAGCACTGCATCGAAACCATTGGTCTTGATCAGTCAGAAATCTATAACCGCTACCGTGTGGTGCCAGAGATTTACCAAAAAATTAAACTGGCGAATGACCGTTTAAACACCGTCATGCGTAGTGATATTGATTTGCGTGATCCGGATGAACTGGAAAACTTCATCATGTCCTATGCCTTCTTTGCTGGCATCTTCGAAGGTTCATGGTTCTACAACGGCTTCAGTCCAATCTTTGCTCTGCAACGTCGTGGTTTGATGAAAGGCACCGCCGAACAGCTGCAATACATTATGCGTGACGAAGTCATGCACGCCTCTTTCGGTATTCGCGTCTGTAAGCAAATCATGAAAGAAGAAAACGTCACTCTGGACCCGAAAAAGTCCAACAGATGTTTGAAGAAGCCGATGCCGCTGAAGAAACCTACGCGGGCTACATTCTGCGTGACCCGATTTTAGGTTACTCAAAAGAAGTGCATCACGGCCAGTTCCGTTACACAGCCAACCGTCGTGCGAAACAGTTAGGCTTTGAAGAGCCGTTCCCCGGTGCAGAAGCCACTCTACCCTGGCTTGATGAGCAAGCTAACATGCGGAAAGAAAAGAACTTTTTGAGACAAAAGTAACAGAGTACCAAACAGGCGGTGGCCTCAAGTGGGACTAATTGTCGCGTAACTGATTCAGTGACCGAAATGTAACCATAAGCGACCCTGATAATAAGTCTCATTCGCTTATGGTTATTTGATTCCAAAGTTTTTTAACTGAAACGAGGTTGATTCTGAATATGGCAAGTAATAATAAAGGAACTACGAAAGACATCTCGTTTCTTGCATCTAATACGCTTCGAGATAAAAATGCCATTGAGTAACATTAATTTTGAGTTTTTAACATTGAGAATGAGTAAAAATAACATTTAAAATGAGAAAAACTAAAATCGAAGGTTATGTAAGATATTTATAGTATCGATCGCAAATAAACACTAAATAAATATTTAATCTTCGTTAGTGTAGGGAATGGCATAAGTCTTTAAATTAATGGCATAAGCCTTTAAATATATGCCTGTAAATACCCCTTCACCTTAATGCTTTGTTATACTCAGCTTTGGTGAAGGGGGTTTATGCACAAATTGTCGCGAAAAATTAATAATAGAGCGCCCAACCGCGTAGTAGGCTCATTCCCAAGTGTAAAACTTGGCAGAATGATCAAATGGGACTCGCAGATTGAGCGTGATCTCCTTTACTATCTTGAGTTTGATGATGATGTAATTGAATATTTTGAACAACCCATAAAATTCAAATACCTTCACAATCATACATATCATTATTACTTCCCTGATTATGAGATTCGGAGAAAATCTACAAGCAAGCTCAAGTATGTAGAGCTTAAACCAGAATCCGAGTTACTTAAAAATGAAATCAGACTGAAATACGAAACAATCGCCACTGCCATGGACGAGGCAGGTCATGATTTTGAAATAATTACAGAGAAATCACTTCGAGAAGAACCACGCTTCTCTAACCTCAAATTATTAAACAAATACTATAGAGACAAAGCCTGCCCAGTGTTAATTGGAAGAGTAAAACGAGATATTGAAAACTCTTTTTCATCTTTTTTAACTCTTGGGGAATTAGCCTCTTTTGAGTATCTAGATAAATACGACTGCTATGTGTTGATAGCCAATCAAGTTTTCAGTTTCGATATAGATTGTAGGTAATGGCATAATTCTTAAAATTATGGGCATAAACCTTTAAATATGTGGTCATAAATATCCCTCACCTGATGACTTTGTTATAGTTAGTCATGTGAGGGATTTTTTATGCGTGAATTAGCGAGAGAGATTAACAATAAAGGACCAAACCGAGTTGTGGGCTCATTTCCCAGCTTTAAACTTGGCAGAATGGTCAAGTGGGATTCACAAATCGAGCGTGACTTCCTTTATTACCTAGAGTTTGATGATGACGTGGTTGAATACTTTGAGCAGCCGTGTAGGTACGATCATAACTTGTAAAAAAACGACCATAAAATAGATTATTCTTGCTCCCTCATAGCCGATGTTATAGCCTGATGTTGGGATGAGGGAGTATGAATAATGAGTGAGCCGGCAAGGTCAATTCATAAAAAAGGTCGCAAAAACGTTATTGGTAGCTTTATGAGTGCCAAGATGCAGGTTCTTGTGGAGTGGGAATCGCAGATAGAACGCGACTTTATGTATTATTTGGAGTTTGATGATGATGTAAGGGGCTATACATCACAGCCCATCCGCTACCGGTACACTCGGGAAGACAAATACAAATATCACTTTCCAGATTTTGAAATATTTCGATATTCGACACCTAAGCGTAAGTTCGTCGAAATAAAACCTTTGCATGTTACTAAGAAGACCGAATTCATTGAGAAAACGGCCGCAATCAAAGCTCAAATGCACACTGATGGTTTTGACTATAGTGTTGTGACCGACTCACAGTGAATAGCCACCGATTTTCTAGACATTTATCAGCCGTTTGAAAATCGGTTTTCAAACTCGATAGGCGACAGTTGATTATTAAAATTTTATAGTCGTCTTGAGTTGTAAAGCATCTTGATGTAACCGAAGATGTCGCTACTTGCTTCCTGTCCATGCACAATTATCAGGCGGTCAGGTCAATGATGTGGTTTATGCTCAAAGCCTAATTGCATGCGCTCTCACCGCCGAAAATGTCACTGCCGACAAAGGCTATCATAGCGAAGCATTAAGGCATCAAGTCAAGCGCCATAATCTGAGGCCAGTAACCTCACGATTTTAAAATAATCGTATTGGCAATCAGGGTATGGAGCGGTGTTGTACCGCTAGACACCTGATTGGAAATGTCTTTGCGAGAATCAAACATTTTCAGGCTATTGCAATGCGTTATGACAAGATTTAGCGTAATTATCACGGCATGCTTATGCTTGCTTTCAGCATCATGTAGCTGCCTGTGCGGGTTGATTGAGTTTTGAACATCAATGATCAACAAGCCCTAGAAAAACGTTGCGATATTTATTACCTGCTAAGAATCTAAATGAAACCTGAATCTGATCTGACAAATCTCTGTCTGTCAGCTGCGTAGGAATAACGACAACTAATTAGGAATGTATCTTTGGATCACTAATTTCAGCAAGAACACCACACGTCTCAATTTCCCGCTCATTGCTACAACTCGCTCTTAGTGAAACAAGTTGATTCTCAAGCGCTTGCAGAGAAGTTATCTGGGTTCGCACGTCAGATATGTGGTCATCGAGCAAGCTATTAATTGCGGAACAAGGTTGATGCGGATGTTTCTGGTAGCTTAGGAGTTCGTGAATTTCTACGAGTGACAGATCCAGTTTTCGGCAGCGCCGTATAAAGGTGAGCTGCTCTCCATGCATCTTCGTATAACTACGATAACCGTTCTCTTGTCGATCAGGCGGTGACAACAATCCTTGCTGTTCATAGAAGCGGATTGTCTGTGTTTCGATCCCTACCAACTGCGCCAATTGTCCAATACGCATCTCCCGGCCCCCCAACATTTATTTTTCTCTATTGACCTTATAGTAACTATATGGTTTTTAATATTCTTCATCAAGCTTCATTTACTGAATACGAAGGTCAAAATAGATTTCAGGTGCTACAGAGTTCAACATTACTAGAGGTAAACACTCATGAATAAGCGCAATCGTATGTTACTTGGCAGTACGGTAACCGTAATGGCTACTTCACTAACTGCATTACCTGTCATGTCAGCTGATAAGACCCCCTTTGAATCGCGTGAGATTCAACGCCCTGCCGATAATGGTCAAAAAATCGCCCAAGCTATGTGTGGTACCTGTGGTGGAAGTTGGGAAGGACGCTGCGGTGGTATGAAGGGAGGGATGATGCCTAATGCCTCTGGTACGGTGGAATTACCTGAACTGAACTCGGCCGGGGCGCGGCTGATTAAGCAGTACTGCATGCAGTGCCATGCATCACCAACCCCTAAACAGCATACGGCTCCAGCTTGGCCGACCATCGTGGCTCGCATGAATACGCGCATGCAATGGATGAGCAGCAATAATAAAGCAATGAATATCAAGGCGCCTACAGAAAACGAGCTGCGCACAATCACAGCCTACCTGCAAAAGCATGCTGCACAGCCATCGGATGCAAATACACAAGGGCCACAAGAACCCCTTGTCCCAGGGAAATCAGCTATCGAAATTCTCAAGGACCGTTATGCACGGGGAGAAATCGACCGTAAGGAATACTTACGCATGCTCGAAGATTTGAATAAACGTTAGTGAGGACGGTATTTTCGTGAGCGATATTGGCTATTCTGCTCAGTGTGAAATAAGGCCTTCAGCGTTCATCCCACGATTCATATTGAATTGCTGCTCACTTGGTATAGCCTCTAAAGCCATTTAAAATGGTTATCAAAGCAGTGTAAATGTACAAATAATCCCAAGAGTTTATAACTATTATCTATACACCGATGAGTAATGTGTCATATGACTGAATATAGTTATGTCAGTGAATACAAAGTTCCAAAAATGGACTGCCCTTCTGAAGAAGGTATGATCCGCATGGCATTGGATGGGATTGAACCCGGCGTCATACTTGAATTTGACACACCTAATCGTAAAGTCCGCATCTTCCACGGAGACAATGCAACAACGATTGAGTCGCGGATGCAATCATTGGATCTAGGTGCAACGCTTGAAAAAACTGAGCCCGTACTAGATGAAGAACTTACCAACGTACTGGATGCAGAAGAAACAAGCTCACAGCAAGAAGCGGGCATTCTAAAATGGTTACTGGCCATCAATGCCATCTTATTCGTGACTGAATTATTTGTAGGATGGTGGGCAGAATCAACCGGGTTGATTGCGGATTCTCTTGATATGTTTGCAGACGCCGCAGTTTATGGCGTCTCCTCTATGCCGTTGGGTATAGCGCTAATAAGAAACTGCGTGCTGCGCACTTTTCCGGTTGGTTGCAGTTGATACTTGCCGTTGGTGTCCTAGCTGAAGTCCTGCGAAGATTCCTCTATGGCAGTGAACCATTATCCAGCATTATGATCATGATGGGACTAATCGCTCTCGCTGCTAATGTGACCTGCTTACTTCTTATTGCAAAAAAACGCCATGCCGGCGCTCATATGAAAGCCAGCTGGATTTTCTCCGCCAATGATGTCATAGCCAATTCTGGCGTTATCTTGGCAGGTTTGTTGGTTTCATGGACAGGTTCACACTACCCCGACTTAATCATCGGTTTGGTGATAGGACTTATTGTGATGAATGGGGCCCGACGCATATTACAACTGCGTCACTAGTCCCTCAACGTTAATTAGTGAGCGGATTCATCACGGCAGTATTCTTGTTTTAACTCGATCTCGATGGTGGTATGAGCCAGACTGAATGGTTTTAAAGTCTCGGCTACGGAATCTTTGATGCTGTTGTATCGCCCGTTTTCAAGGCTGCCCTCAATCACGAGATGAGCCGTCAGGACATGCTGTTCACCATCGAGCGACCAAAGGTGTTGATGATGAATGTCACTGATACCATCGATGTGTAAGAGTTTGTGTCGGATCTCATCATGCAGGTTCTTGTCGGGCACTGCCTGTAGAAAAATCTTGCCGGTTGCCCAGAAGTTACGAATCACATTGAATAAGATAAACAAGGTAAATCCGACTGATAGCAATGGATCAAGTATTGGCCAGTCCACGAATTGCAGGATCACCGACACAACCAGTACAGCAACCCATCCCAACACGTCTTCCAGCAAATGCCAGTTCAGCACTTTTTCGTTCATCGTGCTGCCTTTGCTAATACGATAAGCCGCAAACCCATTAATGGTCACACCCAATATGGCTAATGCGAGCATACCTTCAGTGACGGGCATCACAGGATCAGAAATACGGGGTATGGCCTGAGTGATCACCCAAATGGAACCGGCAATAAGCACAATACTGTTTAAAAAGGCACCAAATAAGGTTAAGCGGCGGTAACCGTAGGTGAACTCATTATTAGCCGTTTTCTGCCCCCAGCGTGATAACAACCAGGCACTGCCAAGAGAGAGACTATCACCCAGATCATGTACCGCATCGGCCATAATCGCGGTACTGTTGGTCAGCAGCCCGCCAATAAACTCAATGATCGTGAAGCCCAAATTCAGCAAAAACACCAGGCCAATACGTCGTGAACTCGTCTCGTCCTGACTGTTGTGATTATGCATAAAACACTCCAATGTACTCAACAACACAGCAATTTCTTGTGATGAGATACACCGTTGCTGGTCATATCATGACCAGCAACGGACTCAGCATCGCCGGCTAGCTTTTTTATCTCTACTATGAATCAACTTATAAAGTGCGGGTAACACAACCAGCGTCAATAACGTTGAGGAAATAATGCCCCCAATCACGACTGTCGCCAGCGGTCTTTGTACTTCAGCGCCGGTACCGGTATTAAGCGCCATAGGAACAAACCCCAGACTTGCCACTAAAGCCGTCATCAGTACGGGCCGCAACCGCGTCATCGCGCCCTCGACAATCGCTTTATGCAAGTCTCCGTGGCTATGCCAATAGTCGCGGATAAATGCCAGCATCACCAGGCCGTTAAGCACTGCAATCCCTGACAAGGCGATAAATCCGACACCGGCTGAAATCGACAGCGGCATATCTCTGAGCAGAAGCGCCATTACGCCCCCGTTAGCGCCAGTGGCACACCGGTAAAAATAATGGCTGCATCACGAAACGAGCCCAACACGGTCACCAGTAAGCCCATGATGATCAGTAGCGTTACAGGGACTACGATAGACAGTCTTTGACTGGCTGACTGCAGCTGTTCATAAGTGCCGCCATATTCAACCCAGTAACCAGCTGGAAGCTCAACTTGCTCTGCAATCTGTTGCTGTGCCTCCTCAACGAATGACCCAAGGTCACGCCCTCTGACATTACTGGTCACAACAACTCGTCGTTTGGCATTTTCTCTGGAAATCTGGCTGGGAGCCTGGGTCAATTCGACTTTGGCTACTTCAGAGAGTGGGACATAATTACCATCCGGCAGACTGACCGGAAGCACTGACAGTGCCTCAATATCTTCCCTGATCTTCTCCGGGAGACGTACCACAAGATTGAAGCGCCGATCGCCATCATAAATGAGGCCGGCCATACCGCCGCCCACAGCTGTGGAAACCATATTCTGCAGATCATCAACATTGAGACCATAACGTGACATTGCCATCCGTTTAGGCTCGACCGTCAGCATGGGCATATCATCAACCTGCTCAAGACGTGCATCCGCGCTACCTGGGATCTGCTGCACGACGGCGAGAACCGCTTCTGCATTTTGCTTAAGCAAGTCTAAATCGTCACCGTATACCTTAATGCCTAAGTCAGCACGAACCCCTGAAATTAGCTCGTTAAACCGCATTTCGATCGGTTGGGTAAACTCATAATTATTGCCTGGCAATTGTTTAACCACAGCTTCAATTTGAGCTAAGAGTTCGCTTTTGGGTAATTCCGGTTGAGGCCACTCACTCCTTGGTTTAAGTATTAAGAAAGTGTCAGCCACATTAGGAGGCATAGGATCCGTGGCGACTTCCGGCGTGCCCAATTTAGCAAAGACTTTATCGACCTGCGGAAATTCCTTTAACCGTTTTTCGAGCAGTCCCTGCATCTTAATGGATTGTTCAAGACTGGTACCTATACTACGCAGTGCATGCAGTGCTATATCCCCTTCATTAAGTTGTGGGATAAACTCAGAGCCCATTTTGCTGGCCATATTGATTGATACCGTAACCAAAATAGCCGCAACGAGGAGAACAACCCAGCGCAATTTCAGACTGAGTAGCAAGACAGGACGGTAAAGCCATTTTGCCCCACTGATAATAAGGCTTTCCTTTTCCCTTACACTGCCGCCCATGAATGTCGCCACAGCGGCCGGCACAATGGTAAGGGTGAAGATCATGGCAGAAACCAGGGCAATAATGACTGTTGCAGCCATCGGTTCAAACATCTTCCCTTCAACACCGGTGAGTGAAAACAAGGGGATGTAGACGACGGTAATAATCGCCACCCCAAACAGACTGGGCCGTATTACTTCGTTAGTGGCTTCAAAAACGACCTGTAGTCGATCTTTTAAGGGTAATATTCCCCCAGCCTGTCTTTGTGCAATAGAGAGCCTGCGAATCGCGTTTTCAACCACAATCACAGCACCATCGACAATCAAACCAAAGTCGAGCGCCCCTAGGCTCATGAGGTTGGCAGAAATGCCCGCTTGGACCATACCGGTAAATGTTGCCATCATGGCCAGGGGTATAACTGCCGCAGTAATTAATGCAGCACGGATGTTCCCCAGTAGCAAAAACAATACGACGATGACCAGCAGAGCGCCTTCCAGCAGGTTTTTTTGCACCGTTTTGATGGCCTTGTCGACCAGTGTTGTGCGGTTATAGACCG
Organism: Methylophaga marina; assembly: GCF_030296755.1. NCBI lineage: Bacteria > Pseudomonadati > Pseudomonadota > Gammaproteobacteria > Thiotrichales > Piscirickettsiaceae > Methylophaga > Methylophaga marina. The sequence continues at coordinate 3,091,989 of NZ_AP027741.1, forward strand.
CTTCCGCGATGACACCTTCCGGTAATGAGGATTGAATCGATTTAAGTTCCTTTGCGACCCTTTCAGAAACTGCGCGTGAGTTTTCACCGACTAGCATCATCACTGTACCTACAACGGCTTCTTTGCCATCGCGAGTCCCTGCACCGCTGCGTAGTGGTTTGCCGATGACGACATCGGCAACATCTTGGACTAATACTGGCCGATCATTAATATTTTTCACCACCACATGGCGAATATCGTCGATAGTCTTGAGTTGTCCAGGTGACCGAACCAGAATTTGTTCACCGAAGCGCTCAATATAACCAGCTCCTCGATTATCATTGTTTTGCATCAATGTCTGTTTCAATTCACTGAGACTGACACTAAAGTTCAGTAGTTTCGTAGGGTCTGGCTGAACATGGTATTGCTTGTCGAAGCCACCGTTGGTATTCACTTCAGTGATACCTTTAACGCGCTCCAGACGCGGCTTAATTACCCAGTCCTGAATGACGCGCAACTCGGTGGCGTTATAAGGTGAGCCATCATCCTGCTTGGCCCCCGGCTCGGCTGTCACCGTGTACATCAGAATCTCACCCAGCCCCGTCGCGATAGGTCCCATCTCAGGTTCTAGCCCTGCGGGTAATGAGCCTTTGATGACCGCTAGACGATTATTGATTAAATTACGAGCGAAATAGAGATCTGTTCCCTCCTCGAATATCACGGTGACCTGTGATAACCCATAACGCGATATTGAGCGGGTATAATCAAGATTTGGCAGGCCGGCAATCGCCCTTTCTACCGGGTAAGTGATCCGCTGCTCTGCTTCAAGTGGCGAGTAGCCGGGCGCTTTGGTATTGATTTGTACTTGTACATTGGTGATGTCAGGTACCGCATCAATCGGCAGTTTCTGGTAACTCCATACACCCAGACCGATGATGAGTAATATCAGGGACAACATCAGGCCCCGTCTCTCAATTGAGAGCGATAGAATGTTATTTAGCATGTTTAACTCCGTATTAGTGGGCGTGTGCCGCGCCTTCTTTTTCCAGATCAGCTTTGATGAGATAGCTGTTCTCTACGACGATTTCATCGCCTTGCCGGAGTCCGGATAACACTTCACTATATCTGCCATCAGAAATACCCAAATTCAAAGGTTTGACCTGATATTTTCCATCCGCTTTGAGAAAGGCAACTTGTGAGCCTTCATAACGTTGAATGGCACTGTTGGGGATTCTGATGTCTACGGTTTCTTGCTGGATAATGACTTGTGCTTCCACTAATAAGCCCGGAAATAGGGTTGCTTCAGTACTTTCAATGGGAACACGGGCAATTCGGTAAGGCTGGGCCTGATTATTTGGCAACAGTTGCTTGATGCTGGACTCAAACTTTCGATCGCCGTTGAGCAACTGAACTTTCTGCCCAGCTTTTATTTCAGAGGCCTGCTCAGGGAACACTTTAAGCTCCGCCCACAGTGAATTAGTATTGGTGATGGTGAATAGGGCTTGATCATTGGCAACCTCGCCTGTGCTGGCTTCTTTTGCTGTAATAGTGCCAGAGATAGGGGCATGCAAATTGTAGCTCTGCAAACTGTTATTGGATTCCACACTCGCCAATAACTGCCCTTTTTTAACTTCATCACCAAAGTTCACATTAACGCGGGTAATTCGGCCAGGAAAACGGGCTCTGACCTGACTCACCTGATCAGGTGAAAGTACAATCCTGCCATAAAGCTTGGTCGTCAGTGATACCTCTCCGGCCAGGGCTTTCGCAGTAGCGAGGCCTTGTTGACGAGCCATCTCATCATCAATTTCGACGTGGTTTTCGTCTTCACCTTCATGCCCGTGCCCGTGCTCATCCTCATTAGCGTTCGCGGGTGACGTCTGCTCACTCTGAGATTCAGTTAAATTATGCGTTTGTTCGTCATGCTGATGCTGGTCGGTACTATGCGAGTCGTCTTCTTTGTGCATAGAACTTTCAGACGCTGAATCATGCTTATGGGCATCTTCTGATTTGTGTTGTTCAGTTTGCTTATCACCATGTTCATGCTCGTTTTGAGCGATAACAGGTGATGCTAGAATTATCAGCAATAGTGCCGACAGAATTGATAGACTGCTGTTCAAGGAAAAGTTAATCCATCGTTTTTCAAACATTTTGTTCTGATACATTTTGTTTACTCCGTTTTAGCCAGTGGCTCTGCTGTCAGTTGCTCAATTTCAGCTTCGTATTTGAGCGCTGCTGTGGCAGCCTCGATAACAGCTCGTCTGGCGTTGAGCAAATCCTGCCTGACAGTGAGTAAATCCAAATAACTATAGAGTCCACGCTGATAACCGACGCGTGTCTGCTCCAGGCTGGTATTAAGTTTAGGGATGATGTGTTGTTGCAGCCTCTGAATGCTGGTAATGGCCTGACTACGCCCTGAATAGGCGCGATACAATTCCGTATGAAGTTGCAGCAACACGTCCTGACGCCGATAGGTCACTTCATTTCTGGCCGCCAGTGCTGCTTCTATCCTGCTCTGAGCTCGCTCCTGGCTGAACAGGGGCATAGAAATGCCTGCAACCAGGGCTGAATCATCAATACCTTCATCTCGTCGTATCCCGACTGACCAGGTCAGATCAGCAACTTGCTGGGTGCGAGCCAGTCGGACTTCGGCATCACGAACCCGCGCCTCGGCAGCAAACATTTCGATCTGTGGATTTTGTTGTGCTTTAGAGAATAAGGCATCGAACGGCATCGCTTCATTAAAGGAATAGAGTGATCCTGATACCTCATCGAAAGCAGGCTGGTAGCTGCCCCACAAGTTAGCCAGTGCCATTCGGTGCGACTCAAACTGTCGCTGCTCTGCAAGCAGGGTCAACTCTGCTTGTTGAACTGAAGCTTCAGCACGGCCCAGGTCGGCCTTAGGCGCCACAGCAGCACTGACACGCCGGTTGACTTCTTTTAATGTCGTTTGCGCGAGTTCCAGTCCTACTTCTGCTAGTTTTACTCGCTCCTGGCTGTTGAGCACGTTGATGAATCTTCTTGTCACTTGCCCCAGTAAATCCAGTGCTTTGACTTTGCGATCGACACGAACAACATCGCTTTGTTGTTCAACCAAATCGACACGTGACTGGCGTTTATCGCCTAGCTCCAAAACAGATGATAATGTGACCCGTGTTTCAAGGGCTTTGATACCGCTTAGCTCCCCTGTTCCGGCGACATTTTCGACTTCAGCACCGACCACATAAGCCGGTTTAAGGTTGGCAGTTTTTTCTGCGCTTCCAGACCTTGTTGTCGTAGAGGAAAAACCTGTAAGGAAGGATGCTGTTGTAGCGTTTGTTGCATCGCTTCCCTCAGACCCAATGCCTTTTCTTGTTGCCCGGCATCAGCATAGGTAAGCGGCGCCATCGCTGCTGGGAGCAAGTAACAAACCAAAGCAAGCACAACGGGCTTACGTGAACTCTGCACGCAATCATATTGCTTTTTCATGAAAGAAATCCTGTATATCTGTGAACAACGGACTCAGATCGAGTCCGCGTGAAATGTCAGCAGATCAGGATTTAGGAGGGCGGTACATACTGACTGAAAAGTCAGTGACAGAAGCTAGCTGGTAGGGATAATAAAAGTTTTCCGGACTCGGATAAACTTCGATGTTTGAATTGGTGTTTATAGCGATAAAGTGTGAGCAGTGGCAGTGCATACACAAAACACAACTCTCAGCAGGATCAGAAGAGGGTGAATTGTGTTCACCGCCGAGTTGAACCTGGTCTTGGTGGCTGTCATTGAATTCATTATTGCTAAGGTGTTGCTCAGATGCATGCTCTGGCACAACATTGTGAACGTCAGCCGCAACAATGCCTGATTGAATGACAATCATCAGAATAAGCACTTTTACGAAAGAATGGACTGACATTAGTTTAGCTATTTATGATCACAATTATCTCTACGACATGCCTATTATGAATCAGTTCCAACTATGAATACAACTTTTTTGATTTTTCTCTGCTTGTCTAGGTTTTTTTGCTAATACGCTAGTTTGTAATCGAATCATGCTATTTACGACACACTTTGCTTTTCATTAATATACGTCAATAAAAATAGCCGCTGAACATTGTTATGAGTCAGGTTGGTGCTGATTGAACTCCTACAGGGATACAAGACTGAGCACCATCAGGAATGGTGCTCAGCCAAGTCCGAATTTTTAAGCTTCATGACTTGCTCAGCGCTATTTAGCTGCTTTGATTGCTTTTCTGGCAAGTCGGTCGGCAGCGCCCTTGGCATCGGCATTTTTGATTTGTTTAAGGTTTACTGGAGCACCAATAATGATCACGCCACCCATTCCGGCACCTCAGTGTGGAACACATTTCTAAGACCACGGCACTTATTCAACTGCTCAACGCCCTCTATAAGGTGTTTTACCTGGGGGGCCACGCCTAATACTCTTGGTTTTGGCGTCAGATTTTGATTGTTGGCCCTTTTCAGTTTTGTGTTCCATGTAACGGCGGGGACCTTTCCCGGGTGGACCATACGGATGCTTATGTTTTGCCTCGGCAGGTTGAATAATTACTTTGTCAGAATTTGTCGATGAGCTGCGTGAAGTGTCAGCATTGACAATACTGTAAGACATCGTCAATAAAATACCTAAGAACATTCCAGCCCAATATTTAAACTGTGTTTTCATGGTTATTTACCTCGAGTTAATGGGTGCAAGACCCAGTTTTCCTATTCTTTTAGACAATTATTTTTAATCGCTCATTCCGTAGTGTGTGCATTAATTAATGCAGAGCTGATTTTTTAATCAGCCCTGCATATTGTCAGTTACTTGACTTCAGTGATGACATAACCTTGTTCTACTTTCATAAACTCGAAATCAACAGTTTCTCCCACCTTAAGCTTAGTGAGTAAAGCCTCATCTTTAACTGTAGTGGTTTACTGATCCCGGACACCATTTTAGGAGGTACTATGACCTCCACAGAGGTGTTCAATGACAAAACAAAGAAGAAGTTTTACTCCTGAGTTCAAGCTGGAGGCAGCGAGTTTGGTGGTGGACCAGAACTACAGTGTTCCAGAAGCCTGCCAAGCCCTCGGTGTGGGTGAGTCAGCCTTACGTCGCTGGGTTAAACAGTTACAAGCTGAACGAGGTGGGCATACACCTGCTTCCAAGGCGCTGACGCAGGAACAGCAGCGTATTCAGGAACTAGAAGCGCGGGTGAAGCGCCTGGAGCAGGAAAAAACCATATTAAAAAAGGCTACCGCTCTCTTGATGTCGGACGAGCTCGGCTCTACACGCTGATAGAGCAATTGAGAGAGCACGGTAAGCTGAGCCTGCTTTGCCCACTGTTTGGTGTTGGCCTGAGTAGCTTTTATGACAGGCAGAAATGCCGGACACAGCCTGATGTGAAGCGCCTGCAACTACGTTCCAAGGTGAATGAATTATTTACAAAAATCCGGGGCAGCGCCGGTAGTCGCACCATTGTCGGCATGCTACGGGACGAAGCGATAGAGATTGGCCGCTTCAAGGTCAGACGACTGATGTCTGAGCTGGGACTGATTTGCAAACAGCCCGGCCCCCATGCCTATAAGCAGGCGACCGTTGAGCGGCCTGATATACCCAATGTGCTTAATCGGGAATTTGAGCCTGACCGAGTGAATCAAGTCTGGTGTGGAGACATTACCTATATATGGACAGGTAATCGTTGGCATTACCTGGCTGCGGTACTGGATTTATATACCCGCCGTGTGGTTGGATGGGCTATGTCGGCCAGGCCGGATGCTGACTTGGCCGTAAAAGCACTGGATATGGCTTATGAGTCGCGGGGTAAACCACAGAATGTGTTATTCCACAGTGATCAGGGTAGCCAATACAGCTCTCGAAAATACCGACAACGGTTATGGCGCTACCGCATAACTCAAAGCATGAGCCGCCGTGGTAACTGTTGGGATAATGCGCCAATGGAGCGGTTGTTTCGGAGCTTTAAGGCTGAATGGTTGCCAAGACTGGGCTACAGCAACTTAAGTGAAGCAATGCGTGATGTGAGCTATTACCTGATGGATTATTACAACTGGCAACGGCCACATCAATTTAACGATGGATGTTCTCCTGCAAAGGCGGAAGATCTGTCTAAATCCGGGTCCGGAATTAGTTGACCACTACATAATTAGTATTATTCACAATACAGTTCTCTAGTATGAAACTGTACTTGATAGCTATGGTTTACTCCTCTAGATAGGAGTAAACCATAATTCATGTGCACTCGGATCATTCAGCTATTATGGTTGCTCTATTTCAAACTTTAGAGAAACGCTAACCATTTCCCAGGCGTTGAGTTTGTCAAAGATCTCTTGGGCCTCCGGGTGTAACTCTCCAGGTGCATCGATGAATTCATAAACTGAGCCAGATTCAGTGAAGCCTCTTTTGTTTTCAGCGTCATACTCTAGTACCTGACTGCTGATTCTATAAGTATTGTCATGTAGGGAATACCCAAGAAACTTTTCTATCTTTTTTCCATCTTTAATAATCACAATGATATTCCATTCAGACATGGTTACTTGAGCTGGTGCCAATGGCATAATCATACTTATCTCCAATTAAAATGATGAATTTATCCAGTTGGTAACTAGACAAACCTGACAATGTATTCTTTCTAGTGTTTATGGGTTACACATCACTAGTTTCACTATGCGACACTATTGAAGGTAGGTGCTCCTCACAACAGGTCATTTGAAACCGCCCATACACGCTCATTAGTTTTCCTTCAGCACCACACTCTTCACAGGTTGTTAAAGAGTCTTCCTCGGCCTTATCAATTAACACGTTCATTTCGTCTGTATAGTAGGTAAGGGAGAAACTTAATCCGCCATATTTTTCTTTCACTTGCATAACCATGGGCAGGTAGTCAGGATCCATTCCATCTGCACGTAATTTTTCTGTTATTTTTTCTAGTTGTATTGATAGATCTAAGATCAGCTCATACCAACCAGAACCGCATTCAAATCCGAAGCACATTAAGTTCTGATCAGGTCCTAAGTTTCTGCCTCGATAAATGGTCGGACACCGTTTATAAATTTTTTCTGCTAGTTGCCAATGCATCACTTTCACCTAATATTTAAGTCGAACTGGAATACCTTTATTCATACTGAAATGTACTAAATAGAGTTGCGCCGAAGGTGTAGGAGCCCAGGGCGAACCAGAAAGAAATATTCTGAGCTAGATAATGTTTTCCCCGTATTCGACTTTGGGCCATACGTAATAACCTTTGAACTAAACCTGATATTTTGGCGTTCATAGCAGTAGCCAAGAAATTTTTCGATCTCGTCCCCTTTGTACTGAACTATCACAATATTCCAGTCACTCATTGTTACCTGCCCCGGTGAAACTTTCACAATCATGCGCCCCCCCCCCAAAAACACATACCTGTTGTCGCACAGTTTTTTAGAGATTTCTATTTAATTTCATAATGTTATCTAGATACAAAATCGGCGAAATTGTAAATTATTGTTTTGATAAAAAAATTACAAAAATTTAATTTAGTGCGTTTTTTCAAATCACGAAGATTTGCGCAAACTGATCCCATGGGTGGGCTTTAGACATCTATGTCACCTCAGGTATGAAATTATTCATAGATGTGTGTTTAGGAAACTCGAATGAGTGAAATAACACTAGTTTTAGACCTTGAGTGTATGCTCATCACAAATGCAATAAGCCAGTATCCAAGACCCAGCTCAAAGTCATTTATCCATGAGTGTGGGCTATTATTTTTGAATAGAGAATATTTGTGCCTTCACGCCGGTGGATGAGAAGGGATTTAGAGCTAGAAATTGTATTGGAGCAGGTTTTAAGCAGAGCGAAAAAGCAGTAAATATCTAATAATAATCATTTGATACCTGTGATTTTCAAAGTTTGCAGTACAAATGTAAGATTGAAAAATGGTCAAAAAAGTTGTTTAGTAAATTAGTGGCGATTTAGTCATCACAATTTTTTAGCGTACTTCTTTATTGAGTAGCATTCTTCTTAAAATTCTCAGCTTGCGTAAATATCTCTTTGTAGACCTCATCATGATCTACCGGCGGATAGCCAAACTTGTGCAAAAGCAAAATCAGATCAACCTTCAATTCTGCCTTCACATCATCGCGTTGACTCCAGTCGGTGTACTTGGCCTTGTCATCAACGACGATTTTTACAGCTTTGGCCAACTCTAAAAGTTTGTCATCGGGATAACTGAAGTCGTACTTCTTCATCAGCGTTTTAAGAATGTCGTAGAAAGCCTTCTCTTCGAGATTAATACCCATATCGACAAAAGAATGAATCTCAATCTTCAGTTCCTCAAACAACTTGATGATCTCTTCTGAGAAGTCTTCAAGCACGTTACTGACCAGCACATCCTCTTCTTTACGTTCGTTGTATTTCTCGACCAGTGCCTGGAAGCGTTTACTGAACTCAATGGCTTGGGCACGGTTGGTTTTCTGGTATTGCCCGATCGCTTTAGCTAACAGCTGTTGTAGTAATTTAATTTTGGTGTTGGGCAGTTTGATCTTCTCAATCTTTGCGAGATAGTCATCATCGAAAATATCGATCTCACCTGTGCCCTCGCCCAACTTAAAGATTTCTTCCACGCCATCTGACTTGATGGCCTCTTCAATCATCTGCCTTACCTTGGCATTCATCTGGGCAGTGTCGGGGGCTGAGCCCTTTGTGAGTTTGAACACAATGGAACGCACGGCAAAATAGAAGTGTGACTGGTCTCGATTATCCTGGCTGAGCTTCTCACTGCCTGAACAGATGTCATAAGCCGCTTTCAGACGCTTCACCAGCCCCATAAAGCGCTTTTCCTGCTTGTCGGTCATCATGGCGTACTCTGCTGCCATATTGAGGCATTCAAGCTGTTTTAGTGCTTCTCCAGTGAAATACGGAGATGCATCAAACTTATGGAACATCTTGTTCAGTAGATCCAAGTGGTCTTTCACCGTAATAACTGAGGTCTGAATATCCTCAAAATTGGTCTCATCGGTTTTGGAGTAATGGGCCAAGGCTTTATTCAGCTGGCTCTTAATGCCGATGTAATCCACCACCAAGCCCTTTTCCTTACCTTCAAACTTACGGTTCACCCGAGAAATGGTCTGAATCACGTTATGGCGCTGAATTGGTTTATCGATATAGATGGTATCGAGGAATGGCACATCAAAGCCGGTGAGCCACATATCCACCACAATGGCGATTTTGAAATTGGAGTGTGGGTTCTTGAACTGACGATCCAGTTCTTTTCGATAGTCCTTGGTGCCCAGCAAGTCCCATAGCTCCTTGGGGTCATCCTTGCCACGGGTTAACACCATCTTCACGCGTTCAGACGGTTTAATGTCTTTCAGCTGCTGCTCAGTTAGCGCTTTTGAACCATCCGTTTCTTTCACTTCAAACCACTCAGGGCGAAGCTGTTTGAGTTCTTTCCACAATGCATAGGCAATCATGCGCGAACTACTGACAAACATCGCCTTACCCATCACTGTGCCGCCTTCCTCCAGGCGGTTTTCATAATGCTGAACAAAGTCCTCAGCCAATGCACGAATACGGTCTTTATCCCCCAGAATCGAGTTCAGGCTCAGCATCGAGCGTTTGCTTTCCTCAATCTGGTATTCATTCGCGCCTTCTTCGGCAACGTCTTTGTAGTAGTCCTCAATCTGTTGCAGCTTGGCGTTATCCAATGTGACCTTGGCTGCCCGACCTTCGTAAACAATACGAACGGTGATCTCATCCTGCACGGATTCGGTCATAGTGTAGCTATCCACCACCTGACCAAACACATCCAGCGTGGCGTCAACCGGTGTACCGGTGAAGCCCACATAGGTGGCATTGGGTAACGAGTCATGCAGATATTTGGCAAAGCCAAAGGTGCGTTTCACACCTTTCTCTGTCACCCGCACTTTTTGATCCAGATTCACCTGGCTACGATGGGCCTCATCGGAAATGCAGATCACATTATTCCGGTCAGTCAGTAACTCGGTATCTTCAGTGAACTTATGAATCGTGGTCAGGAATACACCGCCACTGGTGCGGCCTTTTAATAACTCGCGTAACTGTGCCCGGCTTTCGACACTGATGACGGTTTGATCGCCAATATAGCCCTTGGCATTAGTAAACTGCTTGGAAAGCTGATCGTCTAGATCTGTACGGTCAGTAATCAACACGATAGTCGGGCTTTCAAAATTGACACTGCGCATCAACAGACGCGTGAGGAACAGCATGGTGTAACTTTTGCCACAGCCGGTCGCACCAAAATAAGTACCGCCTTTACCATCCCCTTCCGGTTTACGATGCGCCATGATGTTGTGATACAACTTGGTCGCGGCATAAAACTGCGGATAACGACAGACAATCTTCTCTTGCCGTTTGGAGACATCCGGGAACAACACAAAGTGTCGAATCACATCCAGCAAACGCTGCTGCTCAAACAAGCCTTCAATCATCGTATGCAGCGAATTAATACCATCCTGACCAATGGCCTCATTACCCGTAACCTTGCGCCAGCTATAGAAGAACTCATAAGGGGCAAACAATGAACCGAGCTTGGAGTTCACGCCATCCGAAATCACGCACAGGGCGTTGTACTTCATTAGCTCAGGAATATCACGGGCATAGCGTATGGTCAGCTGCTCAAAGGCATTGTGCAGTGTGGCTTGCTCTCGGATGGCGCTCTTAAATTCAAACACCACCAGCGGCAAACCGTTGATATACAAAATGCCATCAGGGATGCGTTTTTCCGTGCCTTCAATTTCCAGCTGATTAACGATGCGATAACGATTGCTGCCGCCCTCATAATCAATCAACTGGATAAACAGATCTTTCTGCGTATGGTCATCACGTTTTAGCACAAAACCATCAGCCACCAGCTTATGGATGGCACGGTTGGAATCATATAAATCTGCCGAACTGAAGTTGATCAAACGGCGGATGATGGTTTCCAGCTCACCGTCCGTTAAGCCTTCACTGGCATAACGTTCACGTAAGAAGCCTTCCAAATCCTCACGAATCAAGACTTCTGATGGATCGCGAACCAGCGTTTCACCGGCCGTATAGGGATAGCCCTGCTGCTCTATCAGCTCAATGATGGCTTGCTCTAACTTGGCTTCGGTGAATTGACTCATACTGCCTCTGCGACCTGTTTTTCAGCTTCACCGATACGGAGTTCACCAGAGAGGAGTTTGGGTAAAAGTGTGTCACGAGCCTTTACGAGTGTTCGAACCCTACTAATATTCAGATCAATAGTTCTAAAAAGTGGGCCAACTTGTTTATCAAAAGCCTCAATCAACCGAAGATCAGGAGCTGAAAACTCATAGCTTGGGACCGCATTCTTACTTAGATGCAATACTGTAGTGCCTGTTGAGTGTGATTTAGTATGCTGCTGAAACTGCTCTGTTTGCGACAACCCGTACAAGAAGGTTTTGTATTCAACTTTAGCTGGGCGAACCACAGCAACATCTAATGAAATTACTAAACGTTCGTATCTCTCATCGCTAACAACCATAGCTGGCTTACCAATCACATCTGCAGCTTGTGTGACATCGGTGTAAGCAATTACCAAGTCACCTGCAGTGACTTCCTGCTCTGGCTTGTATGCTCCGGTATATTCCTTTAACCCATCCAACCTGTAACCACCTCCACGATTGAAGGATTTTAAGGTAACTAATGCCGTTTGAGATGCTGCGAGTTCAGCACTCTTATAAGATTTGCCTTTGATAACCTGAGCAACATCAGATATTGCAGTTTGCTCCCACCCCTCTGGTATCCAACCCATTTCATCGTTAAACACAAAGCGCTCAGGGAAGAGTGCCTGTATCTCTGGGGGTAAGGGTTTGCGCTGGTCACCCAAGGCTTGGCGTTTTTCAGCGCGGGCTTGCAGGGGTTCTGGAATCTCGTTACCGGCCGCCAGTGCGTTATCGATCACCGGATCAAAATCCACAAACCAGCTCTTAAACAACGCCTGCGCCATCGCCTCCAGCGTTTCGTTCATCTGGCGGTTGAGTTCGATTTTGTCGTCGAGACTTTTCAGGAGCCTTCCAATTTCCTTTTGTTCACCTTCAGGTGGGAGCAAGAAATCAAAAGCAGCTATTTGCTTTGGGCTGATGTGAGGAACAGCAGTACCCGTTTGAACTTGTTTGACATATTCAGTAAACCAATACGAAGACACCAAGTACCTGAGATAATGCTGGTCGAGCCCTTTTTTGGATCTGAGGCGGGCAACTCGCTGAACTAACAGACAAGGCAGGTCGCTTTTGGAAACTTGACTGGTCTTGAGACCGGCTTCAATCCATGGTCGATCCATCGCCAATATGACATCGTGTTCTGCGAGCCAGTATTTGTTGTGTTTTTCAATCAAGGCGCTTTTTGGCCAATACTTAACTCCATCCCAGCGAAAGGTTCCCTGTACCACGTTATCACCTCGAAGAAGAGGTATCGCATCATCGTCGGTTGTATATTCAGAGCTTTTAAAAGGAAAGCCAGTTTGAATGTCAACAAGATCACCAAGCTGGACAGGTTTCCAGCTACTTTTCATAACCCAACCCTTCCAGATTTTCCTTAATCATTATATCCAGCTTTTCAGACTCAGCCATTTGCTGATAAAGAGTTTGGGTGAGTTCTGCCATTTTCTCTTCAAACGGCACACCATCATCTTCCAGTTCAGCTGCACCGACATAACGTCCCGGCGTCAGTACGTAATCATTGGCTTTAATTTCATCTAATGAGGCAGATTTGCAGAACCCGGCTTGGTCTTCATAGGTGCCGTCTTTTGGTTCACCACGCCATGCATGGTAGGTGCGGGTGATTTCTGCCAAATCATCGCTGGTGAGTTCTTTATGGGTACGGTCGATCAGCGTACCCATATTGCGGGCATCGATAAACAACGTCTCACCGCTGCGGTCACGGAAGGCTTTACGCTCATCATCAAACTGCTGAGCTTTTTTGTTTTTGGTAATAAACCATAAACACACCGGAATCTGTGTGGTGTAGAACAATTGCCCTGGCAAGGCAATCATGCAGTCCACCAGATCGTTTTCAATCAGCTTCTTGCGGATTTCGCCTTCGCCTTTGGTGTTGGTACTCATCGAACCATTGGCTAAGACAAAACCGGCGATACCGTTTTCTGACAGTTTGCTGACCATGTGTAAAATCCACGCATAGTTAGCATTGCCTGTTGGTGGTACGTCGTACCCTCCCCAGCGTGGGTCATCGACCAGTTCATCTGCACCACGCCAACCTTTAAGGTTAAACGGGGGATTCGCCATGATGAAGTCGGCTTTTAAATCAGGGTGCTGATCTTTAAAGAAGGTATCTGCCGGTACATCACCAAAGTTGGCAGCAATACCGCGAATGGCGAGATTCATCTTGGCTAGTTTGTAGGTGGTGCTGGTTTGCTCCTGACCATAGATGGAGATGTCTTTTTTGTTGCCTTCGTGACTTTCGATAAATTTAATCGACTGCACAAACATACCGCCTGAACCACAGCAGGGGTCGTAGATTTTGCCTCTGTATGGCTCAATCATTTCTGCAATCAGGTTAACCACACACTTGGGCGTGTAGAACTCGCCACCGCGTTGACCTTCTGATGCAGCGAAGTTACCGAGGAAGTATTCATAAACACGTCCAACCACATCTTCTTCACGGTCTGCCGTGGTATCGATGTTGTTAATGGTGTCGATAAGAGAGGCGAGATTGCGTGGCTCCAAGCCCTGACGTGAGAAGTAGTTATCGGGCAATGCACCACGCAGGCTTTTGTTGGTCTTCTCAATGGTATGCAGTGCGGTATCGATACGCAGGGCAATATCTTCCTGCTTGGCTTCACGAATAATGGTTGACCAGCGTGACTCTTCAGACAGGAAGAACACGTTCTTCATGGTGTAGAACTCGACCATTTCAACAAAGTCGCCCTGGCCTTCATCAATCAGTTCCTGCTTACGTGCTTCAAACTTATCGCTAACAAACTTCAGGAAGATAAGGCTGAGTACGATGTGCTTATACTCAGACGACGCTACCGTCCCACGTAGCTTGTCGGCACTCTCCCATAGGGTTTGTTCAAATGATTTGGTTTTCTTTGCCGCTTTTTTCTGCCATTTAGGTTGTTATCTTTAGTTAGATTGAATAATGTTTTTTTCTTCACTGGTCGCCAAGTCTACGCCTTCAGCTGTTCTCCAGTCTCTCCAACCATTGGATGTCCTGTATATGACACTACAGGACGCGCCACTTGGTGATTGAAATAAATGATCTTTAGCGAAAACTAACGTATCACTACTCATAATCAATACGCCACTATCAATCAGTTTCTGGCGCCGAGTTTTTATACTTTGTGGAGTTGCTTTGGCTGTTGGCTTCATGGCACAGGTTGAACCTTTCAATACTGTAAAGCCTTCAGAGCTGAGTATGCCACGGGCATTTGCACCTCGTGCAGTACATAAGTAAATCGTACTTTGAATTTCTTTGGTATGGCTGGGTAAAGGTTCCAGTACGGGGTAGCCAAGCGTACTCATCAACACCCGAATGGTTTCAAGAATTTCTACACAATCAGCTTCAAGCGGAGCTGGAGTATGCGGTTTGGACCCAGAGTTGCCATTTTCCAGTTGGAAACGGCCAGAGGCTTGTCCCAATTTAATCGACGCCCATTCCAGGTACTTGGCGTGCGTATCAGTGATGGTATTAGTGAGGGAGACCGCGACAATGGCACGATGCCAGAAATCTTTCTTTTGGTGATGTTGCTGGAGTCTTTTACCTACTTCACCGCTCTGCCCTACGTAACAAGAGATGTTTTCTTCGTTATCTACTTCACTAAACAAGAAGTACAAACCCACTTGAGATGATTCTGGCATGTTGAGAAATTCAGGTAAGAGCTTTCGAGGAATATCAAAGACTCTCACTGTTCGCGTCGTTATCTCTGCAACGCGTGTCCCCTGCGGATTTCCGAAAGGAAGAAAGATTTGAATGGTTTGTGGTTTAGTCATCCTGACTGCTCATGCAACTTTATTCTGAATGATTGTAGCAGAGCAAGG